>JANYCI010000275.1 GCA_025360325.1 Limisphaerales bacterium | reverse complement strand
GTATGGATTTTTTATCCGCATCTTCGGCACGCGCCGCCGCCTCACCGCGCTCAAGCCATTCAAGGAACAGAACATTGACGGCGTCAGCACCGCCATCATCTTCCCGATTTACAACGAAGATTCCGTCCGCGTGCTCGAAGGCTTGCGCGCCACTTACGAATCGCTCGAACGCACCGGCCAGCTTGCGAAATTCGACTTCTTCATCTTGAGCGACTCCACGAATCCCGACCGCTGGATCGAGGAGGAACACAACTGGTGCGAACTCGTCCGCGACCTCGACGCGCTCGGAAAAATTTATTATCGCCGCCGCCTGTTCAACGAGGAGCGCAAGAGCGGCAACGTCCGCGACTTCCTTAACACTTGGGGCAAACGCTACCGTTACTTCGTCTGCTGCGATGCCGACAGCGTGATGCGCGGCGAGACACTGGTGGACTTGGTGAAATTGATGGAGGCGCATCCGACCACGGGCTTGATTCAAACCGTGCCAGCGCTGGTGAACGCGGAAAGTTTGTTTGGCCGCATCCAGCAATTTGCGAATCGTCTCTACGCGCCGGTGTTCATCTCCGGTTTGAATTATTGGGCGCTCGATTTTGGAAATTACTGGGGCCACAACGCCATCATCCGCACCGAGCCGTTCATGCAGTTCTGCGATTTGCCGCAATTGCCCGGACGCAAGCCTTTCGGCGGACAAATCCTCTCGCACGATTTTGTCGAGGCGGCGCTGATGCTGCGGGAACATTGGCAAGTGTGGCTCGCTTACGATCTCGAAGGCAGCTACGAAGAAGCCCCGCAGGCATTGATCGAAAACGCCCAGCGCGAACGCCGTTGGTGTCAGGGAAATTTGCAACACAGCTTGGTGCTGTTCGCGAAAGGTTTGCGCGGCGTGAGTCGGCTGCACCTGATTTTCGGAATTTTCGGCTATCTCTCCAGCCCGCTTTGGCTCGCGTTTCTGGTGACGTTCGACTGGATTTATTGCGTGCAAAAATTCACCGGGCTGTCAGACATCACGGTGGAATCGTTCAATCCGTATCTTAAAAACTGGAGCGGCATGGAGCACGCGCTGTTGATTTTCATCATCTGCATGGTGGTTATTTTGCTGCCGAAATTTTTATCGCTCGTTGACCTCGCGCGCGACTGGCCGCGCCGCAAAGAATTCGGCGGCTTGTTCAAAGCCACGGCGGGGGTGATTTGCGAAACAATTTTTTCCACGCTGCACGCGCCGTTGCTCATGCTCTGGCACACGCGTTTTGTGCTGACGAATCTCGCGGGCATCAGCGTCGCGTGGACTACGCAACGTCGCGATGCCGACGGCACGGACTGGCTCTATGCCGCGCAACGACACTGGGGCCACACGCTCATCGGCGTGCTGTGGGGCTGGTTCACTTGGAAGCTCGACCCCGGTTTGTTTTGGTGGTTCACGCCGGTGTTGGCGGGCATGGTTTTTTCCGTGCCGTTGAGCGTGTTGACGAGTCGCCGCAGTCTCGGCACGCGCGCAAAATCTCTAGGATTATTTCTCACGCCGGAAGAAACGAAGCCGCCGATGGAACTCGTTTCGCTCCGGTCGCGGATGAAAATTCACGAGCTGACCGAAGGCGAAAAATTTTCAGGGCGCAATCACGCTGGTCTCGCTGCCGCCGTGCTTGATCCCTACGTCAATGCGATTCATGTGACGTTGCTCCGCGAAAAAGAATTGAATCCCGTCTATGCCGAGCAGTTCAAAAAAATCGGCGCGGGCACGGATGCCGTGCGCGATCTCGGCGAGAAACTGCTCGCGTTCGGGCCGGAGAAATTAAAATCTTCCGAGCGTCTGGCCGTGATGGCCGACCAACGCGTGATGGTTTGGCTACATCAACAAGCGTGGTTACGCCCCGAGGAAAAACTCGCCGCGTGGTGGAAGGCGATGATCCGCGAATTCAGTCAGCGGGAGAGTTGACCACGGCCAAGCGAGGTTTTTTAATCGCATCACTAAAGGATTAATTGATTTTGGATTCTGTCCCGGAACGAAGAGCAGATGGGAAATCTAGCGGATGCTGGGAACAGTTGTCCAGCGGCACACCAACCGAAAGTGGCGCGTAAATTACCTTGCTTTTGTGAACGACTAATCTATTTTCCAACGTCCCCGTTGGGTTGGTAGCTCAGTTGGTAGAGCAGTGCCCTTTTAAGGCATTGGTCCGGGGTTCGAGTCCCCGCCAACCCACCATTTTCTTGTCCGGAAAATTTTCAATTTTATTTTTCGCGCAGGTGCGCTAAATTCTCCGCATCAAAACTTCTGCGAGCATAAAATTTTGGGGCGTTCGCGGCTCCATTCCCACACCGGGGGCGGCAACCGTGCGTTACGGCGGTAACACCTCATGTCTGGAAGTCCGTTGCGGTTCCAAAATAATTATCCTCGATGCTGGCACCGGTCTGCGGAAACTCGGCATGGCGCTGCTCGACGAATTCAAAACCAAACCGCTTCAGCTCACGCTCCTGCTTTCACACACGCATTGGGATCACATTCAGGGTCTGCCATTTTTTGCGCCACTCTACGAGGCCAACTGTCGGCTGCATATCCTCGGTTGCGAAGGCGCGCGCAAAAGCCTGGTCGCTGCCGTGACCGGCCAGATGGAGAGCACATATTTCCCCGTCGCCTTTTCCAAGTTGCCGAGTAATATCTCAATTGAGGAAGTCAAAGACTTCAATCTCACCGTCGGCTCTGTCCGCATCCGTGCCTTGCGCGCCAATCACCCTGGTATGACCGTTGGCTACCGGCTGAACACGCCGGCCGGTTCGCTCGCGTTCTTTCCCGACACCGAGCCGCGCAAAGGCGGCGATGATCGGGATATGATTGATTTCATCAGCGGTGTGGATGTGCTGATTCTCGACTCGCAATACGATCGTGCTGAATACGAGACGCACATCGGCTGGGGTCATGGTTGCCTAGATGATTCCGTGGCGCTCGCGCTCAAGGCTGGTGTGAAAAAATTGATTCTCTTTCATCACGACCCGGATCACAGCGATAAAAAAATTGACGAGTTCGTGGCCTACGCGCGCCGACTCGTCATCAAGGCCAAGGGAAAACTAATTGTAGAAGCCGCGCGCGAAGGGATGACGCTGCGGTTGCGGGGAAAATAACGAAGCTGAAAAACTTGCGCCTGTTCAGCGCAGCCGCCAAGTGATGCGGGCTTTGTTCAAATCGTAAGGAGACATCTCCATCTTCACGCGGTCGCCCACGGTCAGACGCACCCAACGTTTACGCATCTTGCCGCAAATCGTGGCGAGCACCATGTGTTTATTGTCCAGCTCGACGCGGAACATCGTGCCGGGCAGCACCGTGGTGACGCAGCCTTCTACTTCAATGTGCTCTTCTTTCGTCTGAGCCTTCATGCGGGCGGGGCGGGGAGTAATAATAAAAAAAAGGCGGGATTCGGTTCACCCGAACCCCGCCATGAAATGTTTCTACGGAATCAGTGATTAGTAACGGCCACGACCGCCGCCGCCGCCACCGCCGCCGCCGCCGGAACCGCCACGGTATCCGCCGCCGCCGCCGCTGCTGCCGCCGAATTCACGACGTCCGCCGCCGCCGCCAGCCGGACGCTCTTCGCGGGGCTTGGCCACGTTGACCGTGAGGGCGCGACCGCCGAGTTCCTTGCCGTTCAAGCCGTCAATGGCTTTCTGGGCTTCTTCCGCTGAAGACATGGTCACGAAGCCGAAACCGCGGGGGCGGTTCGTCATGCGATCCATCATCAGGTTGGTTTCCGTAACGGAGCCGAACGCGGCAAACGCGTCCTGCAAATCGTTTTCGGTAGTGTCGAAGGAAAGATTTCCAACGAATAATTTATTGCTCATGTGATGTTTTCTGTCCGACTAACCGTGACTTTCTACAGACTGTTCCCGAACGCCGGGTCTAAAATCATCACTGAACGAATTCACTTGAAGATTCACCATGCCTTGAAAGAGACAAGCTCGAACGCCGCCAGACTGACGGTTTCCAAGGAGATTGCAACAAAAATCGCAAATTATTTTGGGGGGCGGTTTCCGAAACAACCGCGCGTCACAGGTGGATTTGCAGCCGCATGAACTGGTTCGTCGCGCCGCCGGATGCTAGGTTGGTCAGGCAGCACGCCGAGATTGCGCTACTTAATATTTACGGACTTAAAATTTTTGTCAGCGCCACGAACTGTGTCAGGCTTAATTTCTCCGCGCGCTCCAGAGGCGAGATGTTCAGTTCCACGAACGCCGCCTCCAATTTTTCCTTCGGCCAATCCTGTTTCAACAGCTTCAGCATCATCTTGCGCCGTTGCGAAAAAGATTTTTTCACCACGCGCCGGAAAATGTCCCGCTGCGTTTCTGGCAGCAACGGGGTGGCGCGGCGCACGAGCGTCACGCACGCCGAGTCCACTTCCGGCGACGGAAAAAAACAGCCCGGCGGAATCTTGAACCAGCCGCGCGGCTCGAAATCCAGTTGCACCAGCAGCGTCAGGATGCCGTAATGATCATCGTCCGTCAGCGCCATGAGCCGTTGCGCGACTTCGAGCTGAAGCGTGGCGACGATCATTTTCGGCGCGCGCAGGCCAGCGGACAGCTCCACCAAAATCGGTGAGGCGACCGAATACGGTAGGTTCGCAACGAGCTTCCAGTCGCGCCAGTCGCGGGTTTCGCGCTTGAGCAACGCCAGCGCATCGTCGTGCAGCAATTCAAATTTCGGATCCAGGTTTTCGGATGGCGAAGGAAACCGTTCGCGCAAATACGTCACCAGCCGACCATCCATTTCGATGGCCAAAACTTTTTCCGCCTTGGCCAAAAGCAATTCCGTCAACGGCCCCAGCCCCGGCCCGATTTCCAAAATCTTGTCCGTCGCCGTCACTTCCCCGGCGGCCACGATGCGCTCTAACTGATTGGCGTCGTGCAAAAAATTTTGGCCCAGCGATTTCGTCAACTGGATGTCGCGTCGCGCCAGCAGCTCGCGCATATCGGAAAGTTTCATCCCGGAATTAAACCACGGAAGCGCGCGCGAAAAAAGATTTGTTGGCATCCCAACCATCGGGTCGGCTGTCGCCTGCTGGATGTCCTGATTGGGTAGGGATGGCGCGCGGCGATGACCCGATGGCGAGTAGTGGCATTGTTTGGCTATAGCTGGTGGGGCGAGCGATACCACTACCCGATGGCGGTTTGCATTGTCACGCGCTCGAATTTCTGCAACTTTCTGCGGCTCGGATTGTTGAACTTGAACCAAAATGGCTTTTAGTCCGGTCAGAAATCTTGTTGCGACGGTCGCGGAAGCGTCACCGGCGCAGTTCGACGATTGGCGCAAGGCATGGCGCGCGGCGTCGGACGCCGGTTCCGCCGAGCCGCTGCTCACGTTCGTCGCCCGCGAACGCGGCGTGGCCGAGGATGTTTTCATGCAGCGCCTCGCCGCCGCGCTCGGCTGGCCGTATCTCGATCTCCCCAAGCTCACGATTGAAAACGAGGTGCGCGTCAAAATCACCACGAAGATTGCGTTTCAATATTCCATTCTCCCGGTCGCTTTGAACAATGGCGTTTTGCAGATCGCCGCAAGCGATCCGTTTGATGCGGCGATGATGAGCGCGGTGCGGTTTGATGCCAAAATGCCGGTGAGTTTTGCGCTCGCACCGCGCGGCGAAATCGAGAAGGCGCTGAAAAAATACTACGGCGTCGGTGCGGAAACGCTCGATGAAATGGGCAACAGCGACGCGATGGATTTGGAAATCGCGATTGACAAGGAAATCACCGAGGGCGACCAGGAGGCGAGCGTCATCAAGTTCGTGAACCAAATTATTTGGGAAGCGTTCAAGGATCGCGCGACGGATATTCATTTCGAGCCGCAGGAAGACGAGTTGCGAATCCGCAACCGTATTGACGGCATCCTCCATCAAATTCCGTTGCCTCCGACGCTCAAGCGTTTTCAATCCGCGATCATCTCGCGTATCAAGGTGATGAGCGGGATGAACATTTCTGAAAAACGTCTGCCGCAGGACGGACGCATCAATGTCCGCATCAAGGGCGAGGAAATTGACATCCGCGTTTCCACCGTGCCGACGGTTTATGGCGAATCAGTTTCACTGCGCTTGCTGACGCGTGGAAAAATCTTTTTAAGTTTGGACAAGCTGGGCTTTTCCAAAATGGAAGAAGACGCGATTCGTGACATCATCGTCAAGCCGCACGGAATTTTTCTCGTCACCGGCCCGACGGGTTCGGGAAAATCCACTTCGCTTTACGCATTTCTCTCGGCAATTAATTCGGTTCACAAACGCATTATCACCATTGAGGAACCAGTCGAATACGAACTCAAGGGCATTAATCAAATC
Organism: Limisphaerales bacterium; assembly: GCA_025360325.1. Classification (GTDB taxonomy): domain Bacteria; phylum Verrucomicrobiota; class Verrucomicrobiia; order Limisphaerales; family UBA11358; genus UBA11358. The sequence continues at coordinate 14,414 of JANYCI010000275.1, read as the reverse complement.
GCCGTGCGTTCAGACATCGGGCTGACGTTCGCGATGGGACTACGCCATATTTTGCGGCAAGACCCGAATGTCGTGATGATTGGGGAAATTCGCGATTCCGAAACGGCGGACATCGCCATTCGCGCGTCGCTCACGGGTCACTTGGTTTTCTCCACGCTGCACACGAACGACGCGCCGAGCGCGTTCACACGCTTGACGGACATGGGCATCGAGCCGTTCCTCATCGCGTCGTCCGTTGAAGCCGTACAGGCGCAACGTCTCGTCCGCACGATTTGTCAGCACTGCAAGACGGAGCAGAAAGTGGATCACGATTATTTGCGTCGCATCGGTTTTCCCGCCGCCGACATCGGCGTGGCGAAAATCTGGCACGGTGCGGGTTGTGAACATTGCCGCCAGCAAGGTTATCAAGGGCGCAAAGGAATTTACGAATTGCTGCTCGTCACCGAGGCGTTGCGGCCGTTGATTATGAATCGTGCGAACGCCACGACCATCGCGCAGCGTGCGATTGAAGCGGGCATGAGAACGCTCCGCACCGACGGTTGGAACAAGGTGAAAGAAGGCACGACGACCATCGAAGAAGTGTTGCGCGTCACGCAGATCGAGGAGCATCTGGAAAGCCTCGGCGGGGACGATGACAAGACGCAGTTTATCTCACGCACAAAATGAAATTTCAAATTTCAAATTTCAAATTTCAAATCTGAATCATGGCTCGCTGGAATTCTTGCAACATCCTGCACGTCGCCCCGGACGCGAAACGCCTCTGGCAGTTCGACGCGAAGGGCGGCGGCTTTGCGCTCGGCCGCGAGCAACGCGTGCCGCACGCGGAGAAACTGCCGAAGAAAGGTGTCGCTAAAAATTGGGCTTCCTTGTGGCAACCAAAATTAAACGTCGCGTGGTTGCCGGCGGAAAATGTTTTTCTGCGCGTCGTCGAACTGCCCGCGAGCAGTTTTGAAGAGACGCTCTCGATGGTGGAGTTACAATTGGAAAAACTCTCGCCGATTCCCGTCACGCAAATCGTGTGGACGCTGCACGTCCTCGGCACGCACACTGCGCCGCCCAAGGGCGATGCCATCCCGGAAAGTTTGCAGACCGTTATCGTCGTCATCGCGGCGCGGAATCTGGTGGAAGAATTTCTCGGCAAGCTGGAGACGCAGGGCTATCTCGCGGATCGCCTCGAAGTGCCGATGCTCGATCAGCTCACCGCCGTCAATCCGGCGGAAGACAGCGTTCATGTTTTTCCCACCTCGCTCGCCGGTCAAAACGCCGCGCTCGTGGCGTGGTGGACCGGCGGCGCGTTGCGGAATTTAAGTTTCATTACGCTGCCCGCAACTGGTGATCGCGCGGGTGAATTAAAAAATCAAATCGCGCACATCGCGTGGGCGGGCGAACTCGAAGGCTGGCTTACGGCGTCCGCGAAATGGCAGCTCATCGCCGACCCGGTGAACGCCACGGAATGGGAAAATGTTTTACGCACGGCACTGGGCGAACCGGTGCAAGTCACCGCCCCGCTGCCGCCCGCAGAACTCGCGGCGCGCACCGCAAAACGCGCGACGGCGGCGGGTAAATCCAATTTGCTGCCGGAAGAATTCACCACGCGTTATCACCAGCAGTTCGTGGATCGCCTGTGGCTGCGCGGATTATTTTACGCGCTGGTGGCGTATGGCGTTTTCCTCGTCTGTTATTTTTCTGCCGTCGCGTGGGCTGGGGTCAAGACCAGCAAAGTCGAGGCGCAGGTGGCGGGGTTGGGCGGCAGCTACACGAACACGCTGCAACTCAAGGCGCGCTACGGCGTGCTGAAAGAACGCGCGCAGTTAAAATACGCGGCGCTCAATTGCTGGCAAGTGGTGGCGGACGTGTTGCCGCAGGGCATCAGCCTGCAACGGTTCAGTTTTAATGACGGGAAAAAATTGTCGCTTAGCGGCACCTGCACGCCGGACCAGCTTGATTTGATCGGCGGGCAAAACGGATTTTACGACAGTATCCGCTACATGAAATTCAAGGGCGAGCCGATGTTCAATAACAACCCCACGGGCAACGATGCGTATTTCTATCGGCAGGCGGGCAACGTGGTCACCTGGGGCTTTGCGGTGGAGCTGCTGCACACGGAGACCGAGACGCCATGAAAAAATATTTTGACCACTTGCGTCCGTCGGAACGCCGCCTCGTGGTGGGCGTAATCGTGGTTTTATTCCTTGTGCTGAACTGGGTTTATATCGTGCCGCATTTTTCGGACTTGAGCGCATTGAACGGCCGCACGGACGCGGCGACAGGGAAATTAAAACGTTACGAAACCGCGCTCGCAGAAAAACCAGAATTGGAAAAATCAGTGAAGCAGTTTGAGAGCGAGGGACAGTTCGTGGAGATGGCGGATCAAGGCATCAATTTTCTCCGCACCATCCAGCAGCAGGCCAGCAGCAGCGGCATCGGCGTGGTGAATCCCTCGCGGCAGATCACGCGCACGAACGATCTTTTTTTCATCGAGCAGATTCAGAACGTCGGGGCGACGGCGACGGATGAGCAGCTCGTGGATTTTCTCATGAATCTTTCTACCAACGCCGCGATGATCCGCGTGCGCGATTTGGAATTGCAGCCGGATCAACCGCGCCAGCACCTCGTGGCCAACATCAAGCTCGTGGCCAATTACCAAAAAAATCCGCCCGCCGCCGCGCCGGCAAAAACTTCAAACGCAAAGGCAAAATGAAAACGAAATTTCTCGCATTGATGCTGGCCCTCGTCGGCTTGGATTTGGGGGCGCAGACGCCGCCCGGAGTGCCGCCGACCAACCGCAACCGCCTGCAACGTTATGGCGGCATAGTTCCCGCCACGAACAACGCCGCGCAGCCACGCTACGCCACGCCGCAAAATGCAAGCGACGCCATCTTCACCAAGCCCGCCACGCCGGACGTGCCGACATCAGACGCGATAACTACCACCGCTGCTGATGGAGCCGCTTCGCCCCGCGCCAAGACAATCGCTGGTGGTATTTCCGGTGCGGATGAAATCGTGCCGACGATTCATTTTGAAGGTGTGGAGTTGAATCAGGTTTTGGGTATTTACGCAAAATACGTTGGGCGCACATTGTTGCGCGCCGGCTTGCCCGAATCAAAAATCACGTTGGACACCAGCGCCACGCCGTTGACCAAAGGTGAAATGATCCAGGCTTTGCAAGCCGTGCTCGCGCTGAACAATGTTTCCGTCATCAACGTCGGCGAAAAATTTGTGAAGGTGATGCCGTCCGAACTGGCGAACACGGCGGCGGGCGAGATTGATCGCAGCGGCTCAACGAATCTCCCGAACCTCGGATCCTACGTCACGCACATCGTCCAGTTGAAATACGTCAAGCCTACCGAGATGATCCCGGTCATCTCGCCGTTTGCGAAGCTCGCCAATTCTATTCTCGCCATTGATAGTAACGGTATTCTCGTGCTGCGCGACTACGCGGAAAACGTCAAGCGAATGCTCGAAATGATTGAGCAGATTGATGTCAGCGTCCCGGCAGAATACATCTCCGAGGTCATCCCGATTCGTTATGCAAAAGTGGAAGACATCGCGTCTGCGCTCACCAGCCTTGGCGGTGGCGGCGGCTCGACGATAAGCATCGGCGGCGGTCAAGGTGGCGGCTCATCCGGCGGCGGCGGTGGGTTGGGCGGACTCGGCGGAAGTCGTGGCGGACTCGGCACCGGCGGCGGTGGTTACGGCGGGCAGGGCGGTATCGGCGGACAGCAAGGCGGACTTGGCGGCGGGTTCGGCGGTCGCAGCGGCGTCCAAGGCGGGAATAATCCCAACGGCACGCCGAACGGCGGCAGCACGTTCGCGCAGCGCTTGAACCGGATTGTCAACAGCGCTCAAAGTTCAACGGGCGGTGGCGGGCAGGATCAAATTCAATTATTCGGCCAGACGAAAATTATTCCCAACGCCAGTTCCAGCACGTTGTTGATTTATGCCACACGGCAGGACATGGTGCAGATCAAGGAGATCATCTCCAAGATTGACGTGCCGCTCGCGCAGGTCTTGATCGAGGCGCTGATCATTGATGTGACGCTGGGGAGCGATTTGAATTTTGGCGTGTCCGCCAAACAAAATCCCAAGACGCTTTACAACCCCAATAATTCATCGAACATTCTCAACACCGTTGCTGGTGCCGGCGGCATGAATAACGGTCCGTCATTCTTGAATTTTCTCACCAGCGCGGTCGGCACCAACGGTGCCAGCACGTTTGGCGATTCGCTGGGCAGCGGCTTCAGTTACTTCGGCCATTTGAATTCGACTTGGGACGCAGCCGTGCAGGCGGCGGCTTCCGATTCACGCGCCAGCATCATCCAACGTCCGCGCATCCAAGCTTCACAAGCGCAGAAAGCCAGCTTCCAAGTGGGCGAAAGCCGACCCTATGTCACCTCCACCTACTCTGGCTACAGCGGCGGCTTAGGTGGTTCCTCTTACTCCCAACTCTTCGCCGGTGTGGAACTGGAAGTCACTCCCTATATTAATCCTGACGGCTTGGTGGTAATGGACATCACCCAATCCATCAACGAATTCAGCGGCTTCACCGAAATCACGGGTGTGGGCAAAGTGCCGAATACCATCCAACGTGAACTGGCTTCGGAAATCGCCGTGCGCGATCGCGACACCGTGATGCTCGGCGGTTTCATCAAATCCAATAAAAGTAACAGCAAGGCGGGCATCCCGTATCTGATGGACATACCATTGCTCGGCGGATTGTTCACCAGCCACTCGGACAGCAAGACGCGCTCGGAACTCATCGTGCTCATGCGCCCGACCGTGTTGAAGACGCCAGAACTCGCCGCGCAAAATACGCTCAAGGAAGAAAAACGTCTGCCCGGCGTGTCCGCCGCCGCGGCCGAGGACGCCGAGATGGAACGCAAACTGATTGATGCCCAGCAGAAGCGGGAAAAAAAGCAGTTCAAAAAAACCGGCCACGCCGATGGTTTTTATAATCAAGATTTCGACGCCGGCCAAACGCTGACCAATTCCCCGTCGCGGTAATTAAAAACGGCGGGTTGGTAGGGCTGCAAGCCCGTCAGGATAGCCCAGGCTGAAGCGCAGCGAAGGCCTGGGAAAGTAATTCCCAAAAACTTCCGCCGCCCTGAAAGGGCGGAACCTCGCGGCTGAAAATTGAAATGATGAACTTGGTTCCGGCCTTGACAGGCCGGGAGAATTATTTGCGTTACGTTACCCAGACCTCCGCTCGCGGACTCGCTTCAGTCTGGGCTATCGCAGCCCTACCAATCATTCCTCTGACTAAAAAAGTTTGAAATCAATTTTGGCAGAAAACCAGACAAGCTGTTTCCCTCAATTTTTCTGCCCCGCCGCGTTCGTGGTGGGCGTGGAGAAAATTTCCTCCATCGTGTGAATCGGGTGCAGCGGCGCTAGAAATAATTTGGGAACGTAAATCGGTTCCGGCTTGGGCTGCCCCAGCGTGCCAGTGACACGGCACTCAAAAATTTTGCTCACCGGCGAAAGCGCCGCGCTCACCAGCCAACCAAACACCGGCATATTTCGCAGCAGTTGCGCCTTCGCCCGCGCGTCCACATTTTGTTCCAAATCCACCGTGCCGACATATTGCAGCCGCATCGTGAGCGAGCGGATGTCCAGCGTGTCGGTAAAGATCACGCCATTCGTCATCACAAATTTTCCGTCCGCTTCCGTCGCGCGGCTGCTCCCCAGCGCGAGGCCCGGTGTCAGGACATTCAGCGCCTTGGAAACCAGGCCGACCACCGGCACATCCCACAGCAAACCGTCGTGCAATTCACCCGCGCCGAAACCGTCCCACGTCCGCCAGTCGCTGGAGTTCGCGCTCGTCACCGTCACCTCGCCCGCGAGCGCGCCCGCGAGTTGATTCGTCGGTGACCACAAGGCTCGTCCCATCGCGTGCAAATCCACGTTCGTGCCCGCGAGAAAAAATTTGAAGTCCGTCCCTTCGCCTTCCGTGCGCACGTCAAAATTTCCCCAGCCGTGTGCCGTGCCGCCATAACATTCCGACACCGCATTGGTCACGACGATGAAATTTTTCCACCAATGGATCGTGCCGGTGATGCGCGGCGTCTCAAACTTTTTCCAACGAAACGGCGTTTCCTCCGGCACCACCACGAACAAATCCGCGTCGTCATCCACCAAGTCGCCAAATTTTTGTTTGAACGGCACGCAGCCGTTCACCTTCAGGCGCGGCACGCCGAGAAACTGATACGGCTCCGCGCCGCGCGCCGTGTTCGGCCCGATGGCGCGCGCCACCACCATCGGCTCCAGATGGGCGTCACCATTGGTCGCGAACAGCCGCTGACCGGCAATGTCGAGCATGACGTTGTCGGCGAAAAATGTCTGGGTGCCACCTGCTCGGAAGATGCGTGGCCGCAGAAAATTGGCGAACAAGTTCGTGTAGCTCACCTCGGTCACCAGCGAATCCACCGTCTGCTCGCGGATCGCAAAATTCGTCAACGCCAAGCTGCCCACTGCCGCAAGCCGCTGCGGTTCGCGCACATTGCCGGTCACTTCAAGATTGAGTGCCAGCGGCTCGGCGAACTCCAGATGGCTAAAGCCACGCACCGCGTTGCTCGTGGTCAAAAAAGGGCGGAGACAGTTCGGGTCAAAAAATCCGGCGACGTGCGCCGAAAAATCTTTCGTCGAGTCAACCTCGGAGCCGCGCAAAAATAATTTGGTTTTGCCCTGCTCCAGCCGTAGTTCCGAGAGCGTCCAGACGCGGTTGGAAACACCGAAGTGCGCCGCGAGCAAATCAATTTTCGCCTTGCCCACATTGGCGTTTGTGAGCGCCAGCGAACCGCCGACCGCGACCGTCGGCTCGATTTCCGCGCGCCAATTTGTTGGCGACGACAACCACGGCGGCAGTTGCAGTGAACCACCAACGGCGAGGTGCGGTGCCATCGTCCCCTCCAGCAGCACTAGCTGCGCGCGCATTTTTTCTGGGAGCAGATCGGCCAACGCGTGCAGGTCAAACGCCGAATCATTCGTGAACATCACGCGCCGCGTGGCCACATCGAGCGCGCCGCCGGCCAGAATATTTCCGCCGCCGAGTTGGGCGGAAATTTTTCCGAGGGAAAGCTCCGGCGCGTTCCAAGCACCGCTGACTTCGGCCTGACGGACGCTGATTTTCGCCGCGCGCAACTCGTCCGCCTGCGCCGACCAAGTGAGGCGGAACGGCTGCAAGTTGGTCCAAAAACTCCACGACGCGTCGAGGTTCATGACCGCCTCCGTCGGCGCGGTGAGGTGGGCGACAGCCTGGACGGTATTGGCGTTGAACCACGGCGTCTGCACGCCGGGCGCGGTCACATTTAGTCGCACGGAAAACGTGTGCACATCGCGCGCGTCGCCGGTGAGCGCGAGGTTCAACTGCGGCTCGCCGGTGAATTTTATTTTTTCCAAGGTGGCGGCCAGATGCGCGAGCCGCGCCGCGCTGTCGCCGTGGCTGCCGGTTTTGGTGCCGGCAAACAGCGGCCATTTTTTCAGCTCGCGCGCGTGGGCGATTTCGCCGGCGAGCTGAAATTTCATCCCGGCAAATTGCGCGGACAAATTTTCGAGCGACCAAGTATCGCCCGCTTTGAAATGCAATTCACTTTCGAGACCGGAAACCACCAGCGTGTTCGTCGGCGTGGCGGGCAAAGTGAATTCGCCCTGATGCAGCACGAGGCCGTAGAGTTCAAATTTCCCGCGCAGCAACGCGCCGTAGTCGAGGCGGAGTTGGATTTCCTTCGCGGTGAAACGCGTGGCGTTGGCGTCATTCGTGCCGCCCACGCGGACATTTTCCGCGATGAAACCGTGGGCCGGGCGCAGACGCATCCGGGAAAATTCGAGATCTAGTCCGCGTTCGTGCAACGTGGCGGTGAGTTGCGATTTCAGAAAATTCGGCAGGCCGACGAGATTGAACCACGCGAACGCGAGCAACCCCACGAGCAGCAACGCCCACACAGCGAACCGCACGCAGCGGAGCCAGTAGCGGCATTTTCGCCAGAAGCCGGGATTAAAACGCACCCGGAAACCTTGGCCGGAAAAGCGCGATAATTCAAGATGAACCGAGCGACGGCAGATGGCAAACTGCGAAGTGGTGGCGGTTTTCGCGCTGCGAAAACCAGCGCCGCGTGCAGCGGCGCAACGCCTTTTGGAGAGTTGGCACGCTCCGTCCGCCCGTTCCGCCCGCTGCTGCGCGGGCGGAGTTCTCGCAGCGCGAGAACTTCCACCACTTGGGAGCAGAAGCACCGAGATTCCATCGCGGCAAAATTTTTCGCTCGTAAAAATCCCGCCAGCAAAAGAGAATCCGCCTTTGAATTTTCAGCCATGAACGAAAACATTGTCATCCTCGACTTCGGCTCGCAATACACGCAGGTCATCGCGCGGCGCGTGCGCGAGTGCAACGTCTATTCCACCATCCTCCATTTCAACACGCCTGCCGCCGAGATCGCGGCGCTGAAACCGAGCGGCATCATCTTGTCGGGCGGGCCATCGAGCGTGTATGCGCCGAAAGCGCCGTTGCCGGACAAAACCATTTTTGAACTCGGCGTGCCGATCCTGGGCGTGTGTTTTGGCGTGCAAATTTTCGCGCAATTCCTCGGCGGCCGAGTCGAGAAGGGCCAGAAGCGCGAATACGGCAAGGGCACGCTCACCATCAAGGACAAGTCCTGTGCGCTGTTCTCAAAATTGCCGAAGTCGCTTCAGGTCTGGAATTCTCACGGCGACAAGCTCACGAAAATCCCCAATGGATTCAAGCCCGTCGCCGTCACGGAAAACTCCGAATACGCCGCCATCGAAAATCGCGCCAAGAAATTCTTCGGCCTGCAATTCCATCCCGAAGTCGTCCACACGCCGCGCGGCAAGGAAATCATTTCCAACTTCGTCCACGGTGTTTGCGGTTGCGGCAAATCGTGGACGATGCGGAATTATGTGGATCAAGCCGTCGAAGAAATTCGCGCGCAAGTCGGCAAGGAACACGTCGTGCTCGGCTTGAGCGGCGGCGTGGATTCGAGCGTCGCGGCGGCATTGTTGCACAAGGCGATTGGCGATCAGCTTACTTGCATTTTCGTGAACAACGGACTGCTCCGTGCCAAGGAAGCGGAAGTCGTGCAGGAAGTTTTTGGGCGCCACTTCAAGCTCAAGCTGCGCTACGAGAACGCGACGAAATTATTTCTCGGCAAACTCAAAGGCGTCACCGATCCCGAAAAGAAACGCAAGATCATCGGCAAGGCGTTCGTGGATGTTTTTCAAGCGGCCACCAAGCGCGTCGGCAACGCCAAATTTCTCGCGCAGGGAACGCTCTATCCCGACATCATCGAATCCGTGCCGATTGCCGGCAATCCCGCTGCGCTCATCAAGAGCCATCACAACGTCGGCGGATTGCCGAAGGGCATGAAATTTAAGTTGGTCGAGCCGTTGAAGAATTTGTTCAAGGACGAAGTCCGTTTGCTCGGCGAAGAACTCGGCGTGCCGAAGGAAATCGTCTGGCGGCAGCCATTTCCCGGACCCGGCCTCGCCGTGCGCATCCTCGGCGAAGTCACGCCGTCGCGCTGTGAGATTTTGCGCAACGCCGACGCCATTGTCGTGGAGGAGATGAAGGCGAGCGGACTTTATTACAAGATCTGGCAGAGCTTTGCCGTGTTGCTGCCCGTGCGCAGCGTGGGCGTGATGGGCGACGAACGCACCTACGATTACACCATCGCCATCCGCGCCGTGGAATCGCAGGACGGCATGACCGCCGACTGGGTGAAGCTGCCCTACGACCTGCTGGAGAAACTCGCCAGCCGCATCATCAACGAAGTGAAAGGCGTGAACCGCTGCGTCTTCGACATCACCAGCAAGCCGCCGGGGACGATTGAGTGGGAGTGAATTTCCGCCATGCAAAAAACGCTCGCCATCCTGAATGAACTTGTGTCTGCCGGACTCGTGGAACGTTACGCGATTGGCGGCGCGATGGCGGGATTCTTTTACGCGGAAGCCGTCGTGACAGAAGATTTGGATGCGTTCGTTTTGCTCAAGACTTCGGGTGGACTCGTTTCGCTCACGCCGCTTTATGACTTTCTCAAGCAACGTGGCGCAACCGAGGAGCGCGAACATCTTTGGCTGGCTGGAACTTTGGTGCAACTGATTCCAACCTTTGACGCGTTGACGGAAGAAGCCGTGCGTGAAGCGGTCGAGAAAACCGTCGGCCAGACCACGACGCGAGTAATGCGGGTTGAACATCTCATCGCCATCGCATTGAAACTTGGACGCTCCAAAGATTTTGCCCGCATTAGCCTGTTGCTTGAGCAGGCCGAAGTAAATGAATCGCGGTTGCTCGACATTTTGGATCGCCACCAATTGCAAGACCGTTGGGAAAAGTATAAGCTAAAACCGTGAATTCAAATTCACCAGCCGCCATCGCCCGCGAAATCTTCGCTGGCAAAGACCGCAGCCGCAAGACGGCAGCGGCACTGCCCATTGAAGAAAAACTCCGCCGGCTGGTGGCCATGCAACAACGCGCGAATGAAATCCGCCAAAGCACCGGTCGCCAAGCTATCCATGTTTGGGAATTAAATTGAGGCGTGAACCGTTGCGTGCTCGACATCACCAGCAAACCGCCGGGGACGATTGAGTGGGAGTGAATTTATCGATTCTAGCTTTCTAGTGTTTGAGATTATTCAACTGATTGAGCCAATCAACAAACCAGTCCACAGGTAGCCGGACAACAGAGAAATCAAGCTCGCGTAATTGATTCAACGTGTAGGTATTCGCCAGAAATAAATCCCACTGACAATCAACATCAGCGGCGACGCGAATAGCTGCCTCCAATTCAGGCGCTTCATCAGTATCGAGAAATTGCATGTGCATTCGGTCACACCAGTGAGTAATTTCTTGGTGAGAGTATGGCGCACCATCCGGTTGAGTTCCCCAATTGAGAATTTGGCATAACGAATGCGAAGTAAATGGCAGCGGAATTAACCGACAAGGAGGCTCTGACCAAGAACCGACATACTTATTTCGGCCTTTCCGTTTTTCGTTTGGTTGAAATTCAAAAGTCATATTGCTGCGGCTGATTCCCGCACGCGCCCGACCTTCCTCCTGCCGCCGGTTGTCCATCCAAATTGAACCGCGAACCACGCCAAATACGCGAAAGAAAAAATCCCGTTCGCGTATTTCGGGCATTTCGCGGCTGTCTTCTGCGTCTCTGAAAATAGCCCACGGCTTTAGCCGTGGGTTTTCGCCCGCCAAAATTCCAGAGTCCCGTCAGGGACGAAAGATCCGTTCTGCCGTCCCTCGCGGGACTTCCAATTTCGTGCGGCGCTTCACCCAGCCTTGAAAGGCTGGGCTATTGTCGCCTGCAAAATTTGATTTGAACCGCGAACTACGCGAAAGAAAATTCCCGTTCGCGTAGTTCGTGTATTTCGCGGTGGTTGATTTTTACTCCCCGATAATTTTCACCAGCACGCGCTTGCGGCGGCGGTCTTCGTTAAATGAAATTTTCCCGTTTGCCCACGAACGATCACTTCCGCCGCTGACGCCGCAACCCCGCCAGCACCAAAATGCCTACGCCAACCAGCGCGGTGCTCGCGGGTTCGGGAGCCAGCCCCACGCCCAGCCCAAAGAAGGCGGACTGCCCGACCGCCAGCAGCGGCACGCCGTGATTCCAAGTGTCCGTGTTACCGTTGTAAGTGGTGATGGTTTCCAACTGTGTGAGGGCGTTGAAAGTTTTTACATAATCACCATTATTGGGTGCGCGCCCGACCACATCAAAAAAAGTCGCGTTGGCGATGGGGATGTAGCAGGAGAGAAGAAAAACCCCGTTGCCGGAAACCAGCGGCGGGTTGTTGAACGGAATTTGACCGTTGAAACCGGGCCAGACGCTGCCCACAAAGGTGTTGGTGAAAGTGGACGGCGTGTGCAGCAGCCCGCCTTGGCCGTAGGTCAAATCGTAGTTGATGCTCCAGCCGGTGCTTTGGTCATAGGTTGAAAACGGCAAAAATTGCAACTGGCTGGAAGACCATTTGGTGAACGTCGCCCCCTGCGGAATGCCTGCCTGAAAAAGGTTGCTCAAGGTGTTTCCGGTGCCGTTGTCCAGTTGGTTGGCTAGGAAATTGTTTCCAGCATAAATAGGCTGGTTTATGTAGCCGACAATGTTGGGGTTGTAAACCTGCGCCATGGATGAAACCGGCGCAGCGATTGAGTAGAAAGCTCCCAGAGCAACTATGACTAGACTTGGAATTTTTAGCTTCATGACTACATCCATCCTAAACCCTCAGTAAAAATCGTCAATTGTGTTCTGGCCTATCTAAACACTGCTTCACTCGTTCACTCCCCGATAATTTTCACCAGCACGCGCTTGCGGCGGTGGCCGTCGAATTCGCCGTAGAAAATCTGTTCCCACGGGCCGAAATCCAGTTTGCCGTGCGTGATGGCCACCACGACTTCGCGGCCCATGATCTGGCGTTTCAGGTGGGCATCGGCATTGTCTTCGCCGGTGAGATTGTGTTGGTAATTTCGGGTGGGCGCGTGCGGCGCAATTTTTTCCAGCCACACGTCGTAGTCGTGCAGGAGTCCTTCCTCGGCGTCGTTGATGAAGACACTGGCGGTGATGTGCATGGCGTTGACGAGGCACAGCCCCTCCTGCACGCCGCTCTGCGCGACGAGCACTTCAATGGTGTCGGTGATATTCACGAATCCGCGCCGGCCCGGCACTTCCATCCAGAGATGTTGCGTGAGTGATTTCATAATGGAACTTGGCTGCGATTGAGGTTGGAAAGGGTGGTCGCGTTGCGTCCCGTCATCGGTTCCGCGCAAAAAATGGCGAGACAAACTTTTGCCGTCGCGGGATCATTCAAGCAAACCGCACCGCTGCGGATGCGCGGCAACGGCTCGCCATCCATTTGCAACGGGTTTTTTCCGACGAACGATTTTGCGAAGTCGGGGAAATTTTCAAAACCTTCCGCGCGCAATTGCGCTGCATTCACGAGGCGAAAAGCGCCGAACGTGTTCTGGCACGTCTGCCGCATCAGCTCCACCAACACGCGGCCCATCGTGTAACGCGGATTGATTTCCACAATGGGTTTTATTTTTACTGTGCCATCCGCCGCGCGATACACAAACGCATCAATGCCGATCGGCCCGGTGAAATCCACGACGCGCAACTCGGCTTCGAGCGCGGAAAAAATGTCGCCGTAAAAATCCAACAAACGTTGCGAGATGTCCTTTGGTTCGACGAACTGAGAGATGACCTGCGCGGGAATGCGCTTATGATGATGCGGCTCCGCGAAGTTCGCCTGAAATTGTCCGCGCGCATCGTTGATGAGTCCGGTGTAGCCGCAGAGCTTCAATCCGCGCTCGCCCATCTCCAGTTGCACGGAAAAATCCAACAGCCGCTCCAGCCACGGTTCGACGACGAGTTCGCGTCCGCGTGCGAACGCATTTTCCAGCCAGCGTTTTTGATTGTCCAAAAGCTCCGGCTCGAACAGTCGCATGGCATTACTGCCGGCCACGCCGAACGATTCTTTGACCACGATGTTGTGATGGCCGCGCGCCCGGATGTTTTTGATCGCGGCAATCGTTTCCGCAAATGAATTTACCGCGACGCCGAGTTCGTTTTCGGAGCAAAGCCAATACTTTGTGGGAGCCGACGTGAGGAGGCTCTGACTACTTGGATGCGTGATGCGTGATGCGTGATGCGTGGTTTTAGCCTCATCACCTCGGCTCCCACAAGAAAGAATTTTCCGCAAGAAATTCGCGCTCCAGGACTTTGAATAGAGCTGCGCGATGCCGTCGTTGAAACGTTTTTCATCCGCGCGCGACTCACCGGTGACGCTGGCGAAAACCAGTTTCAACAATTCAAAACTGTCCGGCCCCCACGCCCACGGACGCAGGCAGCCGAGTTTGCGTTGCGTGAGATTCGCAAAACTCGCTGGCGCGCCGGCCTCCGACGCGGCTCGTTGGAGCTCACGCTTCAGCGTGTTCTCGGGACAAGCTTGAACTCCAACAGCATTCCGCTCCACAAATTCCGGCAGGGGAAAACCGGCCTGCTTGATGCCGCTCAAAAATTCCACGGATGGTTTTTCGCGGACGAGCACGATGTCGTCCTGGCGGCAAAGAAATTGCGGGAGGTTTTCCAGATCGTTCGCGAGCTGCGCCTGATGCTTCGTGGGATTAAAAGTTTTTCCTTCAGCAATGCGGCCCTCGGCGAACGGATTGAAAACAAACACGCTCGGCGTGCGGCCTTTGGATTGCGAATAGACGTTCAATTCCGCGATAAACTGCGGATCAAATCCGGCAGCACGACGGCCTTCCACGTTTAGCGAAAATCCTTTGGCGCGCTGCGGCGAAAGCGGAAATTTCAGTGTGCGACAAAACGCGTCCCAGTCGTTTTCGTTCGGATTTTTCCAGCGGCGAAACCATTTTAGTCCGTAAGCGACGTGGCCGATTTCATCGCG
>JANYCI010000248.1 GCA_025360325.1 Limisphaerales bacterium | reverse complement strand
AACCGACCAAAAACCAACCAGCCGCGAACAAATAACCGTCAAAGAAACACCAACAAAAGGAGTCACCATGAAACCAGTCACACCTCAAACCGAACAAACACCGTTAACCCAACTCCGAAAAGTAGTTTTCGGAGGTTCCCTGAATTTGATCACACCAACAATGATGAAAAATTGCTTTGTGTCGGTTTCGGTTTTGGTCGCGCTGGCCGGGTCGTTTCCCATGTCGGCGGCGGATTCCAAGCAGCCGAATACCGAGCCGGATTTGTTCCGGCAATACCAGTGTCCCGAATGGTTTCGCGACGCGAAGTTCGGCATCTGGTCGCATTGGGGGCCGGATTCGGTGCCGGGAATTTTCAACAACTATGCGCACGACCTCTACTCGCAGGGTTCGGCCGAGTATCAATGGCACGTTGAACACTTCGGCCATCCGTCCAAGTTCGGTTACAAGGACGTGATCAATTCCTGGAAGGCGGAAAAGTTCGATCCCGACGCGCTGATGACCAAATACAAGGCGGCGGGTGCGCAATATTTCGTCGCGCTGGCGACGCACCATGACAATTTCGACAACTGGGACTCGCGCTGGCACGAGTGGAATTCGGTCCGCGTCGGGCCGCACAAGGACATCGTCGGACTGTGGCGCGCGGCGGCGTCGAAGGCCGGAATCCGGTTCGGCGTGTCGAGCCACGCGGATGACCGCGGCTGGAATTACATTTTCGGCGCGCAAGGCGCGGACAAGACCGGTCCGCTGGCCGGCGTGCCTTACGACGGGCATTTAACCAAGGCCGACGGCAAAGGCCAGTGGTGGGAGGGACTTGATCCGGCGGAACTTTACAACCACCCGAAGAGCGCCAGGGATTCGGCGCCGGTGGAGTGGAACGAGCTTTGGCTCAAACGCCACACCGACCTGGTGGACAAATACCAGCCCGACTTGCTTTATTTCGACGGTGGCATTCCGCACGGTCAGTATGGAAAAGATTTGATTGCGCATTACCTCGAAGCCAACGCTCAGGCACACGGCGGCAAGGTTGATGCGGTGGTGAACGTGAAATCCGGCACGTTCGTTCCCGACTACGAACGCGGCATGGCGACGATGATCATGGGGCGGCCGTGGCAAGGGGAAACGTCGCTAGGCGGCTGGTTTTATCTCGGCGGGCCGCATGTGGACAGTGCCTCGGTGACGAAAACTTCCGACATCGTGATCCACATGCTGGCGGACATCGTCAGCAAGAACGGCAATTTTCTGCTCAACCTCCCGCAACGCGGCGACGGCAGCCTGTTTCCCGAATGTGAAACCGTGCTCGATGAACTCGCGAAATGGATGCCCATCAACGGCGAGGCCATTTTCGGCACGCGCCCGTGGCTGGTGTTTGGCGAGGGGCCGACCCAACAGCCCGAACCGAAATACATGAATGAGCTAAAACAGCCGCTGACCTGGCAGGACGTGCGCTTCACGACGAAAGGGGATTATCTCTACGCCATCGCTTGCGGCGTTCCGCAAGGCCCGTTGCGCATCAAGGCGCTGGGCCAGCTTGGCCCCGGCTTTTCATCCATCGAACTGCTTGGCAGTCGCGAAAAGTTGCAATACAAACGCGAATGGGAAGGCCTGACCATTCAACCGCTCAAGGACTGGCCGTGCCAGCACGCCGTCGTTTTCAAAATCAAGTTGAACAAATAGCAAATCAAAATGAACAACATCCCCCATCACCTCTGCAAAAAGATTCTGCTATTCGCCGCGCTGACACTGGTTTTTGTTACCTCGCGTGCCGTGGAGTTGAACAGCCTGTTTTCTGACAATGCGGTTCTTCAACAAAACAAATCGCTGCCGATTTGGGGCGCGGGCCGCGAGGGCGAAAAAATCATCGTCAAACTTGGCAACCGTTCCGCGAATCCAACCGTTCGCAACGGCAAGTGGAGTGTTGAATTGAAATCAATGCCGACGGGCGGCCCGCTGACGCTCACCGTGACCGGCGACAACACGCTCACGGTCACGAATGTTTTGATCGGTGAAGTCTGGGTGTGCAGCGGCCAATCGAACATGGAGCGCCAGCTTGGCCTGCGCGGCGGACAAAAGCCGCTGGAAAATTGGGAGCAGGAAGTCGCCGCTGCCGACCATCCGCAAATCCGGATGTTCTTTGTGCCGGTCAAAAAATCAGCCGCGCCGATGACCGACGCGCGCGGCAAGTGGGTGGTGTGTTCGCCGCAAACCGCGAAGGATTTTAGCGCGGTCGGTTACTTTTTCGCGCAGGCGTTGCAGACGGATTTGAAAGTGCCAGTCGGAATGATTTTCACCTCGGTCGGCGGCACGGCGGTGGAATTGTGGACAAGCCCGGAAGCGTTGGAAAAAAATCCCGCCGGCGCGGACTTGATGAAAAAATTCAATCAGGATGTGCGCGAGTTCCCGGAAAAACTCGCGCAGTTCAAAACCAACGAGCCGGCGTTGCTGAAAAAATTCACCAACGACCTCGCCGCCGCGAAAGCCGCCGGCAAAGCCGAACCGCGTCGCCCCTCGCCGCCGCGCGATCCGTCCAGCACCGCGCCCGGCGGCCTGTTCAACGGCATGATCGAGCCGTTGCTGCCGTGCGCGCTGCGCGGCATCATCTGGTATCAGGGCGAGTCGAACGGCGGCCGCGGCCAGCAGTATCGCGAGCTGTTTCCGCTGATGATTCGCGACTGGCGCAATCGCTGGGGGCAAGGTGAGTTTCCGTTTTGTTTCGTGCAGCTCGCGACTTATCGCGGCACTGACCCGATGATTCGCGAGGCGCAACTCCTGACGCTGTCGCGCGTGAAAAACACCGCGATGGCGGTGACCACCGATGTCGGCGACGCCAGCGACATCCATCCGACGCGCAAAAAACCGGTCGGCGAGCGCTTGGCGCTGGCGGCGCGCGCGCTGGCTTACGGCGAGAAAATTGAATTTTCCGGCCCGCTGTTCAACTCATCGGAAATCAAGGACGGCAAAGTGATTCTGCATTTCAACCACGCGAAAGGATTGACGGCCAAAGATGGCGCGCTGACCGGTTTCGTCATTGCCGGTGCGGACAAAAAATTTGTTCCTGCTGATGCAGTCATCGCTGGCGAAACGGTCGTGGTGAGCAGCCCTTCCGTTTCCACGCCGTTGGCAGCACGCTACAACTGGGCGGGCGTAGCCGAGGGCAATCTTTACAACGCCGCCGATTTGCCGGCGTCGCCGTTCCGCACCGACGTCGAGCCGGATGAAAAATGAAAACGCCGCATGAACTCAAAACCTTCCTAAAGGTGAAAAAACTTTGTCAGCATGTTGTCGCTGCAACTTTGACTTGCTCGCTTCAAGCCGCTGACATTTCTCCTGGTGGTGGCTCAACGACGAATCTGTTTCAACCCAGCTGGCAATCCATCGCGGCGCATTACCAGGTGCCGGATTGGTATCGCGACGCGAAGTTTGGCATCTTCATCCACTGGGGTGTTTACTCCGTGCCAGCGTATCACGATGAGTGGTATCCGCGCTGGATGTATAAAGGCGACGAGAAAAGCCGCGGCGAGGTTTTCGATTATCACGTCAAGACTTACGGCCAGCAGGACAAGTTCGGTTACAAGGATTTCATCCCGCAGTTCAAGGCCGAAAAATGGGATCCGACGGCGTGGGCACAATTGTTCAAGGCATCCGGTGCAAAATACATCGTGCCCGTGGCCGAGCATCACGACGGGTTTGCCATGTATGACAGCGCGTTAAGCCCGTGGACGGCGGCCAAGATGGGGCCGAAGCGCGACATCATCGGCGAACTGCGGCGGGCGATTCTCGCGGAAGGATTGCACTTCGGGCTTTCATCGCACCGCGCCGAGCATTGGTGGTTTTTCTCTGGCGGACGCGAATTTTCCAGCGACGTGCAGGATCCGAAATACGCGAGTTTCTACGGTCCGGCGCAGTCGAACCGCAAGGATTTGAACGATCCTGAAGGCAGGGCGTTTCTGGAGGACTGGCTCGCCCGTTGCACGGAACTCGTCGACAAATACCAGCCGGAGCTGGTCTATTTCGATGTGGTCGGTAGCTGGTCGCCGGATTTTCAACCCTACCTGCAACGCTTCGTCGCGCATTACTATAATCAAGCCGCCCGCTTGAATTACGGTGTGGTGGTGAATTACAAATCCGGCCTCATGCCACCGAACACCGGCGTGCTGGATTTTGAGCGCGATGTCTCCGACGAGGCGCGCACGAACTGTTGGCAAACCGACACGTCCGTCGGGAGAAAATCCTGGAGCCACATCCAGAACGAGGAATTTAAATCGCCCAAGCAGCTCATCAACGAGTTTGTGGACGTGGTCAGCAAGAATGGGAATTATCTGCTGAACATCGGGCCGCGCGCGGACGGCACGATTCCCGACGAGCCGCGCCAGTTGCTGCTCGCTTTTGGCGCGTGGCTGAAAGTCAACGGCGAGGCGATTTACGGCTCGCGTCCCGCCGCCATTGCCGTGGAAGGCACGACCAAGTTGCCGCCCAAAGGACCGGGCAAGGACCGGTTGGAAACGCCTTACACGGCGGCGGATTTTCGCTTCACGCAAAAGGACGGCGTGCTTTATGCCATCGCCCTGGACTGGCCGGCGGATGGTGTGTGGAACATCAAATCGCTCGCCAAGGACGCGGGTGTGCTGCTGACCGGTGACGTTCGCCAAGTCAGCCTGTTCGGCAGCGCGGAGAAACTGGATTGGAAACAAACCGCGACGGGATTGGAAATCCACGCGCCGCGCCAGCGTCCCTGCGACTACGCCTACACTTTCAAAATTGAAGCCAAGTTAAAAGGCGCATCAGACAAATAAACAGCAGCGAACCCAAACATAATTATGAAAACAAAAATCCTCGCGCTCGGACTGCTCTTGAGCAGTTTCACCTTCGTTCACGCCGCCCCGATTCCCGCGAGCGCGGATCCCGATCACATTTACCAGTTCTTCGTCCAATCCGAGGCGTCGAAAGACCGGACGGGCCTCGGCTTTTATTTGTGGATTCCGCCGAACACGCCGAAGATTCGCGCGGTCATGGTGGGGATTAATAACGCCCTGCCAATTAATATTCTTCAAAGTGCGCCGGTGCGCGCCGTGTGCCGCCAGCACGGCATCGCGCAAATCCTGTTCACGCCGTGGGCGAAGGACATCGGCGGCGTCATGATGAAAGACAATACTTTTGACGTGACCGATCCGGCGCAGACGGCGGTATATGATGCCTACTTGAAGCAGCTCGCGGACGTGTCGGGACATCCCGAACTGGTGGCCGCACCCATCGTGCCGCTGGGTCATTCGGCGTTCTGCGGCTTTCCGTTTGAAGCGGCCATTCGCAAACCCGAGCAATGTCTAGGCACTATTCCTATCAAGGCCGGCTTGCCGGACGCCTACAATTTTTTTGGCACTGGTGGAAAAGCCTTACATCCCAATCCCGACATGGCGCTGCGCAACGTGCCGATTTTGTTCGTCACTTCCAGCAGCCAGGAAACGGTGGGCTGGGGCGCGTATCCAATCGGTTACGGCACTTATTTGAGCAACTACCGGCGCGCGGACCGCGACGACAATCCGGGCACGAACTACCAACCGCACGCCGAACTTTTTGGCTCGTGTTGGGAAATGACCAGCGGTCATTTCGACATGGCGCCGCGCAATTACCAGTTTGTCGCCGACTGGCTGGACGCCATCGCAACGGCGCGCCTGCCGGCAAAAGCCGGCGAGCCGATGAAAAATCTCGTGCTGCGCGACGGCTGGCTGCTGGATCCGAAAATTCCCGTGACCGGCGAGTTGCCGAAGGATTATCCGATGCCCGCGCCGTATCTCGCATTCAAAGGCCATCGCAACCTGGCGCTGTGGTTTCCGAACGAGAAACTGGCGCGCGAACAATTTGAACTCGGTGTCTCCGAACCGCGCAAGAAAATCGAGATGTTCACCTTCCTCGATTCAGCCGGCAAACCGATCAGCCTCGCGCACGGGCGAATGGCGACGATGCCCGACGCGCAGACGTTGCTGCATGACGACGGCTTGCTCACACTGACGACGTATCGCTTCACTGCGCCGCCGGATATTTGCACGGTGAAAACCAAGGGTCATGAAAAGCATCCGGAAGAGGCGCACAGCTACACGAATCTGCTTTTTCCCGGCAAGACGACGCTGCCGGCGAGCGAGTTGCCGGTGCAATTCAATGCCCACAGCGGCGTGTTCGATCTCGTGCGCAGCGAACAGTTCAAGGACGAACGCGGCGTGACGGAGACGCGCCTGACGTTGCGCCTCACGCGCCACCGCCTCACCACGGGCGCGGGATTCAACATGTCGTTCGTCCGCGTCTTTCACGAAGGCGACTCGGAATTTTCCGCCGCCGGGCGCACCTGCCAGATTTCGCTGTCGCCGCCGGACGCCGCCATTTTGAAAACCGCGACGAATCAAACGATCACTTTTCCGCCCGTGCCGGATGCGCCGGCGACCTCGGCTAAAATCGAGCTCAAGGCGAAAAGTTCCGCCGGATTGCCAGTGGATTATTTTGTGTTGAAAGGTCCGGGTATCATCCAAGACGGCACGTTCATTCCCACCGAAGTTCCCGTCGGCGTGACGAAGCCGATTGAAGTCACCGTCGGCGCGTATCAAGTCGGTCTCTTCAAGCAGTCCGGTGGGGTCAAGCCTACAGAGACGGTTTATCAAACCTTTCACCTCACGCCGCTGTTTTCAAATTAACATCGAAACCTTATATGAAGTGGAGCCAATTGTTGACCCTTTACGGGGTGGTTTGTTTTAACCTATCGGTTTCCGCTTCCGTGCAGATCGACGACCTGCGCTGCGAGTATCTCCAGGATCCACTCGGAGTGGATGTGGGGAAACCGCGCTTAAGTTGGATTCTGGTTTCGCCAGATCGTAACCGGTGCCAGATGGCGTATCAGATTCTTGCCGCAAGTTCCGCCCAAGCACTCGCCAGGGATGAAGGTGATTTGTGGGACAGCGGCAAAGTGCGTTCGGATCAATCCACGCAAATTGAATATGCCGGCAGGCGGCTGGCCGCCGGCCAGGAAGTTTTCTGGAAAGTGCAGGTTTGGGATCACCGGGGCAAGCTTTCGGACTGGAGTTCGGTCGCCCATTGGTCCATGGGTTTACTGAATGAATCGGACTGGCATGCGCAGTGGATCGGCTGTGCCGAAACGCTCGCGCCCAAACCGCCCGGTTCGCGGCAGCTTGACCCCAAGCCGGATGACCAGCCCAAGATACTTGCCACGCCCCGATATTTGCGGAAGGAATTTACGCTGAACAAAACCGTCCGCCGTGCGATGGTTTATGTCACGGCTCTCGGTGTTTATGAACTGCGCCTGAACCACGAGCGCGTCGGCGATCATATTCTCGCTCCCGAATGGACGGCCTATGCCAAGCGGGTTCAATATCAAACCTACGATGTCACGACCAGGCTTCGCACTGGCGGCAATGCGGTGGCGGCCACGCTCGGCAACGGCTGGTATTGCGGCCTCTGGCAATGCTGGCCTTACGCCGTGCGGATTTATGGCGATGAACCGTTCCTGAAAATGCAGATGGAAATCGAGTTCGCCGACGGCAGCCGCGAGACGATTGTGTCTGATGAATCATGGTCCGGAACGATTGATGGGCCAATCCGTTTTTCGGGAATTTACGAAGGTGAACGCTACGATGCCCGCCGCGAAATGCCGGGCTGGGATGCCCCGGGATTTACGGCCACCAACTGGTCGCCGGTAACAATCGGAACCAATGTGAACGCCGGCAAACTCGTGTGGCAGCGCGGCCAACCCATTCGCGTCACGCGTGAGTTGAAGCCCGTGGCGGTCAGCGAACCCAGGCCCGACGTGTTCGTTTTTGATTTCGGCCAGAATGTCGCGGGCTGGTGTCGTCTGGTCGCGTCCGGCGGGGCGGGGGCGAAAGTGTCGTTGCAGCACGGCGAAATGTTGAACACGAACGGCACGGTCTTTACCGGCAACCTGCATTTGTTCAACCACGCCGATCGTCAGTTGGATGAATACACCTTCAAGGATTCGCAGCCGGCCACTTTCCAGCCGCATTTTACTTACCACGGCTTTCGCTATGTCGAGGTGCGCGGTTTATCGGTCAAGCCGTCACTGGACGATTTGACGGCGATGGTCTTCAACAGCGATTGCCCCGAGGTCGGCAGTTTCACTTGTTCAGAGCCGCTGCTCAACCGGCTGGCGCAAAACATTCTTTGGTCGCAACGGGCCAATTACATGGGCGTGCCGACGGATTGTCCGCAACGCGATGAGCGCTGCGGCTATACCGGCGACGCGCAATTTTTCCTGCCGACGGCGGTTTATATCATGGATGTCGCGGCGTTCTTCAACAACTGGCTCGTGGACGTTTGCGAAGACTCGCAATTACCCGGCGGCTGGTTCGCCGACCACGCGCCGCACTTCTGCGCGGCGGCTTCCGGCCCGAACATCGGCTGGACCGATGCCGGCATCATTTGTCCCTATGAAATTTATCGCACCTATGGCGACACCCGCGTCATCCGCGAACATTACGCAGCCATGAAGCGTTATTTGGACTGGCTGGCGAGGGAGAGTAAAGACTTTCTGTTCACCGGGCGCGTCGGCAACGGTGACTGGCTCAATCTGGGCGGCGGGGTGAGCAAGGAAGTCATCGGCACGGCGTATTCGGCTTACGATTTTCAATTGATGGCCGAAATGGCGGAGGCCATTGGTGAGAGCCACGATGCCGCCGAATTTCGCAAACACGCCCGCCGGATCAAGGAAGCATTCGCCAAAGCCTATCTCGATTCGGACGGCCGCATCAAGGAATGCAGCCAGAGCGGTTACGCGCTGGCGTTCACCATGGGACTGGTTCCCGATGCGCTGAAGGAAAAAATGACCGTTCGCTTCGAGGAGGAACTGCGCCGTTTTGACGGGCATCCGGCCACGGGCTTCATCGGCACGCCACGGCTGCTGCCTGCCTTGCATGAGGCCGGTCTGGACGATGCGGCCTGCCGGCTGTTGTGGCAGCGCACTAGTCCGTCGTGGTTGTATCCGGTCACGCTGGGAGCCACCACCATCTGGGAACGCTGGGACGGCTGGGATGGCAAGAATCCTAAAGGCGGCATGAATTCGCTGAACCACTACGCGTTCGGCTCTGTCGGCGAATATCTATTTTCGGGCATCGCCGGCCTCAAAGCCGCCAGCCCCGGCTGGCAAAAAATGCTCATCCAGCCGGTGGTCGGCCACGGTTTGACTTGGGCCAAGGCAAGTTTCAAGTCGCCGCATGGACTGATTGTCAGCGACTGGCGGATTGACGGTGACAAACTGGAACTGGAGGTTTCAATTCCGGCGAACACCACGGCGACAGTTTTTATGCCGGCCCTGTCTGCGGAAGGTATTCGCGAGCGCGGGAAAGCGTTGAGGCAAACCGCCGGGGTTAGACTTTTGCGGATGGAAAATCGGATCGCGGTCTTGGAAATTCAATCCGGCACTTATCAGTTTCAATCGTCGGTAAATGTTCGGTAAGTTTGCTTACACATGAAATCAAAATTATTTTGCGTTCTTTGTCTTTGCGTGGTGGTTTTGTTGATTCAATCGGAAGCGCGGGGCCAGACTTTATCAACCAACAAGCCAGTGCTCGCCGCGATAATTGCGCCGGATGTAAAAAGTGTTCACGAAGGCATTCGCAGTTACACCGTGACGAGCGCGTATCAAAAAGGGCCGAACAAGCTGGAGGTGCTGCTGCCGGACAATTATTCGCCGACGAACCATTACCGCGTGCTGTATCTGCTGCCGGTCAACGCCGGCACGGACGGCCCGTGGGGCAGTGGCATCGTCGAGGCGCGGCGTTTGAACCTGCAAAACCAATACCAGATGATCTGCGTCGCGCCCGCCTACGAAATCCTGCCGTGGTTCGGCGACAATCCGGACCAGCCCGGCGTGCGCCAGTCGTCCTACGTCCTCGACGTGGTGATTCCGTTTGTGGACCGGGAATTTTCCACGGTGACGAACAAGGAAGGCCGGCTGCTGGTGGGCTTCAGCAAATCCGGCTTCGGCGCGCTCGGTTTGTTACTGATGCATCCCGACACGTTCGGCAAGGTGGCGGTGTTCGACAGCTTCGTGAATCTGCCGAAAATGAAATTTTATACCGAGTGGGGCTTGGCGGATACTTACGGTCCGATGGAAAATTTCGACCGCTACGAAGTGCTGAATTTGTTGAGCCAGCAAAAGTCGCTATTCCAGAAAGGCCCATGCCGCATCACGATTCTCGCCGGCGGCCCCGGTTCGCGCATCGGCGTGGATGCGCTGCAAAGCAAACTCAAGGATAACAACATTCCCTATGTTTACATCCTCGGCTCAAACATGCCGCACACTTGGACCAGCGGCTGGCTGGCGCCGGCAGTGGCGAGCATCGCGCAGCCGGAGCCGGTGGTGCCCGCACGACCTTAAACAGTTTTGTCAACGTCTTCCAGCAACGGCGTTCCGGGCAGCAGTTATACGGTGCTGACTTCAACCAATGTGGCGGCGTGGATCACCAATTCAACGGGCGCGTTTGCCGGTGATGGCACCGTGACCAACACCATTCCGATCTGCCCGGGCCCTGCCGGTTGATTTTTTTATCCTCCGCCAGCCTTAAGGTCTCAAAATAGATGTTTGCTGGAGATATTCGTTGGTAACGAAAGCCACCTGGGAGGGCGTCATGAGCGCCCTCCCATATTTCTTTGCCGGAATAAATCAACTGGCTGGCGCGGCGATGAACCGTCGTCGCTGACGTAAAATGCCCCCCCCAGACGCATTGTTACCCCTTACAAAATTGGGGTGACAAGTTATTGTAAAACATTACCACGAATCCCGGTTGGGGAACTGTGGTTTGGGTTGGGTGAAGTTGGAGGGAGGAGTGGTTCCTCCCGCCAGCTTTAAATCAATCCAAAAGAAAACTGTCCGAAATAAATGTCCAACTCATTTCAAGCCTCGCCAGTAAAGGAACAAGCCTGTTCCTCAACCGTGTCTGTATCGCCTGTGATCGTCTGTCAGTAAACTTAATTAATCAAAACCTCGCCATGAAAATCATAAAGAATCCAATACTAAAAGTGACCTTGACCCTGGCCGCGCTGCTGATTGCCGGCAACGCCTACGCGGCGGCTGGCAACAAAAAAGACACCGCCACCATGAACATCGGCACCACCGACTGGAGCGCGGCGATGGCCACTGGTGAGGCTGGGACTTTCGACAACGCTCAAATCGCCATCGCCCCGGCGCGTCTGGCGGCGATGGACTTGGGCAGCGCCAACATTTCCATCCTCTCGCTCGTGTTCAAAAACAATCTGCAGGGGCCCTGGACCATCGGCAGCAGCGGGGGCTATTTTCTCCAGCTCAACCAAAACTCCGTTTACTATCGCGGTGGCGTGACGCCCAACACCAGCATTGACATGAGCGCTCCCAACCAAAACGGCATCTTCAATTGCCCGCTGGTGATCGGAGGCAACGTCGGCCCGAACAACCAGCAGTTCAATGTTGCCAATACTTACAGCCTGACGTTCAATAACAATATCACCAACGGCGCGAATACTTTCACCCTCGCCGGTGCGGGCAACTACTTTTTTGGCGGCCGCATCGTCAGCACCGCCGCCACCGCCGGCATGACGATGAACGGGACGGGAACCGCCACCTTCACCACATCGAACACCTACGCCGGTTTGCTGACTCTGAATTCCGGCACCTTCTCTCTCGCCGGGGCCAGCGGGGCGATTAATACGACCAACATCTTTTTCAACGGCGGCAAGCTCTTGTTGGACAATTCCGCGGTGAACAACAACAGTCGTCTCCCGGCCAATCGGATGGCGGGGATCGGCAACGGTTCCGAACTCTTCCTGCTGGGAAATCCCAGCGCCAATACCGCCGAGGCCATGAACACCCTGGCCATTTCCAACGGCACTTCGATTGTCACCGTGAGCCAGGCCAATCCCGCCCAGACGACGGTTTTGGCTCCCGGCGCGTTCGCACGGGCGAACGGCGGCACGGCGCTGGTCCGCGGCGACAGTCTCGGCTTGCAGACAGGCCGGTCGCAAATCACCTTGACCACCACGGGCGGCTTGACGCTGGTGGGCAACACCACACTCAACGCGGCACCTACTACTGATACCACCACCACCGTGAAAGTGGTGCCCTACATGATCGGCGACATTACCTCGGCCGGCAATGGCAGCACGTTTGTCACCTACGACACTACCTACGGTCTGCGCCCATTGAGTGTGGCCAATCAGTTCACCAATCTGACTTTGAACGCCGCTTATGTGACTCCCGCCATTCATGAAAACGCCCTGGGCGGAACGGTGACGCTCGCGAACAGCGTCACCAACAACGCGCTGCTGTTCAATGCCGGTGGGACGCTGGATGGCAGCACTTCCGGCTTGACGGTGGACAGCGGCCTGGTGGCCATCCTCGGTGGCAGTAGCGCGACCATCAGTGGCACCATCACGAATCTTGTCTTGGGCAATGGCACTTGGAACGAAGGCGAACTTTTCGCCATCATCGGCAACACGCTTAATGTGAACACGCCCATCACTGTCACCGGCAATGGCGGTCTTTCTAAGGGCGGGGCCGGCTCGGTAATTTGCGCCAGCAGCAATGTTTACAGTGGCGTCACCAGCGTGAATGGCGGCACGCTGACGCTCGGCACCGGCGACGGCAACGGCAATCTGTCCGGCACCAATGTGTGGATCGCGCCGAGTGCGAACCTGGCAGTGAACATTCCAAATGCCACCAACACCATCAAGGGCTGGGTTGACGGCGGCGGAATTTTGAAGAACAACAGTGCTACCAGCACGCTGATCTTGAATCAGCCAGCCGGATCATACCTCCTCAAGGACTTTAATGGTGCCATCGGCAGCACGATTGTGCTGGGTGGCTCGGCGAATGCCACCACCACGATACCGTCGGCGGGCAACAATCCCGGACTCGGTGGCAATTCTCCGGGCATGACACTCGATTTCACCGGCGGCAACTGGCTTTTTACCGGGGACAATAATGCTCTCAAATTCAACTGGGTTATTGAAGGGACAGCCAATATCGTGAACATCGGTCGCAATTTCTCGTTCAATCAGAACAACCAAACTTTCGTCATGCACGGCGGCTCGCTGACGTGCTCGAACCAATTTGGTTTGCGCTGGGGACAAGCTGCTTCGCTAACCTTTACGGGCACGCAGGATGGCGGCACGATTTACATGGATACGCCAGCCGATCAGATAACTATCGGTGGCAATAACGTGGGCACCGTTTGCACCTATACCATGTCTGGAGGAACCATTAACGTTCAGAACGATGCCAACGCCGCCATGCTGATCGGCTCGGGCACCAGCGGCGGAGCCAGCTCCACCTTCACGATGACCAACAACCCGAAGTTCTATAGCTGGAAGAAGATTTCGGGCGGTCAAGGTGCCGGTGCCCAGCAGGTCTTCAACTTCGCCGGCGGCACGCTGGCGGTGAGCGAGATTGATGCCAGCAAACTTTCCGGTCCAGCGGCACCTAGCGTGCAGGGCACTTTTTACAACAACGGCGGCATTTTTGCGCCGGGCGACATCGGCACTCCGGGCAAAACTATCATTGATGGCAACTTCACCATGAATTCCGGCATGCTGGCCATTGACATCGGCGGCACCACGCAGGCGAATGCTTTCACCAACGCCGGGAACAATTACGACTTCGTCTCGGTGGTGCTGTCGAGCGGCCTTTACGGCAACGCCACGTTGGGCGGTCTGCTCACCGCTAACCTGATCAACGGTTATGTGCCGCCCACGAATACCCAGGCGTTCACGATTTTGACCACTGCCACGGCCATCCTTAACGGCGGCCTCAACAGCGCCAACGTCGCCACTAACATTGGTAACTCTGGGTATGTGCCGGTCACGGTCAACGGCATCCCGAATGGCAAGTATTTTCAGGTGACCGTTTCTGGCAAGAGTTTGCTGCTGACCAACTATGGCGCGGCGCTTCCCGCACTGGTGGCCAAGTTCTCACCCACCAACACAGCGGGCACGCCGCCCTTGCCGGTGCTCTTTACCGACAGTTCCTCGGGCGCCATCACCAACCACCATTGGAAATTTGGCGACGGCACGACGCTGGACACTTCCGCCACGAGTTTCAGCCACACCTTCACCAACCTTGGTGTTTACCAGGTGGTGCTGACGGTGCAGGCGCTGGATGGCTCCTCTGTCAACGCGACGGGCAAAGTCTCGGTGGTGAACCCCGGTGGCACACTGACCTGGACCGGCGCACATTCCAGCTTCTGGGATTTGACGACGACAAACTGGGCGGACGCCTTGCTCACCCCTTACCTCTATGCTGACGGAAATGGAGTTGTATTTGACGACACTTCCGCGGTGACCAACATAACGCTGAACCTGCCGGCCGGGCCTAACGCCGTGAGTTTTAATAACTCCGCCAACTACTACACCATCAGCGGTGCGGGCGGCATTGGTGGTGGCAGCAGTTTGAGTGTGAACAATGCCGGCGGCACGGTCACCCTGTTGACGGCCAACACCTACGCCGGGGCGACGACCATCGCCGCAGGCACCACACTTCAGCTTGGCAATGGAACCACCTCCGGTTCGATTGACAGCACAGCCAGCGTCCAGGACGATGGCCTGTTGATCGTGAACACGCCGGACAACCACACCATCAATGCCCCGGTCAACGGCAATGGCTCGATCAACAAGCTCGGCAGCGGCACGTTTGCCATGCCCAACGGGATTGTGAACGGCACGGTTTCCGTCGGTGGGGGCAAGTATTCCACGACGGACTATATCAACATTCCCAACACCTCAATCTTGTCCGTCAGTCAGGGTGGCATTTATGAATTCACCGCCGGCCCCAGTGCGTGGTTCCACACGATCGTCCTGGGTTCCGGCGGCGGCGGCTTGAACCATTCCGCTGCCGTTACCGTGGATCAAAGCGGCCCACTTACCGGCACCGGGCCGTTGATCAAGGGTGGTTCGGGCACCATGACGATGGGACAAGCCAACACCTACACCGGCGGCACGATCATCAACGGCGGCACCATGGACGTCAATGACCCGGGCACGCTCGGCGCGAGCGGGCCGCTCACGATGGCCCCGGCCACAACCTTGAATTACAACAGTTCCGTCAGCATGACCAACAGCCCGGTGGACGCTGCGGGGGCAGTTATTAAAAACAACAATCCCAGCGCCATCATCACGCTGCAACAAACCGCCGGCACGCACGGCTTGGGAGCGGTCAGTGGTGTCAGCGGCGTCACCACGGTTTTTGCCGGTGCCCCGGCGGCGGTCACCACCATTACTGGCTCTGCGGGTGTGGGACTTGGGGTTGCCGGCATGACGGCCAAATTTACCGGCGGCACCTGGTTTAACGCCAACAACGGCCAGCAGCCGGTCAACGTGGAAATTGACGGCGGCAATCTAATCCTGCCTGCCGGGGCCATCAACTCGCAATGGTTGGTTGCCGGTCAGACACTGACCATTCACGGCGGTTCGCTCGTAAGCTCCAACAACTATGGCTTGCGACTGGCCAACCTCTTCACCGCCAGCGGTGCCACCGGCGGCAATAGTTTCACCGGGGTGCAAGACGGCGGTTTGCTATTGAGCGCTTCGTCCGACGGCCTCCAGTGGGGCAGCGCCATCTGTCCCAGCTTCACCTACACCTTGAGCGGCGGCACGGTTCAACTTATGCCCGGTGCCGGCCCGCTCAACCTCGGCGGCGATGTCAGCGGCGTAGGCACAACCGTGTTCACTCTCTCCAACACCGGCAAGTTGCTCGCGGGGGGTAATTTTGGAGCCAGCAGCGTTCAGGGAGCGAACGGCAGTCCGGCGCAGCAGGTGTTCGCCTTCAATGGCGGCACCTTGGCGGCGGCTTCTTTTGACGCGACCCACCTGCAACCGGCGTTGGGTGCCCCGTATGGCACGCTGGTTAACAACGGCGGCACGCTGGCCCCCGGCGATCTCGGCACGGCGGGTCAGACCGTGATCATGGGCAATTACGTCGTCAGCAACACCGCCAGCGTGCTGGACATTGACATCGGTGGCACGACGGGAGCCAACGCCTTCCAGATATTGAGCAATGCCTACGACGCGGTGGTCGTCAACGGCAACGTCACCTTGGCCGGCAGCCTCAACCTCCGCCTGGTCAACGGATTCGAGCCGCTGGTTCCTGCGAACAATTCCCTCGTGATTCTTCGGGCCACCAATACGCTCACCGGTGCCTTTTTGAATGTTGCCAGTGGCAGCCGACTGCCCGTGACCGGTTACCCGAACCGCAGCTTCCGCGTCACCGTCACCAGCACCAATGTCGTCCTCGACCAATACCAGACTGACACCCCGCAGGCCTATTTCAC
>JANYCI010000239.1 GCA_025360325.1 Limisphaerales bacterium | reverse complement strand
CTGCGCGAAGGGCAACAAAACCCGCCCCGGCATCAAGCTCGGCATCTGCGGCGAACACGGAGGCGACCCCGACTCCGTCAAATTCTGCCATCGCGTCGGCCTCACCTACGTTTCGTGCAGCCCGTATCGCGTCCCCGTCGCGCGCCTCGCCGCCGCCCAAGCCGCCATCGAAGAGAAGCGCAAAGCGAAGAGGAAGTAACCAAACTTGGTAGGGCAGACCTGCTGGTCTGCCCTAATCATATTGGGCGGCGCAGCAACGCCGCCCTACCGACAAATTCAACCGCCGCTCCGGGAAACCGGAGCGGCTTTTCCTTTATTGGCAAAGTTGCTTCGGGAAACTATATTCCCCGCATGAATGGTTATGCCGCCACTTTGGAAGCCGTGTCCGCCTTGCCTATGGAAGAGCAGGAATCGCTTGTGGACATCCTGCAACGCCGCCTCGCTGAACAGCGCCGGGCGGAATTGATTTCCACCGTCAAGCAGGCGCGCAAGGAGTTCGCCTCCGGCAAGGGTAAGCCCGCGTCCGTTGCCGCCATCCTGCGACAGGTCAAGTCGTGAAGCACCAGTTGCTCACCAGTCCGACGTTTCTCCGTTCCGCCAAACGCTATTTCAATAAGCATCCATCGGCGGCGACGGAATTGGAAAGCATGCTCGAATGTCTCGCCGCCGATCCGTTTGCGCCCGCACTCCGCACGCACAAGCTCAAAGGCGCACTGGCTGGGTCGTGGGCATCCAGCGGCGGATACGATCTGCGAGTGGTCTTTCACTTTGCCAAGCACCACGGCCAGCCCGCCATCGCTCTCGAAGCTGTTGGCACACACGACGAGGTTTATTGATTTGCAGGTATGGCTTGATGTCGCTGCTGCTAGTTCAAAAGCCGCTCCGGGAAACCGGGGCGGCTTTTCTTTTGCGCAACTCTGTGCGAGAATTTATTAGCTTGTCCGGGCTGGCTGATGACTGTTCAATGAGCCAACGGATTGACGGTTTAGAAGCTGGTCAGCGTGTAATGAAATCATCAAGTAACACCATGAACCTACCCAAGTTTTCAACTCGTTCGCTTCAGGTTTGGCTCGGCACAGTTTTCATTTGGGTCTCTTTGATGTCATGTCAGGCATTCGTTGATGCCCAGACTCATAGCTTGTTCATTAAAACAGATACTAGTTTGTGGGCTATGGGAAATAACGCTTTTGGTCAGTTGGGTGATGGCACGTTCGTAAATCGTAGCAGCCCCGTCCAAATAGTAAGCAGTGGAATCGTGGCCTGTTCTTTTGGCGCAGAACACAGTTTATTTCTCAAGAGCGATGGTAGTTTGTGGGGCATGGGTGTTAATGCCCAAGGTGAATTGGGTGATGGCACGCTCACCTTTACCCGCAACCCACCTGTTCAAATTATCAGCAGTGGAGTTACAGCCGTTGCTGCGGGTTGGGCCCACAGCTTGTTTCTAAAAAACAATGGCAGTTTGTGGGCTATGGGAGACAATAGCTACGGTCAGGTGGGTGATGGCACTGGAATCACCCGCAGCAACCCAGTTCAAATTGTCAGCAGTGGTGTTACAGCTATCGCTACCATTGATAATACGAGTTTATTTCTCAAAAGCGACGGCAGCTTGTGGGGTATGGGATACAACGGTGATGGTCAGTTGGGAGATGGCACATTTGTAAACCGAAGTAATCCGGTTCAAATTGTCAGCAGTGGTGTTACAGCCATCGCTGCCGGAAACGCTCATATTTTGTTTCTAAAGAGCGGTGGCAGCTTGTGTGGAATGGGATGGAACGGCTATGGTCAGTTGGGTGATGGAACAACAAATAATCGCACCAGTCCGATTCAAATTATTAGCAGTGGTGTTACAGCCATTGCGGTCGGCGGTAGCCATAGTTTGTTCCTTAAGAGTGGTGGCAGCTTGTGGGGAATGGGATGGAACGGCTATGGTCAGTTGGGTGATGGAACAACAAATAATCGCACCAGTCCGATTCAAATTATTAGCAGTGGTGTCACGGCCATTACCGCTGGTAACAGTCACACCATATTCAGTAAAAGTGACGGTAGCCTATGGGGCATGGGGCAGAATTATGTGGGACAATTAGGTGATGGCACATTGATAAGCCGTAGCAGTCCGGTTCAAATTGTTGCGGGCAACGTCTTGCCATCCGTCACTACGCAGCCTACGAATCAAACCGTGGGGCTTTCTAGCAATGCCACATTTTTCGTGACCGTTTCCGGCACATCGCCATTGGCTTACCAGTGGTTTTTCAACAGCGCGAGCCTTGCCGGAGCTACGAACAATTTTTTGATTGTCTCGAATGTCCAGCCCACGAATGCCGGCAGTTATTTTGTCAGAGTCACGAACGTCGCCGGTAGTGTGACGAGCAGCGTTGCTAGATTATATATCAACGCCACAGTGAACTTGAGCAACCTGTCGCAAACTTATGACGGCGCGGCCAAGAGTGTTTCGGCAAGCACGGTTCCCGCCGGTCTGCCGGTCAGCCTTATTTATAACGGCGCGGCGAGCGCGCCGACGAACGTCGGCAGTTATTCGGTCATCGGCACGGTGACGGATACAAATTACATTGGCAGCGCCACGAATACGCTGGTCATCAGCGCCGTCACCAATCCGGCTACGGGTATTTTTACCAGCGTGAATCCTTTGAGCACCAGCCGGGATGAACATACGGCCACGGTGTTGACCAATGGCCGGGTGCTGGTCGTCGGCGGGGCGGATGGCAATCTGTTCACGCTCGCCAGTGTGGAAATTTTCAATCCCACCAATGGAACATGGGCGGCAGGCAACAGTCTGGCCGTGGCCCGGGCGGCGCATACCGCGTCGCTGTTGACGAACGGCAAAGTTTTGGTGGCAGGCGGCTACGATGATAATTACTTTTCGCTGACGAATGTGGAATTGTTCAATCCGGTTTCAGGCACATGGACAACGGCAAGCGGGATGCGGACGGGGCGCA
This sequence comes from Limisphaerales bacterium, assembly GCA_025360325.1. Lineage (GTDB taxonomy): Bacteria > Verrucomicrobiota > Verrucomicrobiia > Limisphaerales > UBA11358 > UBA11358. The sequence continues at coordinate 11,148 of JANYCI010000239.1, read as the reverse complement.
ACCAACACATGGCCACGGTGCTGACGAATGGCAAGGTGTTGGTCGCTGGCGGTTATGACAGCAATATGAGTTCGCTAACGAATGCGGAATTGTATGATCCAACAACTGGAACTTGGGCGAACACCGGTTCGTTAGGAACGCGACGCGCTTGGCACACGGCCACGCTGCTCAACAATGGCAAGGTATTGGTCGCGGGCGGGTTTAATAATTCCACGGCGCTGGCGACGGCGGAATTATACGACCCCGCAACGGGGACATGGTCAGCCACCGGCCCGATGACGGGCGTCCATGCGTATCACACGGCGACATTGCTTCCGAGCGGGAAGGTTTTGCTCGTTGGCACGAGCAGTCCGACGAATTTGCCCAATGCAGAATTATACGATCCGGCAACGGGAACGTGGATAAGCACTGGCAGAATTGTCACTAACCGTTTTATCCATACCGCAACCTTGCTTGGCAACGGCAAGGTTTTGGTCACGGGAGGCATCAGCGCGGGCGGAGGACTCACTGCCAGTGCGGAATTGTATGATCCCGTCGCTGGAACGTGGGCAAGCACGGGAAGCATGACCAATACGCGAGCCTATCACACGGCTTCACTGCTGACGAATGGCACGGTGCTGGTCGTGGGCGGCGGCGATAACGCGAGTTTTACGATTGCCACGGCTGAAATTTATACGCCGTCTGCTTCCGTTACGGGACTAAATCAATTGAGCATCGCCATTTTGGGAACATCGGTGCGATTGAATTATCTCGGAGCGGCAGGAACCAACTATGCGTTGGAACGCACGTTCAAGCTATCGCCTGCCAATTGGATTCCTTTGCAGACAAATCCTGCTGACGTAAATGGAGTAGTGCTGTTCACAAACACGCCCAATCCATTGACGAATAATTTTTGGCGAATTCACACGGTGCCGTGAATTTAATTCTCCCGGACTTTGGTTCGTTCCTCGGCGCTTACACCGAAAACGAAATCGGTCTTTGCAGACGACCACCGTCCGTTTGCCTCGATTGACCAGACCGGCGTCGGCCAGCTCATTGAGATTGCGGCGGCGAAAGGCAACAAGACCCGTCCTGGCATCAAGTTCGGCATCTGCGGCGAACACGGCGGCGAGCAGGCGCGGCCTGCACGCACCTTGTGAAATTCTGCCATCGCGTCGGCCTCACCTACGTTTCGTGCAGCCCGTATCGCGTGCCGGTCGCTCGCTTGGCCGCGGCACAAGCCGCGATTGAAGAAAAGCGAGCGAAGAAGAAGGAATTCGCTTCTGAAAATTCAAAAGCCGCCGGAAGAAATTCCGGCGGCTTTTTTTCTCAATAAAAAATGGTGCGCGCGACGGGAGTTGAACCCATAACCTTCGGCTTCGGAGACCGACGCTCTATCCAGTTGAGCTACGCGCGCAGTGCCATCAAGCTAACCGGTTGCACGGCGTTGCTCAATTGCAATCTCACGGCAGTGGCCGCAGTCCCGGAAACAGCAGGCGGTCCTCTTTTTTAATTTTTTCGTAACGAGCCAGTTGCTCCGCCGTGAGCAGCGCGGCAATTTTCTTTTCCGTGTCACGCGTCACCGTCAAAATTTTCGGCTGGAAATCACGCCGCAAATCTCGCAACTGTCCACGCGCATCGGTCATGATTTGATGCAACTGACGAATCTGCGTTTCATCCAACCGTAGCTTTCTAGCTAGGCCGTGTTCCGCCATCAACTGCCCGCGTTCGGGATGCGCCACCGCCGACTGCACCGCGCGTCGCACCGCCACGCGCACGCCGAGCGCCCCCACGCCGATGCCTGCGAGAAACACCAGCCCCAGCAACAAAATGGATTTCCAGTTTTTTTTCACAAATCCTCCAGGCTCAAATTTTGTTCCGCTGAAACCATTTCATCGTCCGCACCGGGCAGCATGAAATTGCCGATGGCGCACAAAACAATCAACGCCGCCGCCGCCAGCGCGAGGCGCGGGAACAGGAAGTTCAACTGCTCGAAAATCGAGAATGGCCGCGCCGCCTGCGTCACTGGCTCACGGCGCGCCGCGCGCAAAACGTCGTTGGCAAAATCCGGCGGCGGCGCTGGCGCGGTTTCTTTCCGCGCCGCTGTAAACAACTTTTTTAATTTGTTCTCGTTCATAAATTTCGACTTTTTATTTTGCCATCAATTTTTCCAACGCCCGTTTCAGCCGCGCCCGCGCGCGCACCGCGCGCACCCGCACCGCGATGCTGGATGCGCCCGTCGCCGCACAAATCTCTTTCACGCTGCGGCCTTCGATTTCCTGCATCGTGATCACCACCTGGTCGGCGGGTAAAAGTTCCCGCATGGCGAGCGCCAAAACTTCCGCCGCGCTGCGCGAATCCAATTCACTTTTTTCATTTTCATCGCGCAACCAGTCCAGCGCGTCCTCGCCGAGTTCGTCAAAGCCCACGGTGCTTTTGTGTTTCTTCTCGCGGCGCAAATGATCCAGCGCAGTGCGGACGGCGATGCGTGAAATCCAATGTTCAAACGGCGCGCGGGCATCAAACTGCGCGAGTGCGCGCCATGCTTTCAAAAAAGTTTCTTGCGCCAAATCTTCCCGGCGCTGCGGGTCGCGCTCGTAGCGCTGCAAAATGCCGAACACCCGCGACTGGTGGCGGCGGACGAGTTCGGCGAACTCGTCCGTCGCGCCCGCGCGGATGCGTTGCAACAATTCAGCATCTTCAATCACAGATTAGTCGGCCAGACCTTCGCCCACGCGCGCAACCATTGCCGCTTTGAATCCGTCCATCCGCGATTCCAGTTCAGAAAATTTTGCGCGTTGTTCCTCGGTCAAGATGGGCGAGAGTTTGGCGAAAAGTTTCAGGCGTTCAACCGCCAAATCCGCTTCCGCGCTGGCGACCTTGGCCGAGGCTGCGCGCACGGCACTTTCATTCGCATCCGCCGCACGAATCGCTGCGCGCAAATTTTTTCGCGCGTCCACCAACGTCGCGAGCAGCGGTTTCAGGTTTTCCGTTTCGCCGGACAAAATTTTTTTCACATCCGATTTTTGCGTGTCCGTGAGTTCCAGCCGTTGAGCCAGGCGCGAGAAAACTTTTCCGTGCATGGCCAGCCCGGATTTTTCCGCCGCCAACGCGTGCGTGATCGTAAACCCGCCCACAGCCAACACGGCGGCCAATGAACCGAGGAGAAATTTATTTTTCATACGCCCTCTCAAACGCACGCGGCGGCGAAAATGTTTCAGGTAAAATAAAAAAAGGACGGCCCATTGGCCGTCCCTTGCGAAAAGTTCTGCGGATAATTACTGCTTAGCCTGCTCGTCCATCCGCCCGCCGGCGCCATCAGTTATAGGCCGTGTAAAATTTTTGCCGCCGCCAGCACCGTCGTGTCAATGTCCGCCGCTGTGTGCGCGGTGGAAATAAATCCCGCCTCGAACTGCGATGGAGCCAAATAAATTCCCGCGTCCAGCATCGCGTGGAAAAATTTCTTGAACCGCTCGCGATCACTGTGCATCGCGTCCGCGAGATTATGAATCGGCGCGGCGGTGAAGTAGCCGCAGAACATCGAGCCGCAGCGATTGAACTGCATTGGCACGTTCGCGGCTTTCGCCGCGTCGCTCATGCCCGCTTCGAGTTGTGCGCCGTTTTTTTCGAGTTGCTCATGCGCCTTGCCGTCGAGCAATTCCTCCAGCGCCGCGCTGCCCGCTGCCATCGCCACAGGATTACCGCTCAACGTTCCCGCTTGATACACCGGGCCGAGCGGCGCGAGATAATCCATGATGTCCGCCCGCCCGCCGAACGCGCCCACCGGCAAACCGCCGCCGATAATTTTGCCGAGACACGTCAAGTCCGGGCGGATGCCAAAACGTTCCTGCGCTCCGCCGCGCGCGAGCCGAAAGCCCGTCATCACTTCATCAAAAATTAAAACCGATCTGTTCGCTTGGGTGATCTCGCGGAGAAATTCTAGATAGCCCGGACGCGGCAGATACAAACCCGCGTTGCCCGGAACCGGCTCCACGATAATTGCAGCAATTTCATTTTTGTTCGCCGCGAAAATATGTTTCACCGCCTCTACATCGTTGAACGGTGCGACCAAAGTGTGTTGCGCGACCGACGCTGGAACACCCGCGCTGTCGGGGTGCCCAAACGTCAGTGCGCCGGAACCGGCCTTCACCAACAGACAATCCGCATGGCCGTGATAGCAGCCATCGAACTTCAAAATTTTATCGCGCTGAGTGAATCCGCGCGCCAGCCGGATCGCGCTCATGCACGCCTCCGTGCCGCTGCTCGTCATGCGAACTTTTTGCACGCTCGGCACCATCTGGCAGATGAGTTTCGCCATCGTGACCTCGTGCGGATTGGGAATACCGAAGCTCGTGCCGAGTTCGGCGGCGGCTTGCACGGCGGAAATAATTTTCGGAAACGCGTGGCCAAAAATTGCCGGTCCCCAAGTGCCGACGTAATCAATCAATTCATTCCCGTCCACATCCCAAACGCGCGCGCCCTTGGCACGATTGACGAAAAACGGATTTCCGCCCACCGCGCGAAACGCCCGCACCGGCGAATTCACGCCGCCGGGAATGTATTTCAAAGCTTCCGCAAACAGGATTTCAGAGTGTGCGCGATTCATGCGGATAAAATAAACCTTGGGCAGCGCGGTGAAAAGTTCCAAAGCAAAGCGCGGAGCGCCGCCGTCCCGTGTTTCACTGCAACATTCACTGGCGACTGGAAAGTCGCCCGCACCCGCAGGCTGGAAAGCTACATCGGCCTTAGCGGCCATTGCGTGAGGCCGAGAATCCGTCACAGTAAAACCTTGCGTCTTCACACGGCGCAGTAGCGTCTTGGACTGCGGCAGCCCTCTGCCGCTTTTCTATCACCGGCCTAGCGACGCAAAAGCGGCAGAAGACTGCCGCAGTCCAAAACCTCGCGGAATAATTCATCCGCTCTCAAAATTCCAGACACACTGTTATTTAATTTGCCCTAGCTCCGAAAAAATTTCGCCGCCAGCAAATTCGCCGTCGCGCCGAAAATGCCCAGCACCGCCAGCGGCACGAGCACGGCGTTGAGACCGCTGCCGAAGCTGATGAGTTGATGCAAGGCTTGCAGCGCCCAGCCATTCGGCGTGCAGAGCGAGAGGGTTTTCATCAGCGGCGGGCCGATCTCCAGCGGCCACCAGCAGCCACCGATCGCGGCCATCAATAAACTGGCGAGCACGCAGATGCCGACCACGCGATCTTCCGCCGCGCTCAACGAACCGATCAGCACGCCGAGCGAGGCGGCCACCCAGGCGAACACCAGCAGCGTGAGCAGGACGCCCGGAAGATTCGCGCCGAGATTGACGTGGAATAAAAATTTTCCCACCGCGAGAAAAAATAAAATCTGCACCGCGCCGAGCAGCATCAGTCCGTAGATTTTTCCCATGACGATCTGCAAGTGCGTGACCGGATGCACCATGAAGCGCTTGATCACACCGCTGCGCCGCTCCGCCGCGATGGTCGAGCCGCCGAAGATGAGCAGGTTCATCATGATATACATCACGAGATTGCCAGGGAGCGAGAAGTTGAAGCCGGACGGCACGGGCTGACGACCGGCAAAACTTGTGTGCAGGCTCACCGGATTGGGCTTCGCTAAAATGTCGTGCAACTGCGCTTCGCTAAAAGTTCCCGCGCCGTTCGTCACTGCGGCAGTTTCGAGCAGATGGCCATTTAATGCAATTAGGGCGCGGATCAAATGAACTTCGATCAAGACGGCATCGGCTTCACCAGAATCGTCGCGCTTCAGAAACTTCAATTTCGTCTGCTGAAAATTCAACGCGTTGCTGGTGAAGTTGGCGGGAATCTAGATGACGCGCGCAGCGGGTTCGCGATTCGTCGGATCGAGCAGCCAGATTTTTTGCGCGGTCAATTCGTCGAGAAAAATTTTGCTTAGAAAATTGGTGTCCGCGTTTTCGATCAACACCGGCGGCGTGCGGTTGTAGGGATCGCCCGCGCCGCGATTCGCGAAGCCCATGAAATAGACGAACGCCAGCGGAATCGCAAAGAGCCAGACATACGCGCTGCGGTGCTTGAAAAAAAGCCGCAGATCCAGATGGCCGATGTCGAGAATTCGTTTCATGCGCGCAAGCCGTTCTTGAATTTTCGGTGGAACAACATCGCCGCCAGCGCAGCGAAGAAAATTCCCGCGACCAGAAGCTTGAGCGTGAGGTGGTCGCGCACGAAAGTCGGCAGTTGTTGCGGCGGGAACGCGCAGCCGCCGGCCAGGCCCAGAAACATTCCGGTGATATTGCTCAACACCGCCGCGCGCCGTGAGGTTGCAAGCCCGGCGCGGCGCGCAGAGGACTGACGCGCCCTACCTTTTTCTGGCAGACAATCGTCTCTCATTTTATTCACGGAGTTCGCGTCCGGTGAGTTGCAGAAACACATCGTTCAAGCTGGGGCGCTTGAGCGAAACGTTTTCGATTTGCACGGGGAGATTCAATAATTCCTTCAGGCAATCCGCCGGATCACGCGTGCCGATGGCGGCGATGACGAGCTGCTTCGCGTTTTTTTGCAGCACGCGAAAATGTTGGAGAAAACCCGGCCACGTTTCGGGCGACGTGTTTTGAAAATCGGCTTCGAGCACGAACAGGCGGTCGCCGCCGATGCGTTCCTGCAATTCCGCGAGCGTGCCTTCCGCGAGCACGCGGCCGTGATCAATGATGCCGATGCGCGAGCAGAGCAACTCGGCTTCTTCGAGATAATGCGTGGTGTAAAGGATCGCCGGGCCGCACCTCGAAGCTGACGGAATCCACCGCGCGAACTGCGCCGAATGATTTGGAGAGTTGCGACACTTTGAGCAGGCTCATGTTGGCGAGTTTAAATCGTGAGGAGTCTGAAACAAGGAGTCTTTACGCCGCGTGCCGATAATTTTTTGCACGATAGATTTTCAATCGCCTGCTGGCGGGCCACGACGACTAGAGGAGTTGATGTGCGCAGAAGATTGAGCCTTTCACAATAGGCTCAAGATCGGTGCGCTGAATATTTCCCAGTCCCGCATCGTGCAGCCAAGCTTTGATTCGTTCCGCCGTGTGCGTGTGGGTGCCGGTCTCGACGAGTAAGGTGAGGTCAAACGCCGCCGCCAACGCTTCCGTGGATGAGACGGTGTGACGGTCAGCCAGTTCGCGAACGTATTCATAGACGAACAAACTGCCGCCGGGATTCAATGCCCGCGCCAATTTCTGGATGATGCGTGCGTTGTCTTCATCGGTCTGGTTGTGCGCTACTAGAAAATAAGTGATGACGTCGAACGTGCCTGCAATGGCGTCGTGCACGATGTTGCCTTCAACGCAATTCATGCGTTCAACCAAACCCCATGTGGAAATTAAATTGCGCGTGTTCGTCAATGAAACCGGCAGGTCATAAATCACCGCGTGCAGCTCCGGTGAACGCCGACAAAACGCCGCCGCGTGCAAGCCGTGCGACCCGCCGACATCTAGCAACGTCTTGGCGCCCGCTGGAATTTTAATGGCGCGTTGCACATCGTCCACCACGCTGGCCGCGTAGTCTTTCATATACGCTGCGAAGGCTGGCCCCATGGCGGGATTCGTTTGCATCAAATCCCACAGCACTGTTTTGGGCTGACCCTTCACGACGGCGTCCCGCAAGCCAGACATCAATTGCCACGCCTGCGCGAACCAACGCAAGCCGCTGTTCAAATCTTGCGCGCCGGTTTGCGACAACCAAACTTGTGCGTGTGCACTGTTGCGAAATTTATTTTCCGGCGTGCGTTCGAGATAACCCGTCTGCACCAACACCGCGCACAGTTTATCCGTGCCGTTCACCGAAGCGCCGATGCGCGCGGCCAGTTCCTCCATGTGCAACGGCTCCCGACCTAACGCCACAAAAACTCCTAGCTCACCCGCTGTTATGAGCGCGGCACTTTGCATCATCGGCCAATAGACATCGAGGGCGAGCGAGGGTGGACTTGAAGTGGCAGAATTCATGGCCGCAGTTTTCCAAAAAGATTCAGTTCAAAATTAAAGTAGAATGACGACGAGGTTTTTTGCGTCTTTAAGTTTCCGAAAAAAATTATTTCGTCGCCAAAGCTTCGGTGATGGCGTGGCGCAACTCGGGCGCATCTGGCGCGACCTCGCCGGAAAAAAACGCGCGCACGCCGCCGTCTTTGCCGACGAGATACTTGCAAAAATTCCAATCCGGCAGACTTCCCGTTGCTCCGAGAAATTTATATACCGGCGATTGTTCGGCACCCGGCTGCGTAGAAAGTTTGGTGAAGAGCGGAAACGTCACGTCGTAATTCAGTTTGCAAAAGCTCGCGATCTCCGTTGGCGAACCCGGTTCCTGCGCGCCGAAATCATTGCTCGGAAATCCCAGCACGGCGAATCCCTGCGCCCCCAATTCGCGGTGCAGCTGTTCGAGACCGGCGTATTGCGGCGTGTAGCCGCAGTGACTCGCGAGGTTCACCACGAGCGTCACCTGGCCGCGAAAGCGAGCGAGGTCGGCCGGTTCGCCCAGCAACGTCGTCGTCTTCAAATCATAAAACGATTTCATGTTGTGACCAGTATCGGCAGCTAAATAGCCGCCGCAAGCGCAAATAAAAAAGCCCTTCAGTTTGGGATTATGCACTTGGCCAACGAGCCTGAATTCATCCGCAGATTCACGCAGATTATTTTTCTGCTTCGACGAAAATATTCCGTGTTGTTTATGAACTACATAATCCTAGGGCGGCACCCCTCGGTAGTTGAACGATGTTTTTTCCGTTGCGAATTGTTTCATTCCGCAAAACACTGTGCTCATGCAAATTCAAAAAAACTTCAAGCTGCTAGTGGTTGTCTTGGTGCAGGCGGCGGTGGCGATCGCGCACGCGGCCAGCACCGATACATTTTTTAATGTCCGCGATTTTGGTGCGGTGGGCGACGGCAAGAATCTCGACAGCCCAGCCATTGATCGGGCGATTGACGCGGCGGCGAAAGCGGGTGGCGGCACGGTGCTGCTCACAGCCGGAACTTATTTGAGCGGCTCGATTCATCTCCAGAGCAACATCCATCTGCTTATTGACGTGGGCGCGACCATTCTCGGCGCCCCGCAATCCATGAACGCCTACGACGAGACGGAGCCATTTCCCGGCATCGCTTTTCAAGACGGCGGGCATTGCTATTTCCACAACAGTTTGATTTGGGGCGAGAACCTGACGAATGTTTTTATCAGTGGCCACGGCATGATTAACGGTGGCGGTCTGGATCGGAATCCGAAAATCCTCGACGATATGTGTGGCTATAACCATTTCCCGATACCGAACACCAATGCGTTTCCGCCCGTCCGCATTGGCAATAAATCCATTGCGCTCAAGCTCTGCCGCAACGTCGTCATTCGCGACATCACGATTTTTCACGGCGGACATTTTGCGATTCTCGTCACCGGCTGCGACAACCTCACGATTGATGGCGTGACGATTGATACCAACCGCGACGGCATGGACATTGATTGTTGCCGCAATACCATCGTCAGTAACTGCCGCGTGAATTCGCCAGTGGATGACGGCATTTGTCCCAAGAGCACCTACGCGCTCGGCGAAATTCGCCTCACGGAAAATCTCACCATCGTCAACTGCCAGGTCTCCGGTTTTCTCGAAGGCACATTGCTCGACGGCACGATGAAGCCCGCGAAGAACGGACTTGGCCGCATCAAATTTGGCACCGAGGCCAGCGGCGGTTTCCGCAACTGCACCGTGGCGAACTGCACCTTTCGCAGTTGTCGCGGACTCGCGCTCGAAGAAGTGGACGGCGGCATTTTGGAAAACATCACCGTGAATAATCTCTCCATGATGGACGTGGGCGATTACGCGATTTATCTCACGACGGGTAAGCGCAACCGCACGCCCGGCCTCACGACCAACAGCCGTATGAAAAATATTTTGATCTCCAACGTCATCGCCGATGGCGTGGGCAAAATGAGCGGGATTCAAATCATGGGTTTGCCGGAGCAGCCGATTGAAGACGTGCGGCTTGAAAACATCCGGCTCATCAGCCACGGCGGCGGCACCGCGCAAGACGCGGCCATCGTGCCGAAAGAACTCGGCACCGGTTATCCTGAACCGGGCAAAATCGGCACGTTACCCGCGTATGGCATTTACGCCCGCCACGTCAAAGGACTGGAACTCGCGAACATCAAGTTGAATTATTCCAAGGAAGACCTGCGCCCGGCAGCGGCATTTGCAGACATTGACGGGCTGGAGATTGATAACTTGAAAGCGCAAACTGCCGACGGTGTGAAGGCGGCAGAAATGTCTGCGGATGTGAAAAATCTGGTCATCCGCAATTCCCCGTCGGTCAGGTAAAAACCCAGTTCAAACTGGATGGCCCGCTCCGCATTCGTCCAACGAATGCGGAGCGGGCGCAGCGATTATTTCCCGCAGCAGGCCTTGTATTTCTTTCCGCTGCCGCACGGACACGGATCGTTGCGTCCGACTTTCGGGCCGGTGCGGACGGGCTTGGCTTTCGCCTGCGCTTCCGCCGCGTTCGCGGCTTCGCTCACGACATCGCTCGCGCGTTTGCCTTGCGGAGCGCTGGTGTTGCCGGTGCTGGTTCCGCCGAACGCGCTCGTCGGCGTGTGCAGAGTCTGCTGCGGCGCGTTGCGGATGAAATTTTCAAACGCCATCAAACTCGACGCGCTGCGGAAAACGTTGTGGCAGATTTCCGTCTTCACGTTGGTCATCAGTTCGTCAAAAATCTTGAACGCCTCGGCCTTGTATTCGAGCAGCGGATCGCGCTGGCCGTGCGCGCGCAGGCCGATGCTGTGGCGCAGGCTGTCCATCTCATAAAGATGTTCCTGCCACAGTTTGTCAATCGCCTGCAAGATCGTGTAGCGCTCGACGGTCGCGAGTTTTTCCGGCTCCTCGAAACTGACTTTCAGTTCGTAAGCTTTGCGGATGGCGTCGCTGATGAAATTGCACGCGGCAAATTGCTTCTCGCTCAAGCCTTCAAACAGCGAACCGGCAATAGGTTTCTCCGTGCCGGACTCGGCGGCTTTGGCGATTTCGCCTTCGGGCATTCCGAGCGGGAAATTCAAATTCACCCAGTCGGCGAGCGAACGGATTTTCCATTCGCCCACGTCAGAATCGCTGGTCGTGAACTGTTCGACCTTGAGCACCACGACTTCCTCGATGATGTCCATGAGGCGGTCGCGCACGTCGTCGCTG
>JANYCI010000223.1 GCA_025360325.1 Limisphaerales bacterium | reverse complement strand
CAAAGAACACAAAGAATTTGCACGCCGTAAATTCCCGGTTTGATTCACGCACTGGCCGTGGTATTTTTGCCGCTCGGAAAAATCAAATTATGCGCATCGCTGTTTTCATCTGCTGCCTGCTCTCTTCACTGGCGGCGTTTGGTCTGGAACTGGCTGCACCGCCGACGGTCGAGGTCACGGTATCAAATGCCATCGTGCATTGGCGCACCGATGTGGCGAGCGGCACGCGCGCGAAAATTTCTCCTGATTCCGCCCACCTTTCTGTGCCGGATAAAACTCCTGCCGCCGAACATACCGTGGTGGTGACGGGCCTGCGGCCGGGCATGGAGTATTCTGTCGTGGTGGGCAGCGCTCGCGTTTGGTTGGCCACCAATACTTTTACGGCCACGGGGAAAATGGTTGAAAAAATTTCCGTCAAAGAAACCGCCGTCGCCGATGCCAAAAAAATCACGGAGAAAAATCCGGTCGAAAAAACGGAGCCGTTGAAAGCCCCGCCGACGCGAAAAATTTGGGCGAACTGGGCGTCGCTGCCGGATCACTTTGCGCGGCACGGCAGCGATTTTCACGCGCAGGATGCGGACGATTATGCGCGGATGTCCTGGGAGTTTTTGCAACGCGCAAAAACGGACGGTTTGCCTGCAAAGATTGACGAGGATGGCGTTTTTCGCGTGTTCGATTCCAAGAGCGGCACGTTCGCTTCCTATAATCGCGATGGCACGACGAAAACTTTTTTCAAACCGGGTGGCCGCGATTATTTTGACCGTCAGCCCGGCAAAACGGTGAACTTAAAAACCTTAAAATGAAACATACTTGTCCTGTCTGCGGTTTTCCGAAATTGACCGAAGCGCCACGCTCCAAAAGCGGCGGCGGCTCGTTTGAGATTTGCCCAAGCTGCGGTTTCCAGTTCGGCGTGAGCGATGATGACACCGGCTACACTTACGCCAAGTGGCAGGCGCAGTGGAAAAAGGCGGGGCTAAAATGGGCGAGTGTCACCCCGGCTCCAAAAAATTGGGATGCCGCCGCGCAATTAAAAAATCTGTTAGCCAAACCTGTGCCGCAAAAAAAATCCGCCCCGAAAAAATAATTTCACCGCACAAAAAAACGGCCGACTGTTTCCAGTCGTCCGTTTTGATTTTTAAGAATGAAATTATTTAGTGATGGCCGCCGGAGCGTTGGTGCCTGTGACTGCCTTTTTCGCTTTCTTGACTTTTTTGACCACGGCGTTAGTCGCAGTGTCTTCGACTACCGGTGCTACGACCGGAGCCACGGCCTTCGTCACGGTGTTAGTTCCCTTTTTAACCGGGGCTTCGAGTTTGATCTTGGCGTTGAGGATGTATTCTTCCCCGTCAATTTTGTGCAGCGTGCCGGAGAGATAATTGCCAGGCTTGATGCTGCCCAGCATGACCGGCTTGTCGTCCATTTCGAGCTTGGTCTGGGAATCGGTATGTAGCACGCGTTCGCCTTCCTTTTTCTTGAGCGAAACCGTTTTGCCCAACTTGTCCACGGAAGACACGATGCCACCGATTGGATACCAGTCGCGCTTGGGTTTGACGGTGCCGGTGGCTTCCTTGGCCGTGTCAGCGGTTTTGGGCTTGGTGGTGGCTTGGGCGTTCGCCGCGCTGCCGACAGCCAAAATGGCCACGAACAAACTGCCGAACACGAGCTGTTGCAATGATTTTTTCATAACGAGTATTTTTATTTTTTAACTACTATGAGTTTTTATCAGCTTCCGGCAAATCGCTGGAAAGTCAGATTCCCTTTATATGACGCCTGAAACAGAATTTCGTTTCAATAATAATTGCGGGGCGGGGTTCGCGCTGCGAACACCCCGCCGCCGTTTGGACGACCGCCGATTTCAGATTTAGGCATTGCCCTGGTGAAATACTGTTTGACGGCGCGGAAAACATTCGTAATAAATCTAGTTCGTAATCCAACCAATCTTCACTCAACGAAAAAAAATATGAGTCTTCTCGGCAACATTATCGGCTCGGCCCTCGGCGGCGGCAACAGCGGCGGCGGCGGACAAAACCAACTCATGCAGGCGGTGCTCGGTATGATCACCCAGCACGGCGGCCTCGGCGTATTGCAACAGCAATTTCAAGGCAACAATCTCGGCCACATTTTTTCCTCGTGGGTCGGCACTGGTCAGAACCAGCCGGTTTCGCCGGAGCAAATCACGCAGGCGCTCGGCCACGATCAAGTGTCGCAACTCGCGCAACAAGCGGGTGTGAGCCACGGCGAAGCGGCTTCCGGTCTCGCGCAACTGCTGCCCAGCATCATTGATAAATTGACGCCGCACGGCACGGCTCCGACTGGCAACGCCCTAGAGCAAGGGCTATCTAGTTTGCTCTCCGGCGGCCTCGGAAATTTATTCAAATAATTTCTACGCCTAGTTTTTTGCAGCGGCAGGGTGAAGACGCTTCGCCTTGCCGCTTTCGTTTGCGCTTGGCACATTGAATGCAATGCGTGAACGCTTCCGTGCCTGGACTGAAATGGTTGAAACCTTCTTCCTCGAAGGGGTCATCTCCGAGGAGCGTCGTGATTGGAAGGCCAAACTGGCGCGCACCTTTTTATTTGGCGTCTCAAAAATTTTTCAGGTCATCATCAAACTGCGCCGCTGGCTTTACAACGTTCGTATCCTGCGGGACAAGACGCTTGGCGTGCAGGTCATTGCCATCGGCAACCTCACCGTCGGCGGCACCGGCAAGACGCCCGTCGTAGAAAAATTCGCGCGCGAACTCCGCGATGCCGGGCGCAACGTCGCCATCCTTTCGCGCGGCTATCGTTCCAAGCCCGCGCCGCTGCACCGCCAGTTCCTGAATAAGATTCTTTTTCGCGAAGACCAGACGCCGCCGCGCGTCGTGTCCGACGGCAAATCGCTCCTCCTCGATTCCGAAATGGCCGGCGACGAACCTTATATGCTCGCGTCGAATTTGAAGGACTGCGTCGTGCTCGTGGACAAAGACCGCGTGAAGAGCGGACGTTATGCGATTGAGAAATTCGGCTGCGACACACTGCTGCTGGATGATGGTTTTCAATACTGGCATCTGCGCGGGCGCCGTCACGACGTGGTATTGATTGATCGCCAGCAACCGTTTGGCAACGAACATCTGCTCCCGCGCGGCACGTTGCGCGAGCCGCCGTCGCACCTCGCGCGGGCGCAAACCATTTTCATCACCAAGAGCGACGGCAAAACCGCCGAGCTGCGGGCGCGGATAAAAAAATTGAATTCCACCGCTGCCATCATCGAGTGCGTGCATCAGCCGATGTATTTTGAAGATGTGTTCACCGGTGAACGCAAAGGGCTGGATTTGATGACCGGCAAGAAAGTCGCCTCCTTGAGCGGCATCGCGCAGCCAGAAAGTTTTGAACAAAGTCTGGTCAAGCTCGGCGGCGAACTCGTCTACGCCAAACGCTTCGCCGATCACCATCGCTTTACGCAACAGGAAATCTTGAACGCCATCAACCGCAGCAAAAAACGGCAGGCGGAAATGATTGTCACCACTCAAAAGGACGCCGTGCGCTTTCCGAAAATTGACCGGCGCGATGTGCCGTTTTATTTCATGCGCGTGGAAATCAAGATCGTGGACGGCGCGGATGGCTTCCAAGATTGCGTCCGCAAAATCTGTTTTCGCTAATGAACACGGTGATTTATCTGGTCGCGAGCGGATTCATCGCCATGGTGCAAACGCTGCCGCTGCGGTTGGTCGCACGGCTCGGACGCGGGTTTGGCACGCTCGCGTTTCATCTCACTGGGCGTTACCGCCGCGTGACGCTGGAGAATCTCACGCTGGTTTTCGGCCGCGAAAAATCGGCGGCGGAAATTTCCGAGATCGCCCGCGAGCATTTCCGGCGGCTCGGCGAAAATTATTTATCCGCTATCAAGACCGCCGCGATGGACGCGAAACAAATTCTTCCGCACGTCGAATTCACCGGGCTGGAAAATTTACCGCACCGCACCGCGCCCGCCATCGGCGGCAACGCCGTCGTCGCCATCGGCCACTTCGGAAACTTTGAACTTTTTGCGCGCTTGCACGAAGTGTTTCCGGGCTATCGCACCGCCACGACCTATCGCGCGCTCAAGCAGCCCGGACTCAATCGGGTCCTGCAATCACTGCGCGAAAAATCCCAGTGCCTTTTTTTCGAGCGCCGCACCGGTGGCCGCGCATTACGCGAAGCCATGAGCCGACCCGGAATTATTCTTGGCCTGTTGTCCGACCAAAGCACCGCCGGAATGCGCGGGCCATTTCTCGGCCACGATTGCAACACCGGCCTTGCGCCCGCCATTTTGGCGCTGCGCTACGAGGCGGAATTGTCCACGGCGATCTGCTACCGCGTTGGCCTCGCGAAATGGCGGCTCGATTTTGGCAAAAAAATTCCTACGCATGAAAACGGCCACCCCCGTGCCAGCGAAGCCATCATGCGTGAAGTGAACCTAGAGCTTGAAACCGCCGTGCGCCGCGATCCCGCGAACTGGTTCTGGGTTCACCGTCGTTGGAAAAATTAACATGAGCGTCACCTTTCATCCGCCCCCACGCCGCATCCTCGTGCGCGGCGTGAACTGGCTGGGCGACGCCGTGATGACCACGCCTGCGCTGCTGCGCCTCCGCGAAAAATTTCCGACCGCACACATCGCGCTACTCACGCCGGAAAAACTGGCGGACTTGTGGCTTCATCATCCGGCGGTGAATGAAATTATTTCCTTCCGCGCCAAGGAGTCTTCTTTATCCATCGGTAAAAAATTACGCGCCGAGAAATTTGACCTTGCACTCGTGCTGCCGAATTCGCCGCGTTCCGCGCTCGAAGTTTTTCTGGCCGGCATCCCGCAGCGTATTGGCTATGCGCGTTCATGGCGGAATTTTTTTCTGACCCAGTCTGTGGCTTCCCGCATCGGTGCTGTGAAAATGCACAAACGTTCCGTCACCGAAATCCACCAACTCATTTCCAAAACCCCAGACGTTAGACCCAAAATACCACCCACTGCCCACCAAATTCACGAGTATCTACATCTCGCCGCCGTGCTGGGTGCAAATCCTGAACCGCTCGCGCCAGCGCTTCATGTGACCCCAACTGAACTGGGCGACGCGCAGAAACGCTTTCAAATTGATGAAAAAATAAATTGGTTTGGAATCAACTCTGGTGCGGAGTATGGCCCGGCGAAACGGTGGCCGGCCGACAAATTTTTATTCATGGCCAGAGAAGTGGCGGCTTGGACCGGTGGCTGGGGAGTGATTTTGTTCGGAGGCAAAAATGATGTCCCTATGGTTGAAAAAATTGAACGGGAATTTTGGTCGGTTGCCAACCAATGGAAGTTTCGTCCAAAACTGGTCAATGTGGCGGGGCGCACATCGCTCCGCGAACTCATGGCGCTGCTGAAATCCTGTCGCGTTCTACTCACGAACGACACTGGCCCGATGCACGTCGCCGCTGCGCTCGGCACGCCCGTCGTTGTGCCGTTCGGCAGCACCTCGCCGGAGTTGACTGGGCCGGGTTTGCCGGGTGATTCGCGAAATGTTCTGCTGAAATCTGACGCGCCGTGCTCGCCCTGTTTTCTTCGTGAGTGTCCGATTGATTTCCGCTGCATGAACGGCATCAGCGTGGAGCGTGTCGTAACGGCAGTCATTGAAACTTTCAAAGGTGGGTAGGGCGCGTCACTCCGTGCGCGCCGTCGTCTGTCTGGCCAAGTCCGGCGCGCACGGAGTGGCGCGCCCTACCAGTCGCTCCGGTGCCAAGGTTATTTTGATTTGCTATAACTTGGTGGGGCGAGCGTCCGCGCGAGCCGGGCGTCGCTAGACCAAGCGGCGCGCGCGGACGCTAGCCCTACTAGCGCTTTCCCGTTAGACCACCCGCTGGGGCGGCTGAAGTGTCGTTTTTTGCACAGCCGCCCCGGTGAGATCAGTCAAAGACGCGGTTTTTGCCAGTTTTGGTGTGTTTTTTGTGAAAAACCACGCCCCTAACCGATTTACCGGTGTGTCTCGACGATCCGGCCGTGAGTTGAAATGATTCCACCGCGAGTTGAAATGGTTTCATCGTGAGTTGAAATGGTTTCATCGTGAGTTGGAATGATTCCACCGCGAGTTGGAATGATTCCATCGTGAGTTGAAATGGTTCCATCGTGAGTTGAAATGGTTCCATCGCGAGTTGAAATGATTTCATCGTGAGTTGAAATGATTTCATCGTGAGTTGAAATGATTTCATCGTGAGTTGAAATGATTTCATCGTGAGTTGAAATGATTTCAT
>JANYCI010000213.1 GCA_025360325.1 Limisphaerales bacterium | reverse complement strand
ACTATCGCACCGAGCCGGCATCTTTCAGCGGCGGGAATCATCCGCGAACCCGGAACAAGTCGGCCTCGCCACGAGCCTCTGGCGCAAGCCAATCACCCATTCCAACCCCGCCGCGCACCGCTTTCGATGACGCCAATGTGTAAATGGTAGAATCGCCAAGGTTCTAGACCTCACCGATGGCAAGAATTTGCCGCTGAAACTGGCTGAGAGCGAAACGACCAATCATTTTTTCGGACTCCCACTTCAAGTGGACTCAAAAGATATTCTCTTTCTAGTAAAACGCGATACTGTCGTTGAAGCCTATTTAACCGACAAGACCTGCAAACTTCGCGCGGCGGCGGTTCTAGAAAATTGGGATTCCGCAAATGGAGTTGCCCGTCTCGTCACCAACGAGAAAGCCGCCGAGAAGTTCAATGCCGAACTAACGATGTTTGCCAAGGAAGCCGAGGAGCTACCCCCGACTGGAGAATTTAAGAAGTAGTTTGAGCGATCATCGGTTCGTTCCCCCAAACAGTCCGTCAAACCTTCACCCGCAATTGTAGCAGCCGACGTGAGTCGGCTCATACTAAATTTGAGCCAGCTACGCGGTTTGCATCCAAGAATCAAATTCAGAGCAGACTGACGTCCGCTGCTACAGCCAGAGGGAATTTCGCTGGTGGCGTGGTCGAACACATCAATGATCGTAGCAGCCGACGTGAGTCGGCTCATTCTTTCTTCGGCTCGGATGAAACAGCCCGTCCCGATGCGAAGTCAGAGCGGACTCACGTCCGCTGCTACCGGTCAGATTGGCGGTCTCGTGATCTTTCCGGCGTCGGGCGCGAGCGCGGCCAAATAAAGTTTCCAGAACGTCGGCCAGAAATCCGCTTCCAGCGGGTGCATGGCGGGATAGCCGGGAATCACCGCACCGCAAAATTTCCATTCTTTGGGATGCGCTACCAATCCCTCCTTCCGCGCGTTGTCCATGATGTAGAAACAGACTTTGGCGAAGGCGTTGCGTTTGCGTTGCTCGGCTCGCAAGACATGGTCGTGCGCCTGATGTTGAAAGCGATACGGGCGCAGCTTCGGCGCGAGGTGTTCGCGCAAAAACTTCATGCCGTTGCGCTGGTCGGTTTCACGCCGCAATCCCATCCAGACGAGATGAATGTGATCTGGCATCAGGCAATAGGTCGGGCAGAAAAATCCCTCGCGCGCGGCGGCGTGAAGCATGACTTCGCGAAAGTGAGCGTGGAAGGTGTCGTTCAGCCAGCCCGTGCCGCGCAGGGCGATGGGCATGGTCCAATGAACGACGGCGTCGGCTTGGTAATATTCGCGCGGGAGGCGTGGCAGATAGAAACTCCGATTCGTGCCGGAGCCGCTGAAGGGATTCGCAGCTTCGGGTTGTTCGGGCGGTTTCATTTTAGTTAGAGCGGACTGACGTCCGCTGCTACAAGTTGAGATGTAGCAGCCGACGTGAGTCGGCTCATTCTATTCTCGGCGGGCTTCATGCGCGCGTTGGGTTAAGAAGTTAGAGCGAACTGACGTTCGCTGCTACAGGGTCATTTTTTCCACCTTCGCCTTAACGCTTTCATCCATCTTGATGAGCGGCGGCCATGCGCGTTTGAAACCTTCGCCGGGAATTTTCTTCGTCGCATCAATACCGAGTTTTGAACCCATCGCAATTTCACTCGTCGCGTGATCCAAAACATCCGCCGGGCCTTTCGTAAAAATGGAATCACGTTGCGGATCAGTATTTGCCGTCAGGTGAAATAAAACTTCGCTGGTGTTGTGCACGTTCACGTCGGCGTCCACGATGACCATGTATTTCGTGAACATCATCTGCCCCATGCCCCAGAGGCCGTGCATGATTTTGTAGGCCTGCATCGGGTAGGTCTTCTTGATGCTGACGAACACGAGGTTGTGGAACACGCCTTCCGCCGGCAGCGCGATGTCCACGATCTCGGGAAAATTCATTTTGAAAATCGGCAGAAATAATTTCACGCTCGCGCCGCCGATGTAAAAATCTTCCATCGGCGGAATGCCGACGATGGTCGCGGGATAAACCGCGTCTTTGCGATGCGTGATGGCGGTGACGTGAAACACCGGATACGGCTCAGGCAACGTGTAATAGCCAGTGTGATCGCCGAACGGGCCTTCATCGCGCAACGGCTCGGTCGGATCAATGTAACCTTCGATGACGAAATCGGCATTGGCGGGGACTTCCAGATCGTTCGTCTCGCACTTCACGAGTTCGACGGATTTCTTGCGCAGATAACCCGCCAACAAAAATTCATCCAAGCCATCCGGCAACGGCGCGGTGGCGGCGAAGGGAAACATCGGGTCGCCGCCGATGAAAATGCTGACGGGCATGCGCTCGCCTTTTTCGTAGTAGCGACGGCCATGGCGCGCGGCGACTTTCTGCAACTGCCAGTGCATGCCGGTGGTTTTGTCGTCGTAAATCTGGATGCGATACATGCCGAGATTGCGCTCGCCCGTGTCCGGGTCGCGTGTCACAACGCACGGCAGCGTGATGAAACGCCCGCCATCGAGCGGCCAGCAGCGGAGAATGGGGATGTTGGCGAGCGTTGGAGGTTGAAGGTTGAAGGTTGAAGGTTGATTGACGTCCGGCGCTTTCGGCCAACTTTCAACTTGGAACTTGGAACTTTCAACTAAGTGAATCACATCCTTGCACGAACCGCTCTTCACCGTCTTCGGTTTCGCGTGGCGCAAATCCAAAGCGAGCGAGAGCAGCTTGATGGCTTCCTTGAAACTCGTCGGCGGCTTGGCCTTCATCAACGCGCCAAGTTCATTCGCCACTTCTTCGACGGAATTTGCGCCCATGCTCATGGCCATGCGTTTGTATGAGCCAAGCGTATTGATGGCCACGGGAAACGGCGAGACGACGCCGTTGACGGTGGGCTGCTCGAAGAGCAACGCCTTGCCGCCGCCGGGCAATTTCATTTCGCGGTCGGCGATCTCGGTGATTTCGAGTTCGGTGGCGACGGGCTGGGAAATGCGTTTCAATTCGCCCGCCTTGTCGAGGGCGTTGACGAAATCGCGGTAGGAATCAAAAGCCATATGGCCGCGAAGCTAACTGAAAACTCCACGGCGGGCAATCGCCGGAAACTTGTTGAGGCTGGGCTAGATTATTTCAACGCCAAGTTTTCCTCGGCGGTGAGCGGCGGCCACACTTTGAGTTTTTGCGTCGCCGCGAGCACGCGCTGGAAACTGCGCGTGTCGAACGAGACAAAGGTTTTGAAATTGCCGGTCACGGCAGCGGCAACATGCAAGGCATCCAGCGAACGGAGTTTTTTTCAGCGCGGACAGAAATTGATAAACAATCCAGCAGCATTTTTCGCATTCAAATGTCAATGCCGGTGCGTCGCGATGACTTCCGAATAAAATTGCCGCATCCGCGCGTGGATGACTTGCATGGAGAAATTTTTTCGGGCGTGAATCCGCGCGGCGGCGGACATCCGCGCGAGCAGCGCGCGGTCGCGATCCAGCTTCTCCAAAAAATTTGCGAGTGCGGCGACGGCTTCGGCGGGATTCGTGGCCGGTGCGGCGAAACCAGTTTCCGGCGTGATCTGTGATGCGGGGCCGCCGATGTCGAGACAGCCAACGGGGCGTCCCGCCGCCAGCGCTTCGGCGACGCAATTGCCGAATGCTTCGTGCAACGCGGGGTGCAGAAGGACGTGCGA
>JANYCI010000212.1 GCA_025360325.1 Limisphaerales bacterium | reverse complement strand
GCCTCGCAGATTTCCAACGCCGTCACGCAGTCGCGCGCGGTGACGACCGCCGGTTTTTCTCCGCGCGCCACGCAATCCAAAAAGTATTTCAACTCCGCGCCGTAGCCGTCGCCGTCCGCAAGTTTTACCGTGCGGATTTTTTTGCCCGCCTCGGAAATTTGCAACGCCGCCGCGCCGCGTGCGAAATCAAAATCTATCGTCGCCCGCTCACAATGCAGGGTGAAAGCCATGTTAAATCCCGTCGCCGCCAGCCAACTGCCTTCCGCCGAAACCATCGGCCCGCACGGGAAAAAATACTGGGTCACGACATGATCAATGTTACCGGCTTTATCTTGAACGCCGGTGGAAAAAACTGATTCCGGCCGGCCAAAAAGGTAGTTCACAAAATCCGTGTCGTGGATGTGCAGGTCATACAACGCACCGCCGGCGTGAACGCCATTGTTGCCCCACGCCGGCTTCGCCGAGAGTCGCCGAAAATTCGCCGCCAGTATATTTCCGTAAGTTTTTCCCGTGACGATTTTTTTTAGCTCCGCCCAACCCGGCCAGAATCTCATGCACATGGCGGGCATGAGAAATTTTTTGGAAGCCGCCGCCACCGCCAAAACTTTTTTGGCCTCAACGGAATTTTTAGCCAGCGGCTTTTCACAAACAACGTGCTTGCCGACTTTGAGCGCCGCGATGGTTTGCGCGGGATGCAGCGCGGTGGGTGAACAGAGGTCTATCACGTCCACGTTTTTATCGGCGAGCAGTTCGGAAAATTCGCGGTAAGATTTTACGTCCGCAGCTAGGACGAGCGCGGCGGATTTTTGGATGTTGCCGTTGACGCCGGCCAGCACGCCATTTTCCGGCAATCGCGTCGGATCACACACCGCCACGATGCGGGCGCGGGGGATTTTTTGGTAACACCGCAAGTGCGTCACGCCCATGAAACCCAGGCCGACAACGGCGACATTGATTTTCTTGGACATCAGAAAAAAGTTTTTTCCACGAGCGAGCGCGCCGTGCGGATGTCCGCAACGCGGGCGTTGCCATACTCGCGTTCGATGCAGAGGTTGACATTGAAGATGACGTGTTTGAACGTCGAAAAAAAAGCGCGCCAATCCACCTCGCCCGTGCCGACGGGAACTTCCGGCCCCCACGTTCCGGGAATTTTTGTGCGCTTGGCGTCCTTGATGTGCACCTGCCGGATCCACGGCGCGAGAATGTGCAGCGCCTTCACGGGATCGCCCTTGTCATACATGATCATATTTGCCGGATCAAAATTCACGCCGATGTTGGGATGATTTAATTTGTGCAGCAAGTCGGCGAGTTCCGCCGCCGTCTCCTGTCCGGTTTCGAGGCCGAGCAAAATATTTTGCACCATGAAAATATCGGCCACCTGATCTAGCCGCGCGCACATTTTGGCGAAGGTAGGATGCGATTCGTCCGGCGGCAAAAAGCCCGCGTGAAACGTCACCAACTTTAGCCCCATTTTTTTGGCGATGGCGGCACAGGCGTGGAGATTTTTTAGATTCTGTTCCCACGTCGCGTCGGGCGCGATGCCGCCGGTGAGCCGGATGGATTCGAGGGTGGAATAATCTTCACCAATACAGCCGACCATGCCGGAGACAATCGTGATGTTGTTCTCGCGGAAAAATTTTTCGGCGTCGCCCCAAACCTTCGGCGACTCGCGCAACGGATCGAGCGCGAGCTGCACGCGGCGGATGCCGGTGGCGTTAATTTTTTCGAGCAAATCCTGCGGGCCAGTTGGTTGCAACGACCAACTGCACACGGCGATGCGTTCATTAAGCGCGTGGTTCATGATTCAAAATTTCGGCGGCGGCAGCATAGCGGGTTTTGATAATCTGGCAAACCTGCGTTTAGTGTTTTCGGAGGGGCAACCATGCGTTCGCCATGTTTCTATTGGGTTTGTGCGCGTTTCAAAAGCTAAATTATCTGGCTTTTGTTTGGTTTTTGTAACATACAGTCGGCGATGAATGGTCCACTCAATCCTGACTGGTGGCCGGTGCGCCAATTGCGCAGCCATCCCGTGCGCGAAGTTGTGGCGTGCGGACGGCAGATTAATCCACCGCTGTTCGGACGCGTCGTGAATTTCCCTCGGCTGGAAATTCCGTTGCACGGCATTTACAAAAACCAAATCGAGCGCGGCGGGAAAATGTGTGAAGTCAGTTTGCGTCCCGGTATGGTGCTCTTCGCCGGGCCGAACTGCTGGAATCTCCCGGAGTGGCAGCCGGGGTTGGAACTGTTGAGCGTTTTTTTTGGCCGCACCCAGCTCGGCCTTAGTTTGATCTCCGCCAGTTCAAAAAAATTTCCCCAGCTCGAAGCCAAAAAGTTTTCCCTGCCTAGTCCCATCACCGGTCCCATTCCGCACTTGCTCAATGCGCTGGATGAATTATTGCAGACCGGCGACGACATCGCTGCGCCACTCGCGGAATTGACCCGGGCGCTGATGCACTGTCTGGAAAATTTATTGCGCCAGCCCGCCGGACCGACGGCTGGCCGCGCCCAACTTCTGCTCGAAGACATCCGCGTTTTTTTGCAGAGCCATTACCAATATGAAATCACCCGCGACGCCGTGGCCGCGCATTTCAACATCACGCCAAACCATCTCTCGCGCCTATTTCAGACGCACGGCAAAGTGACGTTCAATGCCTCCCTCACGCAAATCCGCATCGAACGCGCGAAGTATCTGCTGCGAAATTACAATTTGAAGCTCGACGATATCGCCGTGCGTTGCGGCTACCACGACACGCCGTATTTCTGCCACGTCTTCAAAAAAATCACCAAGGCCACGCCCGTCGGCTACCGCCTGAAAATCCGCCACGCTCGGAAACATTGAGGTCACCGAGGAGGAGGAAAAATTGAGCGGGCATATCGCTTCGCCTAGCGTCGCGGCAGCGACGCCCTACCTAATTCAATTAAGACACACCAACTTACTGGACGATCAATCGGAAGAACTGCACTTGACCGGTCATGGGAACCGTGGCTGAAGCGTTCACGCCGTCGTTACTGATGGCAACCGATAAATCCGTCCACGGGCCAGCGGGATTGCCAGCGGACTGGACATTGAACGATCCCGCCGCGAGCGCCCAGTTCAACTGCAAATTATTTCCCACCCGCGTGGCTGATAAAATTACCGGCGGCGAATACGGCACGGTATAAGATTGGTGCGGCACGGGCGAGGCGAGTCCCAAAGTGAAACCCAAGATTCGCGGAGTGGAGCCAAAAATTGTGGTGGCCGGAATGATTCCATCGTCTCCTAGCGTTATGGTTCCGCTCACGGCGGATTGACCAATCCACCCGTCCGTTGAAACGTTGCCATTATTGAACCAGTTTTGCACGGACGCCACATTGAGGCCAATGCTGGACGACCAACCGACGACGACAAATTGAGCTGACGTGCCGCCCGCAAATCCAGCCACCGGTGTCAACCCCGATGAATTCGGGCTAATGCTACTCAAACGTCCGGCGCGAAACGTATTGGTGCCATAAGCCACCAACGTCCAGTTGGCATCGTTGAAAGCGTAGTTATTATTGGCACCGCCAACCACGGGCGTCGTCTGGCCGTTCACGCTCGTGGCCGTTGCAGAAGCGAACAAAGCATAGAGATACGTTCCGCCATTAGTTCCCGTCTGTCCGGTCGGCGGGCCAGCCACTGCGGAGTTAGTGAAAATTTTCGTGGACGAGGAAACTCCGGCGGAAAAAATGACATAACCCGACGGCGGAAACACCGTCAGCGCAGCGCTAAAACTATTCGTGGCCCCGAATGGATTTGAAACCGCGACGGAATAATTTCCCGATTGATTCGTTTGCACATTGACCAGCGCGAGGGTGCTGTTCGTAGCCCCGGCCACGTTTGCGCCGTTGAACAGCCATTGATAACTCAACGGCGCGCTGGCATTGACGCCCACGGCGAACGTGGCGTTGTTGCCGAGCTGAACCGATTGCGGCAACGGTTGCGCGGTGATCAGTGGCGGCACGCCCGGCGACACGGCCAGCACGGCGACTGCGCTGTTGGTCGCACCATAGGCATTGGTTATGGTCACAGAATAATTTCCGGCGTTCGCGGGCTGCACGTTGAGAAATGACAGCGTGGCATTCGTGCCATTGGCGATGTTCGTGCCGTTGACATTCCATTGAAAATTCATCGGCGCCGAACCGGTGACAGAAACCGCCAGCGCGACATTCGCTCCCGCTATGGTAGCGACATTCGTCGGCTGCACCGTGATGAACGGCGGCACCGCGCGATGGTCAGCAGCGCGTTGGAACTGGTTGAGGAACCATCTGCGTTGGCAACGATAACGGAATAATTTCCGGCGTTGGTTAGCTGCGCGTTGGTCACAGTCAAAGTGAAATCCGCAAAGGTGCCGAAGTAATAATTTGATACGGACATGGAATAATTTCCAGCGGCGGAAATGTTCGTGCCGTTCAAACGCCATTGATAGGAAAATGGCAATGCAGAATCTCCATAAGCCCGCGCCACAAACGTTGCCGTGCCACCGACGGATACGGTTTGGTTCGTTGGTTGAGAAGTAATTTGCGCCGGGCTGTAAAGCAAGGAACTGGCCCGCCCCAAAACAAACCCTTGAAGCTGTGGCGAAATGGAGGAAAAGAGCGAAGGTGTGGGAATTGAAGCCCCGTCACCGAGTAAAATCGAACCACTCACGGCTGATTGTCCGATCAGGCCGGGCGTAAGCGGAAGTCCTCCATTATACCAACTCACAACCGATCCGATAGTCGTTCCAATATTTGCCGACCAGCCGATGACAACAAATTTTGCTGAACCTCCACCTGAAACATCCGGTATCAACGTGCCAGCGTCACTTCTCGTAGCACCAAATAATCTTCCCGCTGATGCCGTATTGGTGGCATAGCCGGCAAATTTCCATGCGCCGTCGTTGAAAGCGTAGTTGTTATTATTTGCACCAACAACGGCGGCTGTTTGACCGTTCACGCTGGTGGCAGTGGTCGAATAAAAAAGTCCATAAATGTAATTGCCGGTTCCTTGTGTTAAACCAGTAGCCGCTCCTCCTTCAATTGAATTTGTGCTGATCTTGGTGACGGCGACACTGTTGTTGCCGAATAATATCAGGCCTTGCGCGCGGGATGAGGCGATCACCAAAAATGTGAGCGCGAGAACTGTGAGTAATTTTTTTATAAGAATACTCCGCTGGTTAAAATGCTAGAAACTAGGTTCGACCAATGGGTGCCGGTGAATTTTATTGGTGAGGCCAGCCTAAATCTCACCCCCATTTTTTGCAAATGAATTATGCGGACAATTAGAAACGTTACCACCCCGGCGGCTAAATAAAATTGCGCGCGGACGCTTCGCCCTTCATTTTGAGCACCGTGAAAGTCATCGCTAACGTCAATGTCATGCAGTCGCGCGCGCGTGCGTGGAAACGCGCCGGAATCAAAATCGGTTTTGTGCCGACGATGGGTTTTTTGCACGCGGGCCATTTGAGCCTCGTGCGCGAAGCCCGCAAACGCGTCGGCAAAACGGGCGTCGTCGTCGTCAGCATTTATGTGAACCCCACGCAGTTCGCGCCGACGGAAGACCTCGCGAAGTATCCGCGCGATTTGAAACACGATCTGAAATTGCTTCGCAAACTCGGCGTAGATTTGGTCTTCACCCCCGGCGATGCGGAAATGTATCCGGGTAAAATGGAAAATCGTTACAGCACTTATGTCGTCGAAGAAACATTGTCGCGCAGCATGGAAGGCGCGGCGCGGCCCACGCATTTTCGTGGCGTGACGACAGTGGTGGCAAAATTATTCAACCTCGTGCTGCCGGACGTGGCGGTGTTCGGGCAAAAAGATTTTCAACAAGCAGCGGTGATTCAACGCATGGTGAGCGATTTGAATTTCCCCATCCGCATCATCATCGCGCCCACGCTGCGCGAACGCGATGGCCTCGCGATGAGTTCGCGCAACAAGTATCTCGCTGTCGAGCAACGCGCGCAGGCCGTGATTTTATTCCACGCGTTGTCAGCGGCGAAGGCGGCGGTGAAAAACAAATCTTTTTCCGCCGCGCAGTTGAAAAAAGATTTGAAAGAATTTCTCACCGCCGCCCCGCTCGCGCGATTGGACTACGTTGAGTTTTTCGATCCCGCAACACTGGCGCCAGTCGCGCAAGTGAAACGCGGCACACAGATGGCGCTGGCAGTTTATTTTGGCAAGACGCGGCTGATTGACAATGCCACGCTCTAGGCTGTTTTTTCAAAACGAACATTTGAACGCCTCGTTTCCCCTCACCCCGGCCCTCTCTTCAGGGGAGAGGGTTAGGGTGAGGGGAAGGCTCGCTAACTTGCGGCACGGGCGCGATGCTAGAAACGACATACTGGAAGCCGGTTCCACCCGGCGATTATTTTGTGCCTTTGAAATTGAATTACGCTAAAATTTTCCGCCATGCTCCTCGCGTTCCACAAACCGTTCGGCGTCCTCTCGCAATTCACGAGCGACGGCTCGCCGAATCGTCCGCTCGCGGAATTTGGTTTTCCAAAAAATGTTTATGCCATTGGTCGGCTCGATGCGGACTCCGAAGGCTTGCTACTCTTGAGTGACGAGGCGCAATGGAATGAAAAACTGTTGCACCCGCGCCACGCGCACGAACGCGAGTATTGGGCGCAGGTGGAAAAAATTCCCGCGCCGGAGTCGTTGGAAAAATTAGCGCGCGGACTCGTCATCCAAGGTCACGCCACCCTGCCCTGTCGCGCGTGGTTGCTCGAACCGCAGCCGGAAATTGCGCCACGCGTTCCGCCCATCCGTTTTCGCAAAAGCGTTCCCGATTGCTGGATCGGACTCGAACTCATCGAAGGCAAAAACCGGCAAGTCCGCCGCATGACCGCCGCCATCAGCCATCCCACGTTGCGCTTGCTCCGCGTGCGGATTGGAAATTTTTTGCTCGGCACTTTGCCCGCTGGCGAATGGAAAAAACTTTCGGCGGAGGAATGTCAGTTGGTTGGCGGCAAATAATAATGGTGGCGGTTTTCGCGCTGCGAAAACCAGCGGGGTAGAACTCCTCGCGCTGCGAGGAGTAGCGCCGCGTGCAGCGGCGCAATGCCTTGGGAACATGGACGTTTTTATTCCATCCGTTCCGCCCGCTGCTGCGCGGGCGGAGTTTTCGCAGCGCGAAAATGTCTCCGCTTCAAACCGCTTGAGCGGTAAGAAGTTGTAAGTGAGCCATAAAAATCGCCAGCAGAATTGCCAGCAAACGCGCATTTCTGCAAATAGTCGCGATAATCCCGCTTAACTTCCGGTTGCTCCCTACCACCGGCAAAGCTTTTTGTTTTAGCCTCATCAACATGAGGAAAAACATGAAACAAAAATATCGTCTCTATCGGCGCAATCAGAACGGCAACTACTATGTTCAGGACAACGTGACGGGCAAGCAGCAAAGCCTCGGCACCAGCGACAAAGTGGAAGCGCATCGCTTGCTCCACACTCGCAACGAAGCGGCCTCACAACCGGCGATGAACTTGCAGATTGCCCGTGCCTATTTGGCAGCGGGCGATCCCAAAGTCGCCAGTCGAACGTGGCAGGACGTGATGGATGAAACCACCAAAAACAAAACCGGCCTGACACGCAAGCGTTAGGAAAGCCTGGTGCGTAACTCGGCCTTGGATGAACTTCGGAAATTGCGGCTGATGGAAACGCGCACGAAACATTTTATCAAAGCGTTGGAAACGGGCCGGGTTGGCGTCAACATTTGTCTGCGGCGGCTTCATGCCTTTGCGGTGGACACCGGCTGGTTGCCGTGGCCGGTGATGCCGAAAAAACGCTGGCCGAAAATCATGACTGGCGACAAGCGCGGGATCACAGCGGAGAAACATCACAGAATCATCGTGGCAGAGCGCGACGAAGAAGCCCGCGACTTTTATGAGATTCTCTGGCAGGTGGGCGGCTCGCAATCGGACATGGCGACGTTGACGGCGGAAAACATTGATTGGGCGAACCGGACGATTTCCTATGCGCGGATGAAAACTGGAAGCATCGCCATCGTGCGCTTCAACGAAACGCTGGCGGTCATCCTGCGGCGGCGTGGGCAGACGGGTTTTCTGTTTCCCACGCTGACAAAAGTGAATCAAACCGTGCGTGGACGTCGTTTCAGCCGGTTGGTTGCGCGGCTAAAAATCAGCGGGGTGACGTTGCACAGCTATCGATATGCGTGGGCGGAGCGGGCGAAGACTTGTGGCTTTCCCGAACGCTTCGCGCAGGAGGCGCTGGGCCATGCGAGCAAGGCGGTGCATCGGGCGTATGCGAAGAAGGCGAAGGTTCTGATTCCGCCGCTGGAGGAGTATGAGCGGAAATTTCAGGCCGCAGAATTACCGGCCACCACCCTGCCGCTTTGTGCCTGACGAAACAAATTGGCGCGGAGGGAGGAAGTTCCTTCCGCGCCGATTTTTTATTCCAGTGCCGATTGTGCCACGGGTGCGCTGGCTTGTGTTCCAGCAGACTTGTTGGCGCGCTTGCGCGCATTTTTAATGCGCCAGTGCCGGTGATAAGCAGTCATCGTTTTTTCGAGCCAGTCCGCATCCGCCAAGTTGCGGGGGAGCAGGTCGCGCGAAAAATGTTTCACGCAGTAACGACCGGGGCGACCGAGCGGCTTGAGCAAACCCGCCCGTGCCAGCGGCGGAATATTATGAGCCGCGATGCCCATTGCTTTGGCGACCATTTCCTTCGTCATGGTCGCCGGGTATTCGGCCAGGGATTGCAATTGGAAGGGCGAATCCGCAGTCATAAATTGTCCTTGGTAAAAGTGATGGTGACGGCGGCGACATGAGTTTTGAGGACGACGGCCAGACGCCGATCCGCCGCCTTCACAAATTTTAATTCATACTTTTGGATGGCCTGACATAATTTTTTCATCAGCCGTCAGTCTGGCAGGGAAATCGGGGGGCTTTGTGCAAAAATTACACAAAATGAATTTTTTTTAGGCCAGAAAACCGCAGAAGACCATTGATGCTAAAGGCGATTGTCAAAATCACCTCAAGCTGCGGCCAACCGGACGGCGCGGGGACTGGCCGGTTTGCCTGCAAGGCTTCGGCAACCGGCCAGACCCCGCGCCCTATCGCTTCTATCGGCGCAAATTGAAACGTGCGGCGAAACCACATTAGGAAAATTCGGCGGTTGATTCGCAACCCGTCCGGCCAACCGCACCGGTCAATCAATCCAAGGCAAAATTTTCACCGTTGCCGCTAAAAGCCGATTTCACCCGCCCCAACGTCACTTCAAACGACAACCAAGAATTCACATGAATACAACCATCACCAAACGCATCCACCTCAACCCCCAATCCAAAGGCAGTCTCGGCAAAAGTTTTGAATCCGAATTCCGCACCGCCTGGCTTGACTATCACGGCATCACTTGGAACGGCTCCGACCTTGATGACCGGCACCACTCGTTCGCCGACCGCCACCCCGACCAAGTCCAGTCCTATACTTTGGGCAACGACGACGACAGCAAATCCACCTTGCTCGGTCTGTTCCGTAGCGTTGCCCGCAGCGACGCGCCGGTTCACGTCATTGACTGCCGCGCGCAGGCGGATGGCTTAATCGTGCAGGCATTGGATTCGTTGCAGTTACTCGAATCGCTCGCGTCGCAGGGCATTCGTTTTACACTCTTCCTGTTCCCCAGCGAGGACACCGAGAGCATGAATAATTTGCTCGAACTGTTTTATTTTGCGGGCGACCGCGTGGATTATGTCATCGTCCACAACCCGGCCAAAGTGCGGACGAACCTTTTCCGCAAATCCAACATCGAAGCGGAACTAAAAAAGTTTGGCGCGAAGGAAATCACGTTGCCGGTCGTCACGACCATCACGTTGCTCGCCATCAAACGCGCCGAGGCGAAGGCCGGACGCAAGTTGAGCTTCGCGGAAGTCGCCACGCCCGGCACGGCACACTTGGAACTGATGCTGGCCGGTGAAATGCAATGGGCGATGCAGCAGATGTTCCGACAATATGACACGATTGCCGATTTGCTCGTGCCATCAGAACAAATGCCAGCAGTTGAACCCCAGCCCGAACCGGCGGCAAAGCCCGCCCGCTCGAAATAACCCATGCTCAATTTGGGCGAGTGAGTTATGGACAAAAGTGATTTGCAAACGCTGCTTGTCGGAGCGTCCGCCGAGGAAGTGGATCAGATTCACCGGCTGCTGCACGAATGGGGCGTCGGGCCGGAGGAAAGTTTTCCCGTGCAACTCACTTTGCTGACACGCGCGCAGTTGCAAGCCGCTGCGAGCGTGCCAACGGCACTGCTTGAAAACCGCAAATGGCTCACACAACATCTCGCCGAATATCGACGGCAAAGCCAGTCGGCGAATGACGCATTTTGCCGCACGGTCGAAGAACAATCCACAGAGTTGAAAGCCGCCGCTGAAAGCATCCAGCAGGCGGCGGCAAAAATCCGCACCCGTCTCACTGATGCCGAGGCATCTGCCCTGCGCGTCCGCACGTTGATGGACAATGCGGAGCATAAGTGGGAAGTTTTGAAAACCGCGACGGAAAACCAATGCGACCAGTTGGGGAAAATTTCCGAATCGCTGCAAGACCGGTTCGCGTGGCGGCAAATTCTTTGGGCCGTGTTCTGGTTTGCGTTGACGCTCGCTTTCGGAATTTTTGTCGGCCACTACGGATGGCCGCAATGACCAAGCGCAGTCGCGCTAAAAAAAACCGCGCGCGAATCCGTTGTCCATTCTATGTCGCCGGTGGTCGCGTCAAGGTATTGCTCGCCCTGTTTCCCTCTGCGCTCCACCTTGACCCGCCCTCCGGCGACGGCCTCGCTGTTTAGGATTTGCGCGCGGGAAGTATGGGTTGCGAAACAAACCGACAACCGGAGACGGAATGGACGTTATTTAGCCTTAAGCGTGTGACTTGCAAAAAGCGCCTTCGGACATAGCTTGGCCTTCTTCTTTGAATGTTTGGCGAATGTGCGCCTTTTATTCTGCCTACCAAGATTACGCACAAATTTTGTCGCAGCTAGTTGCGGAATTGGTCGCCAGGCCATTGTTAAGGTAAAGCCAGTCTGACTGCCTCATGCGTTCGTCTCATTTTTTTCGCCCAGACTTTTTAATTCGTCAAAAACGGGATTGCGCGTTTGCTTAAAAAAATTGCGCGGCTTGCCCTAGAGAATTTTTTGCCGGTTGTCGTATAGTGGCGGCATACCAATTCAGCCCAATGAAGATTCCGCACATCAGCGTCCCGTTCATTTCTTTTGAGTCTGGCTTTTTATTGGGCGCGCCGACCAAAGCCAGACACAGTGAATTTGACCGAAGCGCAGACCACAACCTTGAACCCCAACCCACTCCCGCATCATGACTAAAATTACCAGACTGCTATCCACGCTGCTCGTCGGAACCCTGATGAGCCTCGGTCTCAAGCCGTCGGCCCAGGCACAAACTACCCTGAACTACACGAACACCGCCGATGCGTGGCTCACGTCCACCTCGTGGTCGCCGGCGAACAACTGGAACAGCGGCGCGGTGAAAACCAATGCCGCCACGGCCAATGTGCGGATCAATATCGGGACCAACTTCACCGCCAGTCAGGCCGTGTCAGTGACCTATAACGCCACGATGGGAACGACCATTATTGACAATGCAAGTGTCGCCACGCGTGGGTTTGTGATCGGCAGCGCCAGCTCGACAACTGGCGCAGTGACCATTACTGGTGGGACTTTAATTATCCGAAATGGTTCGACCGCCGATAGTTTTCTCGTGGGTTCGCCCGCTGCCAGTGGTGCTGGCTCTGGCACGTTGACTCTCTCCGGCGGCGACCTAATTTATACAAACGGGACAACTGTCGGCTTCGGCCTGTTGTGTGTGCCGTATCGCGGCGGTTCCACGACGGGCGGGCCGAATTTTGCGCAGGGAACATTTACGATTGGCGGCGGTTCAGTGGCGACGATTGAGCGGACATTCTTCGGTTTCACGGCTTCGGAAGCGAACGCGCAATGCACCGGCACGATCAATTTGAATTCGGGCGGCACGTTGAGCACGCGGAATATTTCTGCGCGCGATGGTGATGCCAGCCAGATGACCTCGATTGTGAATTTTAACGGCGGCACGTTGCGTGTGCTCGGAAACAATGTCGCCAGCGCGACTACCCCCTTCATCTTCGACACCGGAAGCAGCCTCACACTGAACGTCCAAGCGGGCGGCGCGATCATTGATACCGCTGGCTTCAACGCTTTTGCCAACCGGGGATTGTCGGGAATTGGCGGCCTCACCAAGACTGGCAATGGTTTGCTGACCTTTACCAATACCAGCAGTTACTCTGGCTCGACGGTCGTGAATGGTGGCGGGCTGTCGTTCTTTTTGCCGATGAGCAGCAGTTCTTTGACGCTGTCCAATGGCACTTCGGCCAGCATCGTGGCCTTGAATAATTCTTGGACGAACACTTTCACCAGCGTGACCAACTCGACGCTGAACTTCGCTTTGGGAACGGTGACGACAATTCCCAGCGCCACCACGGCGGTGTTCAAGACCAGCACACTCAACGTCAGCGGCGCGAACACCATCAACATTACCAGTGTCGCCGGCGTGACGCCCGGCAGCTACAGGCTCGTTGACTACACGAGCAGCGGCAATCGCTTCGGCGGCGGCTCCTTTGTTCTCGGCACGTTACCGCCGGGCGTGGGCGCGACGCTCATTGACGGCCCCAATGATGTGAGCTTGAACATCACCTACGTCGCTCTGGTTTGGAAAGCCAACTTCGATACGTTCTGGGCGACGAACGGCGTTCAAAACTGGGTAAATTCTTTCAACGTCAATGCGGCCTACCAGGAAACCGGCGGCGGCTACGGCGATGCCGTGAGTTTTACCGACGCGGCGGGCAGCTTCTACACCGTGAATGTGACGAACAACGTCAAGCCCTCGTCTATTGTGATTGATCATACCTCGGCGTCCGCCGTGACGTTGACCGGCGTCGGCCAAATTACTGGCACGAACGGTATCACGAAGAACGGCACTGGCACGACGCTTCTCGGCTTGAGCAACACTTTCTCCGGCGCGGTGAATGTCAACAACGGCATCTTGCAAGTGGTCAATGCCGGCGCGCTCGGTTCGACCAACGGCATCACAACGACCGCGAGCGCGGGAACGGTCTCGGTCGGCGATGGTTTAGGCACAAGCCTGACGGTCGTTGGCGAAACCATCACGCTCAACGGCGTGGGCTTCGGCGGTTCGCTTGGACAATTGCGCGGCACTCCGGGCGCGGGCGTGAACACTTGGGCCGGCCCGATTATTCTCGCGGCAAGCAATGGTCGCATCGGCACGGAGATCAACGGCAACCTCACCGTGGCCGGGCCGATCTTTGACAACGGCAGCAACTATTTTGTCCTCTACCGTCCGGGCAACGGCGGCACGATCACAGCGGCGTATGCCGCGAATTCTTGCGGCGGAACCGCGACCTTCTGCGGCAGCAGCGCGGTCGTGAAACTCGGCGTGGCGAATGGATTTTCCACGAACGTGCTGCAAGTCGGCATCGGCACGATTGACTTGAACGGCTTCAACCAAACCGTCAGCGGCGTGGATGTTTTCTCCGGCAACGGCGTGATCCTAAACAACGGTGCGGGCGCAAGCGCGCTGACCATCAGCGTCGGTGCTACCAACGCCTACGTCGCGCAATCGGTCATTCAAGACGGCAGCCAGCCGGTAAGCCTCGTCAAGAGCGGCAGCGGGCGGCAGACATTGAATTTCGCCAACACCTATACTGGCAACACGACCATCAACGCTGGTGAACTTCGTCTTGGAAGCGGATCTTCACTGGGAAGCACTGCGGTGTCGGTCAACTCTGGTGGTTTGCTTTCCGTGGCAACCACCGCCACGGTCGCTGGCACGATCACCGTCAACAGCGGCGGCACGTTGTCACCCGGCATCCCCTTCGTTCTGGGCGCACTGACAAACTCCAGCACGGTGACGCTGAATTCTGGCAGCACCAATTTGTTCCACATTGATACCGCTGGCAGTTCCAGCGACCGTCTGGTCGCCAACAGTCTGGCCTACGGCGGAACTTTGGTCGTGACCAATCAAGGCTCCACGGCTTTGACCAACGGCCAGGTCTTTCAACTCGTGAACGCTACCACGCCGACGGGAACTTTTGCCAACGCCGCGAGCGTGGCGATTCTCCCCGGCGGCACGGGAAGTTTTAACCCGGTCACCGGCCAGTTGACCATCACTGCGCTGGCAGCCGCGCCGACGCTGAACGTGGTTCAGTCTGGCAACACCCTCCAGTTTTCCTGGACGGGCGCAACCTATCGTCTCCAGTCGCAGACCAACAGCCTCGCCTCCGGCCTCGGCACGAACTGGTCTGACTATTTCACCGGCAGCACCAACCCCGTGACCGTGCCGATCAGCGCGGCGAACCAAGCGGTTTTCTTCCGCCTGATTTCACAGTAAGCAACGCTTGAAAAATCCGGCTGGCAGCGGTTGTTGCCAGCCGGAAAATTCTCCACGAATCCAACATGAAAAAAATTCTCCCGCTGTTCTCCCTCGTTGTCGCTCAAGTCATCGCGGCGGCATCCAATGTGTCAGCGCAAAGCGCGGAAGCCAAAAAAGATTCCGCCCCGCTGCCCGGCTACGCGCTTGCGTGGAGCGATGAATTCGACGGTGCTGCGCTGGATACCAACAAATGGACGTTTCGCACGGACAGCAAAAATTTGAGCACGCAAAAATCAGACAACGTCGTCGTCAAAGACGGCCTCCTGCGGCTCACGTTGAAAAAAGAATCAGCGGGCGGAAAAAATTTCACCGGTGCGGGCATCATCAGCCGCGCCGCGTTCAAGCACGGCTACTACGCGGCGCGGATCAAGATGCCCGCTGGCGATGGCTGGCATAATTCTTTTTGGTTGATGAAGCACGATGGCTCGGGAACCACCGATGCCCAGGAAGCCACGCAGGGCATTGACATCGCGCAGAACGATTCCATTGACCACGCAAGCTACACCGTGGCCGTCAACAAATACAATCCGCTGCCGACTGAAGCCTTGGGCTACCAGCGGCTGACTTCGCCTGATTTGACAACGGATTTTCACGTCTTCGGCTGCGAGTTCACCGCCACAAACGCGAATTTTTTTCTCGATGGCAAACTTGTCTGCACCGTGGACGTCGCCAAAATTCCGCAGGGTGAAATGAATGTCTGGTTCAGTTCCATCGCCTCGCACTTGGGTGGCACACCGAAAGTGGATGAAGCTCCCTTGCCGCAGGAAGCGCAGTGCGACTGGATCCGCTTCTATCAAAAATCCGAAAGCCCGGCCAAGTAATCAAAAAATAATCTTTCAAAGCACCATGAAAATTTCCATCCAAGTTCCTTTGCGCGCTGCTCGCCGAGCGTTCACCCTGATAGAATTGCTCGTCGTCATCGCCATCATCGCGATTCTCGCCGCGATGCTCCTGCCCGCACTCTCTTCCGCCAAAGAACGCGCCAAGCGGATTGCTAGCCTGAACAACGTCCGGCAAACAACCCTCGCATCCGTTATGTATGCCGGGGACAATCAAGAGCACTACCAAACTCCGGGTAACAGTTCGCCCTCGCCCTATCGCATATCTGCGACATTTCGCAATACAATGGTCAACGACTACCGGATTCCGCGGGCTTCATTTTATTGCCCCTCCAATCCTGATTGGAACAAAGCTGACAACACATTTTGGTATTATTCCGACGGTGCCACCGTCACGTTGCCGAGCGTTATCGGATATTTTTATTTTGTCGGCGAGGCGGCCTATAACAACACCGCGACGATTGGAACCTATTATCCCAACAACGGCGCGCTGCCCGGCGGAGATAATCTGCGCGCTCATTCACCCATCTTTGCCATGAAGAGCACGGATAACGCTTACTACAAAGTCATCTGGGCAGACATGAACCGTCAGTATCTCAATGACTGGGGCCGTGGCTCCGACTTCAACATCCGTGGAGCCAACCACACCAAGGGCAGCGCCGGCGCACCCCAAGGCGGAAATGAAGGCTACACGGACGGACACGGCGAGTGGGTTAAGTTTGAAAAATACTCCAATCCCAAAATGCAATTCAACGGCCTGAATATTTTCTTCTACGGCGGGCAAGCTCAGTAAAATTGTGGCTGACGAATTGGCTTGAATGTTGGTTTGCACGGCGACGTCTTGGACTGCGGCGGGAAGCGAAGCGCCACGCCGCTTTCGCCCGCACGGAAATCAAACGAACTTTTGAACATTGGCGTCATCGAAAGCGGTGCGCGGCGGGGTTGGAATGGGTGATTGGCTTGCGCCAGAGGCTCGTGGCGAGGCCGACTTGTTCCGGGTTCGCGGATGATTCCCGCCGCTGAAAGATGCCGGCTCGGTGCGATAGT
>JANYCI010000178.1 GCA_025360325.1 Limisphaerales bacterium | reverse complement strand
CGTCTGTCAGATAACTTGACCTTTCGGACCATGGTGAATCTTCAAGTGAACTCGGTTCAATGATGATTTGAAACCCGGTAGTCGGGAACAGTCGAAGCGGTGAGTATTCAACAGCCAATCATCAAATGAGCACGAAACTGTTTGTCGGAAATCTTTCCTTCAACACCACAGAAAACGACCTCCAATCGGCTTTTGCCGCGCACGGTCAGGTCATGGAATCAAACCTAATGATGGATCGGATGACGGGCCGCTCACGCGGTTTCGCATTCGTGACCATGTCCACGCCGGAAGAGGCGCAGCGGGCTATCGAAGCCTTGCACGGCGCGCAACTGGACGGCCGCGCGCTGACGGTCAATGTCGCGCGTCCGAAAGAAGAACGTGCCCCCGGCGGCGGTGGCGGCGGTCGTGATCGCGGTCCGCGCCGTGACTTCGGCGGTGGCGGCGGTGGCGGCGGTGGCGGTAGCCGTGGTGGTTACGGCGGCGGCGGCGGCGGTGGCGGCGGTGGTCGTGAACGCTACTAATTTTTAATTTTCAAACCGGGGCGGCGTCATCACAGGCGTCGCCCCGGCCATTTTAAGGTTCAAAATGGAAGAGCACATCGAGGTGGAAGGACGCATTGTGACCGTTCTAGCGGGGACGATGTTCGTGTCGCATTAGACAACAAACATCAGGTGTTGGCGACGATTTCAGACAAGATGCGGAAACGTTTTGTGCGCCTCACCGCTGGCGATCGCGTGAAGATGGAAATGTCGCCCTACGATTTGAATAAGGCGCGCATCGTCTGGCGCATCGGTTAAAAATAGTCCCAGGCCCAAAGCCCAAAGTTGAACGTAAGTTTTGACTTTGGGCTTTGGACTTTGGACTTTAGACTTTCAAAATGATTTCCGCCATCATCGTCGCCGCCGGCAAAGGCACGCGCATGGGCACGAACGTGGACAAGCTCTGGCTGGAAGTCGCGGGGCGTCCAGTGATCGCTCACACTTGGCAGAAATTTAATGACGCGGCGGAGATCAGCGAAATCATTTTAGTGGTGCGCGACGGGATGCAACCACACTTCATGGAACTCGCGGAACAATTTCATTTTCAAAAAAAATTCCAGCTAGTCGTTGGCGGGACGGAGCGGCAGGATTCAGTCTGGAACGGTCTCGCCGCCGTTTCACCCCAAACGGAAATCGTGTTGATTCAAGATGCGGCGCGACCTTGCACCACTTTGGAATTGATCGCGGCGACCATTCTCGCCGCGCGCGAAACCGGAGCCGCCGTCGCCGCGCAGCCGGTGACGGACACGATCAAAGAAACGGTGGACGGAAAAATTATTTTGCGCACGGTGGATCGCGCAAAGTTGTGGGCGGTGCAGACGCCACAAACTTTTCGCCTCGAAGTCATCCACCGCGCCATCGCTGCGGCGCGCGAAAAAAAATTAAATCTCACTGATGACACCGCCGCGTGCGAACTCATTAGCCAGCCAGTGCAGCTTGTGAAATGCACTTCGCCCAATCCAAAAGTGACCGTGCCTGCCGACCTGCCCTTCATCGCCTCCCTGCTCCGCTGACGTCTAGTTACATTCCTGTGCCAAGCACGAACGCGCTGGCCGAATTGTGAAATTAAAAAACGATTTCGCCGCTTGACGCTGGCGCGGCGAGTTTTATATTCGCCACACAGAATCAATCAGGAGTTACCGCCATGCCAAAATCCAAGCTGCCAGCCAATTCGCACGCAACGAAAGATTCCAACCAT
Source organism: Limisphaerales bacterium (assembly GCA_025360325.1). GTDB lineage: Bacteria > Verrucomicrobiota > Verrucomicrobiia > Limisphaerales > UBA11358 > UBA11358. The sequence goes on along the minus strand of JANYCI010000178.1, from coordinate 12,012 downwards.
GCCCACCTTCAGCCAGCCGCGCCGGAAGCGGTTCATCTGGAGCTGACGGAAAAAATTAAGGAGCTGATCCGTCTCGCTCAGGAACAAGGACAGTTGACATTTGATGATGTCAGCGAAGTTTTGCCTGAAAAAATCTCCTCGCCCGCCAGTCTCGATTTTGTCTTTTCCAAATTGCGCGAACTAGAGATTGAAGTCGTCGAAGCTGCCGAGGTAGATCGCGTGAAGCCAGCGGAGGCGGAGGAAGCCGAGGAGGAGGAGCGCGCGAATGATTCGCTCGATGACCCAGTGCGAACCTATCTGCGGCAGATGAGCGCGTGGCCGTTGTTGACCCGCGAGCAGGAGGTGGAAATTTCCAAACGCACGGAAGATGCCGAAACCGATGTCCGCGCGATTATTTATCGCCTCGGCTTCACGGCCAAAGAACATCTGGCACTCGCGGAAAAACTTCTGGCCGAACCACCACGCGAGCGTTTTGACCGCGTGATTCTTGACAAAAAAGTGGACAGCCGCGAAGAACATTTACGCACACTGCGCCGGCTCGTCGTCCGCGTGCGCGAACTAGACACGGCGATGGATCGCCATTTCATCGCCTGGCGCGACGCGCACGGAGCCAAACGGGTGCGCGAGGAAAAACAACTGGCGGAGTTGGAAAAAAAAATGCAGGCCACCTTTCCGAAGTTTTTTTTTAAACAAAAAGTCATCGAGGAAATGATCCCGGTGGCGCAAAATATTCACGACAAATTTCAATACAGCCTGCACGCACTCGAAGAAGCGCGCACCGGGCGCGTGTCCAGCGCACAAAAACACCTCGTCGAGGCGGAGGCACAGACCCTGCGCGCGCTCGAAGAATTCGTGCGGCTGCCGCACGCGGATTTTTTGACCGCGTTTTCCCGACTGGAGGACGCTGCCGCTCGCGCGCTGCAAGCCAAAACCGAAATGGTCGAAGCCAATTTGCGCCTCGTCATTTCCATCGCCAAAAAATACACCAACCGAGGGATGTCTTTTCTCGATTTGATTCAAGAAGGCAATATGGGACTGATGAAAGCCGTGGAAAAATTCGAGTATCGTCGCGGCTACAAATTTTCCACTTACTCGACTTGGTGGATTCGTCAGGCAGTCACCCGCGCCATTGCCGATCAAGCCCGCACCATTCGCATTCCCGTCCACATGATCGAGATCATCAACAAACTCATGCGCGCGCAGAAAAAGTTGTTGCAGGAACTAGGTCGCGAAGCCATCCCCGAAGAAATTGCCGATGAAATGCAGATGCCCGTTTCACGCATCCGAGGAGTTATGAAGATGGCTCAACAACCCATTTCACTCCAATCGCCCGTCGGTGACAGTGATGACGCCAGCTTTGGCGATTTCATCGAAGATAAAACTGCCGACAGCCCGCTGGATCTGACCAGTTTTCATCTCCTCAAAAACCGGCTGGGCGACGTGCTCTGCAGCCTCACCGAACGCGAACGCCAGGTGCTCGAACTGCGCTTCGGCATCTGCGACGGCAACGCCCGCACCCTCGAAGAAGTCGGCCAGCAATTTCGCGTCACCCGCGAGCGCATCCGCCAGATTGAAGCCAAAGCCCTCCGCAAAATGCGCCATCCCACCCGCCTCAAACAGTTGAACGGCTTCCTCGAATTCGCCAATTTGAACTTAAGCTGATACCGCTCGCTTCCGATGTCATCGGAGGTGATTAGCGTTGTCATATTTCGTTTCGTCTTGGCCCTAGTCGGCTTAAATGAAAAATCCAAACGTCAACGGTTGGATTTTATTTTAGCCGCGTTGGGACTAACCTTGTGCGGTCTGGCTCCCCGCGCTGAAGGCCAGTCGCCTGCAGCCATCGCCGGCACCACCTTTGGTATAGCCGTAGCCGATGGCACTTATCCATTAGCCAGCAGCGGCTATTACTTTTTAATTGCCGCCGACACCAGCAACCAGCTCAAGATGGCAAACGTATTGGGCGCAACCAACTGTGACTGCCTCTACACTTATGCCAGCAATGGCCCAATAGCACAAATTGATTTCAGCAATGTTGCCCTCGGCCAGTTGACCGATGAACTCACATTCTCCGACAACTACTTTGGAAGTTACGTTCTGAACAAAACCGACACCGGCGGACAACAGCAAGGTAATTTCATCTGGTTCAACGGACAAGCTCCCACGTCCCTAGCCGGAAAATCTATATACTGTAACATTAATGACGGAACCGACCCGTTTGCCGCCAGCGGCAATGCCACCATCCAGTTTGCTACCAGCGGCAACGCTTACACCATTACATTAGATTCGACGGTCAGCGTGGACAGCATCGGCACTTACTCTTATTTGCGGCTAAATACAGCCAGCGGCAAACTGGTCTTAAATGACTCTAAGGCAGGATTAGTCACGGCAACTTTTGCCTTTGCTGATCAATGGAATGGCAGCTTTGGAATCCGCAAAAACTCTACCGACAGTTACCAAGTCGGTGATTTTTCGATTCTCGACGAAGTAACACCCAGAATAGAAATCACCAGCCCTAAACCCGGCCAAAGCGTGAGCAATGAGATAGTCACCGTCAGTGGGCGCGCCAAGGACAATGTTTCGGTGTCATTGGTATTGTATTCCATTAATGGATCAGATTGGCTCGCGGCTGACTTGTCTAACAACAACCTCAACTGGTCTGCTAACATGGTATTTACGCCAGGCACTAATGTATTTTCCGTTTACGCCGTGGATAGCAGCGGAAACATATCGCCTACAAATACAGCCCGATATGTTTATGTCGTAAATTCTCAATTAAGTGTAACGATCAACGGACGCGGCAGCCTTAATCCTCCCTACAACAACGCGCTCCTACAAATCGGTGCCAGTTATACGCTGACCGCGATTCCAGCAACCGGCTACCAGTTCACTAGCTGGACTAGTAGCCCGGGAGAACTGATAGCAAACCGTCAGGCATTGAATTTCATTATGACTACCGGCTTAACCTTCACCGCCAACTTTGTTGACATAGCCAGGCCATCATTATCAATCATTTCACCGACACCCGGTCAGCGCTGGAGCAACGAAACACTTACCGTGACCGGAAAGGCACGCGATAACGACCGAGTCGCTCACGTCTATTACTCCTTGAATAACTCTGATTGGATTGCCGTCAGCACACAGAATAACTGGGCTGATTGGTCTATTATCACCGGACTGGTGCCGGGCAGCAATCGGCTAAAAACTTACGCCGTTGATGCTGCCGGCAACGTATCAACGACTAATCTTTTAGAGTTCAGATACATCTTGAGCGCTCAATTATCGGTTCACGCTATTGGTGGACGGATTATCCCGCAACTTAACCGGGCGTGGCTGGCGGTTGGCCAACGCTATTCATTAAATGTAGCGGCATCGAATGGCTTTGCCTTCAAGTATTGGCTAGATGGGCATGGCGCTATCATCACTAATAAACCGGCATTGTCTTTTGTCATGGCTTCTAATCTGAACTTGACCGCCTACTTTTCGGACATAGGTAAACCATCAATTATTTTTTCTAAAAATCTCTCCGATTTATTTTCGACAAACGAATTTATGTCTATCCGCGGCCACACCACCGACAACATCAGAGCGAAAAATGTTTTTTTCAAATTAAACGAGGGCGGTTGGCAAGAGGCGACCACAACAGACGGCTGGGAGAATTGGACGGCTGCGCTTCACCTAGCTCCCGGAACAAACGCGTTTTTTGCATATTGTGTAGATAGCAGCGGCAACGTGTCTTCGACCAACTTTGCCATCATTACCTATTTGACGGTTCCTGCCAGCCTTAATTATTTGGCTGGCGAAGGCACATCTGATTCGACTAGCTGTTTCAGCCTTTGTTTCGGAGCCAGATCGTTTGGTGGCTTTTCTACGGACATCAATTATCCGTGCGGCGTTGGAACATACAGTTATACTAGGCTTTCTACCTGCACCGCCCGGTTGCGCGTCACTTATACGTCTCCACCCATTGCCGCCAGCACAGGACCGGGCGATTACCTGCTCTACTTTACAAGTCCTTACTCCGCTCGATTCATCAACAACAGCACGCTGGACACCGGAAAGCTGGCCTTTAGTTTTACACCCAGCTTAACTATGACTTCACTTGTCAAACAGACGTTCGTCTATGTCAACAATCAGGGGCTAGGAAAATCTACTTACTTCAACGCCGGAAAGTTTTCGATCACCGATCTTGCTTCTGGGCTGATCAACAATGGAACTACATTATCATATTCATTATTTGGCCCGGCGAACACTCTATTGCGGCAAACCAACAGCGATGGGTTGATTTATACGGTTACCCGATACTTTGGCACTAATTTTGGCGGCGCTTATGTTGAAAGGTATAGCCCTAATGGCAGCCTGCTCGGCACGGACACCGGCCTGTTTGGGTTCGCTTCCCAGCGACCCGAAGGCAACGCACCTGCGGATCTGGATAACCGGAGCGTTTCCATTTCCACGAGCAACAGTCTGTCCCAACTGGCATTTTCTGCTGATACATTCAGTCAGCAAAGTCAGGATGAAGGGTTTGAATCTGGCGTGGGCGATTTTGTCTACGGTCTGGCTGATGCCAGCACTGGTAACTTATTGCTGACTTACACGGCACCGGCGGACATTAGTGGCAGCAGTAGTTCCGCTGACATTTCTTTTTTTGCCCCCAACTTAGGATATCTCATCAACGGGGATAGCACAGTTAGCATGGTGGCGGTCTCCAACCTGACCGGTTCCCTGGTGTCAGCACCGATTAATAAATTCATTTCCGTAACAAACGCTGTTTATGGATATATCAGCCAGTTTCAATTCTTAAGCAACGGCAGTTTTTCTATCACCGGAGATACGCCGGGCACAGGTAGTTACACTTACAAAGCATATAGCCCAGAGACAAGCCTGCTGCGGCTTACCTATGAATCTGGCTACTACGCGGGTAATAGTGGCTCTTTGCAGTTAAATTTTGTTTCAACTAACAATGGGAGCTATAAGAGGTTTATTTTTGACGGCTCTACTAATCTGCTGGATGCTGCCCATGGCAACTTCGGCCAGCAATAATTTCAACCTACCGGTTCGGCAATCAAGTCATAGTCCGTATGTCCGATGATCGTTACGTTCGCAAATTGGCCGACAGGTAATTTGCCGCGAACATAGATGCGGCCATCTATATCCGGCGCGTCGGCTTCCCCGCGTCCGACGAGATAGTGACGCGTAGTGAGTGAGGCGGGCCGCGCTTCCGGTTCGCGCATCAAACCATGTTCCCATGAGCTGACGTTGGCGGATTGCAACTGCTTTTCATTTGCCGGCCCTTCGATAAGGACTTTGATTTTGCGACCGACAAATTTTTCCGAAACGGAGATGGCGACTTGGTGCTGTGCGGCCATCGCGCGTTCGCGACGTTTTTGCTTTACCTTGTCCGTAAGCTGACCAGCCATCGCCCCGGCACGCGTGCCATCTTCTTTTGAATAGGCAAATACTCCGAGCCGCTCAAACTTGGTCTCGCGGATGAAATCGAGCAGTGTGTTGAAACTCGCTTCTGTCTCGCCGGGAAAACCGACGATGAACGTTGTGCGTAGCGCGATACCGGGAATTCCAGCACGAATTTTTTTTATGAGATCAACAATGTATTGCTGCGAGGTTTCGCGGCGCATCCGTTCGAGCATATTTTCGTGGATGTGCTGGAGCGGAATGTCTATGTAGCGCGCGACTTTTTTACACTCGGCAATCGTCTGGATCAATTCATCCGTCCAATGCGCGGGATGCGTGTAGAGCAGACGAATCCAAAAATCGCCCTTCAAAGAATTCAGTTCGCGCAGCAGCGTGCAAATGCTCGTGGCATCGGCGGCCAAAGATTTTGCGGCGGCGGAAAATTTTTCAGGCGAAGAAATTGCGCGGCTATGGTTCGGGCGCAAATCGAGTCCGTAGTAAGTCGAGTCCTGCGAAATTAAATTTATTTCCTTCACGCCGTCGGCGATGAGGGCTTTGGCTTCTTTGATGATGTCGGCTTGCGTGCGGCTACGATGTGAGCCGCGCATCCGGGGAATGATGCAGAAGCTGCACGGATGGTTGCAGCCCTCGGCGATCTTGAGATACGCAAAATGTTTCGGGGTGAGCCGGAATCGCGGCGTCTCAAAATCGGGAATAAAAACGGGGCGTTGGGTCACATCGAAGACGAGTTCATGATGCATGACGCGTGATGCATGACTTGAAACAACAGTTTTGGTTTTGCCAAATTTTTCCGAACCGCGCAACGATTCTTCATTTTCGTGGACGGAAAGGTCGCGGCTCTTTTCCAGTTTGTTCAAGCGCGCAGAAATTTTCGTTTTTGAATTTTGAATTTTGACTTTTTCATTGCCAGTTTTCTCCGCGCGACTGGCAATCGCCCGTCCCACGATGTCGCCAACTTGCGCGACTTGATCAATGCCCATGAACGCATCCACTTCGGGCATCAGCTTGGGAAGTTCTTCGCGGAATCGTTGCGAAAGGCAGCCGGAAACGATGACGGCTTGGCCGCGCCGGTTGGCGTCGCGCAACTCGACGGATTCGAGAATGGTATCCACGCTCTCCTCCTGCGCGGAATCAATGAAGGAGCAGGTATTGACGATGACGGCATCGGCGGTGGCGGCGTCATTGGTGATCTCCACGCCGGATTTTAGTAGCGAGCCAAGCATGATCTCGGCGTCCACGAGATTTTTGGCGCAGCCGAGTGAAATCAAACCGACGCGCAGCGGTTTAGAACTGGAAATTTTTTTCGTCACAGTCGGCGAAAGTTAGCAGATTCGGGTGAGGCTTGGAATTTTATTCCACCGGTGTTGAGTTCGTCTTCGGTGGCGCGCTAATCGCTGGCACGGCGTTGGTCGCTGGCGGCGCGGTGTTTTCTGCTGGCAGGCCAAGTTTGGTGCGCAAGATGGCGCGAGCATCAGCCGGCAAGCCGCCTTCTGGATTGATCAAACCCATGACCACATTTTTTTTCAACTGATCCAGCGGCGGCAACGGGATGCGCGCATCGCCTTTAGAACCGGCGGTGCTTTTCGTGTATTTCTGATGAACTCGCGTGGCGAGATTGATGAAATTTTGGTAGCGCGCATCATCGTCCAAGATCAACGCGAGGTAAGCGCCTTGCAACCGGCCCTGCACAAACGAAGTCACGCGTTCCTGCGATGTTTCACCGATGTCAATCTGCGCCACCGCCACGGCGTATTCATCCAGCGTCAGATTTTTAGGGAGCGAGGTGGGATCGTTTTCAACAATAAACTGATTCGGAAATTTCTGACCGAGATACTTGAACCATTTATTCGCGTCGGCCATTCGGTTGTTTTCGTAGAGAAAATAAATGGAATCACGCAGGGCATTGCGCTGGGCGCGTTCGATGTGTTCGCGATTGGCCAAGTCTTCACGCGCCATCTCCTCGTAGGCATCATTCACCCGGCCCACCAGTTCCAGATTGGGCACGAGCGAGTATTCGTGCGTGAACGGATTGGCCATAATTCGACCGTGCTTAAACGCTTGATAAATGGATTGGTAAATAATCCGGCGCAACTTGATCTTGTCGTCCTCCTTCACCTTGTCAGGATTTTTGGCGGCGGCGTCCAATCCTTTTGCCCCCCAATAAATCGCGTGCGCCTCCGGCAGCCGCCAATCGAGCGGTCCGTATTTTTCATCCACGATTTTGATGAACGCCGGGTCGAGCTTGAATTTATTGCTGATGACCGAAGCATTGACGCGGTCAGCTTCGTTCTGCGGCGCGATCAAATTTTGAAAATTCGTTCCGTGCTCGCCAAAAAATGGCTTCATCTCCGCCGCCCACTCGGCTTTGTAAAACATATTTGCGTCATCCAAATTCGCGCCCATCTTGTGCTGAAACTGCCAGGCGAGCTCGCGGTAGAGATCCACGCTGTTCGGGTTGTAACGCAGGCCACCATCGCGCATCAGCTCGATGCCGTTCTGAACCCAATGCCAACGGTCGGTATAATCGCCCGGTGCATTTTCCTTAAACTTGACGGAAATGTTGTAGGCCATGTTCCAACCCTGAAAAACCCAGACGCTCGCGAACGTCGGCTCCAGCTTGGTGATCCAGTCCGCCAGTTGCGCGGCCTCGAAAAATTTATCGTCCTGCTGCAAATCGTTCGCGCGCATCCAGAGAAAATTCGAGATCAGACCGCGAAAACCGCCGAGTGCCACCGTCGTGAACGCCAGCATCGGCGGGGCATTATCGAGCACCGCGCCGCGCGTCAGACCCAAAGCGTCGCGGTCACGGTTCAACGACTGTTGCACCCGGCTCGCGCCAAATAAAAAAATGGCGGCCAAAAATAACAACGTAATTTTTTTTAAGCGTCCGTTCATTCCAAAAAATTATTGCGTTCCTTGCGCCGTGGCTAATTCTCGCCGGTTGAAAAACACAATCCCCGCCACGGCAAAAACGCCTCCGGTCAGCAATACAATCTGGGCAAATGCTTGGCCCAGTTCGCCCCAAGTGATGCTACGGCCCGAGCTTAACGCCTCCACCGGCGAAAAATTTTCAATGATCCGCAGGATCGTTAGCAGTCCTTTGAAAGCTGGAATCAAAATGATATCCACCACCGAATGACCCGCCACGCCCGTTTCTTCGTTGCCGGCGGCGACCGAGCCGGACTCCACGGATTCCCCCAGCGTGCTGCTCGACAGGCCGACGATCAGCAGTGCCAGCGAGAAAAATGCCGCGACCGGAAACGACAAAAAACTCGCCGCCATCAAACCCAGCGCCGCGAGCAACGCCAGCCAGCAAAAAATAATTCCCAGCCCGCGCGCAAAATTCAGCGCAAAGCCGCCTTCGGGATACAGCACCTCCATGCCTTCATCCAACGGAAATAACAAGGCCGTGCCGTTTTGCGGTGGGTTCACCAACATGATCGTGAGCTTGCCATTTTCATCGAATAAATCTGCCGGGATTTCAAATTCATGGAACGTATCCGGCGCGAGACTCATCGGATAATCCGTGCGCCAAAATTTAGTTTTGTCCGGCACGCCCACTTGCCACAACGTCTGAAAAGTTCCCGACGCGCTCTTCTGCGCCGAATTAAATTTTACGCGCAGTTGCAGCGGTTTTCCGTGCAGATAATTTTTTGCGAAGCCTAAATCAATTTCCCAAATGCGTTGATAGCTCGGCGGCACAAGCTGCTGCACCGCCTTGACCTGCTCGCTGATCTGCTTGCGAACCTCCGGCACATCCACTTTCTCGACCGCGCTGGATTTCAATCGCTCCTGCAAAATGCGCTCCGTCTCCTGTTCAATGACGCTGGCGTTGCTCGCCTCTTTCGCGGAACCACGCGCCACTAAAACCTGCTCGCGCAAAATTTTCTGCTCCGCCGCCGGAAGTTTTCCCGCGCGCCATTGCAACAAACCAAAAACAAATCCGCCCGCCAACACCAGCAGCACGGCGTTCAGCGACATGAGGCCAATCCATTTACCGATCCAAATTTGCCAGCGCGCGATGGGCTTCGTCGCGACGACCTGCATCTGACATTCCTCGATGTCCCGCGCCAACGTGCCGCACGCGAGCCAGAGCGTCGAAAGTCCGAGCAACCCGGTGATCACGCTCAACGTGTAGGTCAAAATAATCTGCGTGAAACCGCGCGCCGTGCCGTCGTCCTTTATCAACAACGGCAAACCCACGACCGCGACCAGCAGCAATACGGCCAGAACAAGAAACAGCTTAAACCGAAAAGCGGCTTTCCACGTCAACCCGGCGATGGCGAAAATTCTTTGCATTTATTCAGAAGCCACAGATAAACACAGATGAAACACAGATAAGCAAAGTATCCGCAGATTGCGCGGATTCACGCTGATTAAAAATAAATCTGCGAAAATCTGTGTCATCTGCGGATAAAATCTTTTCCCATCTGTGTTTCATCTGTGAAAATCTGTGGCCAAATTATTTTTGTTTGCCGAGCAACGAGGAGAGTTTCTCATCCGCCTTGGACAAATCCACCGGCTTGGCCGCTTCCGTTTTAGCTACGGATTTTTCCGGTGCCGGTGCCGTCGGTTGCGTCAGTGCAGATAATTTTCCGTCGTCCACTTTGGGCGCGGATGATTCGGTAACCAGCTTGGTTGCGACCGTCGGCGCAGCCGTGGGCAGCGACAATTTTTCCAAAATTTTTTCCGTCGTGGATTTTGCCTCCGCACCTCCGCGCAAGTATTCCGCCACGCGCGCACCGGATTGCGCGCCGCTGGTTTCGTTCGCCGCGCGCGCCTTGTTCACCACGTCGAGGAAATAGCTTTCGAGATTCTGCGTCGGATTATCCACGCGCACTTCGCCGGTCGTGATGTCCTTGCGGATGAGCGCCAAAACGCGTTCCAAAGTTTCGCGCGGCAACACCGGCGTCGTGATCCGCAGGCTGTCCGGCTTCGCGAGCAATTCATTCAGCGTTCCCGCCGCTTGGATTTTTCCGCCGTAATAAATCACCACGCGATCACAAACATCTTCCACGTCGGACAATAAATGACTGCTCAAAATCACCGTCTTGCCGCGCCGCGCGAGTGCCACGATCAAATCCTTCACCTCACGACAGCCAATGGGATCAAGGCCCGCCGTCGGTTCGTCGAGAATCACTAGATCGGGATCATTGATGAGCGCCTGCGCCAGACCGATGCGGCGCTGCATCCCTTTGGAAAATTCGCCGACGGCGCGCGTTTGCGTTTTGCCCAAACCAACCATGTCGAGCAACTGATCCGTGCGCGTGTTGCGATCTTCCTTCGACAAATGAAACAAGTTGCCAAAAAAATCCAACGTCTCGCGCGAATTCAGGTAGCGATACAAATACGATTCCTCCGGCAAATAACCGATGCGCGCTTTCGTCTGCACATGGCGCGGCGAATGGCCGAACATCTCAATGTGCCCCTTCGTCGGGTTCAGCAAACCGAGCAGCAATTTGATCGTCGTGGATTTGCCGGAACCGTTCGGTCCGAGCAGACCGAAAATTTCCCCGCGACGGACTTCAAAATCCACACCGTCCACCGCGCGCGCTTTCGGGCGATTCCAAAAATCTTTGAAAACTTTCGTCAGCCCGCGCACGGACACGACGACTTCCGCCGATTGGGGATTGGCGATAGACGATTGTGGATTGGTTTCAGTGAACGTCATGGCTCGGACAAAGTTACAGTTTTAATGCGGCAACGGAACGAAAAAGTTCTGCCAAGTCGGCTTTGGCCATCCGTTTTTCAGCGGCAGTTTGCGGACTTCGCTACTGGCTTCAATCGCATACATGGCAATAGATTAGCGGCAATTCGCCGTGCCGCAAGCCTGTGCGGTGAAACGACCGCACACGCCGATTTTTATTTCCAAACCGCGCGGAGCGTCTTGGGGTGCGGACGACGAATCCCAAAGGGATGGCCCACAGACCGCCGCCTTGAGATTTTTTGGGCGATGATAATTCTTGATTGCAATTCACCCGTCCGCTTTCATCAAACCATGATTCACGGCGGCGGCAAACTTTTGGCCGGGGCGTTAAACGTGTTCAATGATTGCTCGGCGTTGAATCATAGTTAGACCACTTCACACACCATGACAAAGCGCAAGCCCACAATCTTTGACCTGATGATTACCACAGGTTTTATGCTGGTCTTGTGCGCCATTCCGCTGGGCATAGTGTTCGCGCTTGAGAGGCCATCCGGCAGCCAGCCTGATTTGCGCTGGGAGATTATTACAGGCAGTGTTGTGTCAGTGGTTATGGGAATCACTGGCGGCGTTTTCATTTGGATAGGCGGCGCTGTTTTGCGGCGGCGCTTTAAGAGAGATCAGGAGACATCACATGACGTGGCCTAACACATCACTGGAGCCAACGGCTTTTACGGCTTCGGGTTCGCGCTACGGTCGCCGGTTCACGGACGGTTTCCGTGGCCGTGGCTCAGTTCTTGGTCGTTAGGCATCGTTTATGCGCTCTTACGCTTCCATCGTCTTGCTTGTGACATTTGCGATTGCGATTTGTTACATTGCGATTGTTGGCGGGATGGTGACGCCATTTTTGCTTGAGCGGCTTTATGGTGTATCGCCGA
>JANYCI010000173.1 GCA_025360325.1 Limisphaerales bacterium | reverse complement strand
AATTATTTCCTCATAAATTTTGCCACCGCCTCGGTGCGCGTGCAGACGTGCAGCTTTTCATAAATACGGCGAATGTAATTCCGCACGGTGTGGATGCTCACGCCCAACTGATCGGCAATCTGTTTGTAAGCGAGACCCTCGGCGAGGCCGTCCAGCACCGAGCGTTCGCGTGGTGAAAGATCCACCGAGTCGTCTCCGCGCACCGGGACGACCTTGAATGATTGCACCACCTTGCGCGCAATCGGCGCGGACATCGGCGAGCCGCCCGCGCACACATCCTCGATGGCCTCGACCAATTTTTTCGGCGACATCCGTTTCAGCAAATAGCCGCTCGCGCCGGCGGACAGCGCGCGGAAAATTTGATCGGGATCTTCAAACACGGTGAGCATCAGCACTTGCGCCTTGGGCATAATGGCCGCGAGACGGCGGACACATTCGATGCCGTCCATTTCACCGAGATTGATGTCCATGAGGATCACGTCCGGCTTGTCCGTCGGCAGATGAGCCAATGCTTCCTTAGCGCTCGCGTAGGCGCTGATGCAGGTGATGTTCCCGGCGGCGGCGAGATAACCGGCGATGTGCTTCCGCAAATCCGCCTCGTCGTCCACGATGGAAACCGTGATGTTCTTTTTCATAAATTTTTTACGAGCCGCACGCGCAACGTCACCGTCGTGCCCGCGCCAACGTCGCTGCCGATGAGGCACTCGCCGCCGATGTCGGCCAACCGTTGCCGCATATTTTTCAAGCCGTTGCCGACGCGCTTGCCGGGATTCGGTTCCGCAACTTCGCCGAACGGCGGCGACAGTTTGAACCCGTGGCCATTGTCTGCAATCTTCACTTCCAATCCCAAATGATTGACTGTCATTTCCACTTGCACCTTGCTCGCGCCAGAATGTTTCAGCACGTTGCTCAAGGCTTCCTCAAATGTCAGGAACAAATTGTGCCGCACTTCCGACGACAGCGGATGCGGCGACAGTTCCGGCGGCAAACGTAATTCACATTCCACCGAGGTGTTCTGAAAATATTCAATCGCGTAATGGCTCAAATACGTCACGAGATTTTCCAGTGTGTCGTTGCGCGGATTCACCGCCCACACGATTTCATCCATAGTTTGCAACAGCTCTCGCGAGGTCTGCGCGATGGCTTGAATTTTTTCCGCGTTCGGCCCGGATGATTCCGCGTCCATCTGCGCGTGCTCGCTCAAAAAAGAAATCTTCGTGAGTTTCGAGCCCATTTCGTCGTGCATATCGCGGGCGATTCTCATGCGCTCGCGTTCGAGCGACTGCTGTTGCTCCAACCGCGCGAGCGCGAACCGCAGCCGCCGGTGCGAGACGAGGCGCACGATACTTGTCACCAATGCGACGGCGGCGAGGACGTAGAGAAAAATTGCCCAACGCTGATAGTAGAGCGGCGTCGGCACGGTGAAGGCAAAAGTTTCCGGTGCTTCCTGCCAATTGCCGTCGCCATTCCGCGCCGCCACGCGAAAACGGTAATGCCCGGACGGCACGCGTCCGTAACGCGCCGAGCGATTGCCCGTATCGTTCACCCAGTCCGCATCCACGCCTTCCAGCTTGTAGCGGAAATGCAGTTCCTCCGGCGCGACATAACTCAACGCGGTGAAATGAAATTCCAGCGCCCGCAAATCCACCGGTGCGCGAAAATCTTTTTTGGCCTCGTCCGCCAGCGGCCACAGCGCGCCCCGCAGCAGCGAAATCGGCGCGGCTCCGTTCAGCGCCACATTTTCCATGACGACGGGGAAAGTTGTCGGCGCATTTTCCGACTGCCGCGTATCTACGTTCAGCACGCCGTCCGACGTGGCGAACCACAGTTCGCCATCCGGCGCGAGCACCGCGCGCGGCCCGCCAAACACCGGCGTGGCGGCGACGGTTGTTTTCGCATCCGCAACAAATTTGCACGCGAGCGACAGTCGGGGATTGTCCAATGCGGCCTGCACATCGTGGCGGGTGACCCGGTAAATCCCCGCGCCGGTGGCGAGCCACAAATTTTTCGCTGCATCCTCCACCACGCCCGCCACCGTGTCGCTCGGCAAGCCGCGCGCGGTGTTCCAGCCGATGGCCGCGCCCTTGGAAAGACAGACCAGTCCACCGCCCGCCGTGCCAATCCACAGCCGCCCGCCATCGCCCTCATGCAACGCCAACACGGGATGCCGCCCCACCACATTCGCCATCTCTACACTTGTAAATTTCCCGTCCGCTGCGCGCAAGATTTGTCCGTCCTGTGTCCCCGCCCACAGCCCCGCCTCGGCTTGCGGCAATAGCACCGTCACCGGCGTTTCCGGCAAACCTTGTTCGCTGCCGAAGTGGGAAAATTTATTATCCGCAAAGCGATGCACCGTGCCGCCACCCGTGCTCGCCCACACCGCGCCCGCTGTGTCAACGCACGCAGCCAGCACGGCGTTATCAGACAAACCATTCGCGGTGGTGAAATGCACTTCGCGCTCGTTGCGCCAACCAAACAAGCCGCCCGCGAGCGTGCCCGCCCAAATTGTTCCATCGCGCGCCGCCGCGATGGAAGTAACGAACTGATGCGCCAGCAAACCGTCGTTGCCGCCGACCGCTTCAAATCTGCCCGCATCGCCGGCGAACAATCCTTCGCGCTGCATCGCCACAATGATTTTTCCGCTCGCATCCAGCGCCATCGCCGTCGGCGCGCCGAGCGGCAACCCCTGCCCTACGCGCAGAACGTGCATGGATTGCGGACGTAGTTGCGCGAGGCCGCCGCCCGAAGTGCCGAGCCAAAGATGGCCCTCGCGATCCTCGCAAATCGCCCGCACATCATATGAACCGTGATTTTCGCCAAGCGTGACGGGCTGAAAACGATTTTCCTCAAAACAAAATAATCCGCGTCCGCTCGTGCCGATCCAGAGCCGCCCATCGCGACCTTCGCACAAACTCCAGATGCGGACAGAAGGCGATTCCGAGCTGCGGAAATAATTGAAGCGCTTGCCCTCCGCGAGATTGATCAGGTAAGTGTCGCCGAACGCCCAGAGATTACCGCGCCGATCTTCATACGCGCCGAGAAATTCCGGGCTGCGCCCTTGGCTCTCCGTCTGGAACGCATACGGTGCGATGTGGCCATCAACATAGCGGCACATCCCGACGCGCGTCGTGATCCACACCGTGCCGGAACGCGCCACGTTTACGCCGGAAATAAATTTATCCGGCAACCCATCCGCGACGGTGAACGAAACGAATTTTTTTCCGTTCCACAAATTCAAACCCGACTTCGTGCCGATCCAGACGCGACCATTGTTATCCGCCTCCAGACTCGTGATGTTGTCATCCAGCAAACTTTGCCGCACCGTGAAATGCTGCACCTGACCCGTGCTGATCTTAAACAAACCTGACTGCGCCGTGCCGATCCACAGAAACCCGTCGCTATCCTCGCACAACGCCGTGATCGCCACCGAATGATTCGTGGCCGAAGTTGCCAGCGGCACCTCGGTGAATTTCACGCCATCGAACCGCGCCAAGCCAGCGTCCGTGCCGATCCAGAGCAAACCATCGCGCGTCTGGACGATGGCCGTGACCGAATCCGAAGGCAGCCCGGAAGCATTGCGCCAGATACGCAACCCCCCCAGCGGTTCCGCCGCATCAAACTCCGCGCCCCGAACCGCCGCTAAAAAAAAGCCCATGCCCACCAGCCAAGCAACCAAGTGGGTATGGAATTTTTTTTGAATCACCGTGGAAATTATTTTAGCGGATACAATTTCGGCGTAAAGGTTGGTCTGCCGGAGCCGCGTTCTAATTTCGGAGCGCGGCTCCCGCGACTGCTCGCGCAACTTCAATTTGGGATTCGGCAGACTTTTTCTCAAAAGTCGGTTTTTCCATTTCAATAATCGTCTGGAGATTTTCACAAGCTCTTGGCTGGACAAGCCTAAAACTTGGATTTAACGTCGCCACCAATGAAAGTGATTAACAACAAAACTGTTGCTCAACCAATCTGTTAGGCGGCGTCCGCACCTCGCATGACCTTCCAACCACAAAACAAAGAGCGATTCGAGCGCCTGCGCGCACTCGCCCCGATTGACGCCGTGCGAGCTTGGCTCGACGGAGACTTCGGCATCGGCGATGAGCCTGCGCTGCTTGCGGCCATCCGACGCGACCCACGAGTTGCCGGTTCGGACGACGACATCACCGATGCCATTTGCGACGCGATGGACGACGGCTTGGATGCTGCGGCGTGTTTGGAGCGTTTGGCCAGTGCGAGATGATTTATGAGAGAGTCAGTGACCACGCCGCCTAACCATGCGCTGCAGCGAACCCGGCATGAGCGTCGCGGTTGCAATCGTGGCGTCCCGTGGGCCGGGTCGCTGAGCTTGGGTCGTTAGGCTGCTTGCGAGCCGTTATGTTTATTGAGAGTCCAGCCAGTGAGACGGAAGAGCAGTTTCGGGCTTTTGTGGACGAGCTGATTGTCAGCATTTACCACCGGAAGCCGGATTGGTTGGAGTATCGCGTTGGCGGTCGTTTTCAGTTGGGTGGCAGATTTTATCGCCAGTTTATTTGTCCAGCAGGCAGCGTTAGCAGCCACATTCACATGAGAGCTATTCAGCCGGGCGGCATTTCGCGGGCGATTGCGGAGCGAGGCGAGGCTTGCGGCATGAAGCATTGCTGGGAGATTTGTTCTGGCGTTGAGACAGAGTTGGATTATGAAGATTTACGAGCAGCCTAACACATCACTGGAGCCAGCGGCTTTTACGCTTTCAGTTTCACGCTGTGGTCGCCGGTTCACGGACGGTTTCCGTAGCCGTGGCTCAGTTCTTGGTCGTTAGGCGGCATTGTATGCGTCTAAAACTTACAAAGAACCAGCGGGTGATTTGCTTGATCATCGCATTTTGCGTGATGATTGTTCACGTTGTTGCGACACAGTTTGTCATATATTATTCGGG
>JANYCI010000166.1 GCA_025360325.1 Limisphaerales bacterium | reverse complement strand
AGGCTTATGTTGAGACGGTGAACGTCGAAGTGACGAACGGAAAACTTTCGATCAACTTCACCTCGAACATCGAGAACCCGGAAATCAACGGCATCGAAATCATCCCCGCCGGCTGATGCGCGAAGGATGGAAATTAAAATCGGTTCGCCCCGGCATTTTCAATCCGGCCGGGCGAGCCGATGGTTTTAGATTGGATTTCACCAATTGAACTGGCAGTTAAACATCACGGGCGGACAGCGTGGACGAATTCAATTTGCCGCGCTGATGCTTGGCTGTCTGCTCGTATTCAGCGGCAGTGTTCGCGCGCAGTTGGTGACCAACGTGATTGACCGTTTCGACACCAACAGTTACCCGAACAATTCCATCACCAACGAATGGTCGAACTGGTTCGGCGGCGCGTTTCAATCGCTGTCGCTCGATGCGGCGATGGACGCGAATACGAACGCCACGTCCGGCTCGCTGAAAATCACGGCGAACTTTCCCGTCTCCACCGATCAGTTTGAAATCTGGAACGGCATCAATGGTTTCAGCCCGCCGATCAACGGCTTTCAGTTCACGAATTTCCAGTGCGATGTGCGTTTCGCCGCCGGTTCGGCCACGAACAGCAGTGGCAAATATGGCACGCTGGAATTTGGCGTGCCCACGCCCGGCTATGGACAGAATTATTTTGGCAACGTCGCGGTTTCCGCCGGCAACACCAACTGGGTTCATGTGAGCCTCGCGCTGAATGCGACCAGCAACACGAATCTCCAAAACATCAGCGGCCTGCTCATCCACATCTGGGGCGCGGGACTTTTGGGGGCGAGCACGCTTTGGGTTGATAATATTCAATTCGCTGGCAATGCCAGCAGCGGCACGGCGATCATTAATTTCACGAACACCGCGCAGCGCATTGACGGCTTCGGCGCATCATCGGCATGGTCAAGTGGAACGCTTGCGACGAATGTTGCCGATATGTTTTTTTCCACGAACAGCGGCATCGGCCTCTCGCTGCTCCGCACGCGCATCGCGCCCGATGGCACAAGCTGGGAGACAGGCATCGCGCAGCAGGCGCAGGCGCGCGGCGCGAAAGTATGGAGCACGCCGTGGAGTCCGCCGGTGATTTACAAAAACACCAACACCGTGAACGGCGGCAGTTTTTCCAACAGCGCCCCCAACTATCAGGGCTACGCCGCGCTGCTCGCGAATTACGCCGCGAGCATGACCAACACCTACGGCGTGCCGCTCTACGCGATTTCGGTTCAGAACGAGCCGGACGTTTCCACGTCTTACGAATCGTGCCTGTGGACCTCGCAGCAGTTCCACGATTTCATTCCTTATCTTTACACAAACCTCGTCGCGAGCAATTGCGCCTACGTCAAAATTATTTTCCCCGAAAGCGAGAATTGGTCGCAGCATCCGTATTTTCAGACGAACGCGATGAACGACCCGAACGTCGCGCCGCTCGTCGGCATCATCGCCAATCACAACTACGATGCGGGCGTGGCGGCGATCACGAACTGGGGCGGCAAGCCGCTGTGGGAAACGGAAGTCTCCACGTTCGACGCCTACGATGGCAGCATCACGAACGGACTTTATTGGGCCGGGCGGATTCATTCGTTTCTCACCGTGGCGCAGGTCAGCGCGTGGCATTATTGGTGGCTGCACGCGAGCGATAATGAAGGCTTGGCCGACGGGAATTACATTCCGACGAAGCGGATGTATGCGCTTGGCCACTGGAGCAAATTCGTCCGCCCGAATTTCTATCGAATGGCCGTGACCAACACCGCCGTCGCGCTGGTCAGCGCGTTCAAGGATCCGGCGTCATCCAACTTCGTCATCATCGCGGCGAACAGCTCCGCGTTCCCGGTGAATCAAACTTTTACCCTGACTAATTTTCCCGTCACCGGCCCGCTGCGGCAATGGGTCACGTCGGGCACCGAGTCGCTCGCCAACCACGGCGGCGCGGTCGGCGTGACGAACAACACGTTCGCGCTGACGCTGGCCCCGTGGACAATCCAGACGCTCGTTTATCAGCAGCCGGTCACGAATCCGCCGACCCTCTGGCAGCAGCCCGTGAGCGTGCTCGCTCTGCCCGGCGACATGGTTTCGTTCAGTGTGCAGGCTTCCGGCGGAACGGCGGCGCTGTTTTATCAATGGCGGTTCAATGGCACGAACGTCATCGCTGGCGCGACCAACGCCATGTTCACATTGACCAGCGCGGCGTTGACGAACGCGGGAAATTATTCCGTCGTGGTCACAAATTTTTCCGGCAGCGTGACGAGCAGCGTCGCCAGCCTGGCGTTCAACACGATGGTCTGGAGCGCGCCCGCCACGATTTCCGGCGCGGCGGACGTGGCGACCAACGGCACTTCGCTTTGCGCCTACAACAGCTCCGGCAGTTCCGCGACGCTCAACGGCGTGACGTTCACCGGCGTCAACAGTTCGACCGCGTGGGGCAGCGGCGTGACGCTGGCCGCGATGGATTCGGCGACGACCTCGGCATTCTCCGGCGGCACGAGCGCGCCTTGGAATAATTTGCCGTCCGCTTACAAAACCATTTTGCAAGGCGGCGCCTACAACAGCGGCGCGAACGTGACGGTGACGCTGAACAATCTCACCAACGGCCATCAATATGCCGTGCAGGTGTGGGTCAACGACAGTCGCGCCGGCAGCACGACGAACCGCACGGAAATTTTTCCCGGCGTATCGAGCAGCACCGTGACGCTCGCCTTCAACAGCACCTACGCGGCTGGCGGCGTCGGGCAGTTCGCGCTCGGCACATTCACCGCCAACGCCACGAACCAGTCGTTCACGCTGGACGGCAGCGCAGCGAGCCAGTTGAACGCGATTCAAGTGCGCGACATCACCGTCTTTCCGCCGACCATCACCCAGCAGCCGACCAACCAGATTGCGTATGTTAAAAGTTCGGCAACCTTCACAATCACTGCGACCGGCACCGCACCGCTCAATTACCAATGGTTCTTCAACACGAATTCCGCACTGGCTGGCGCGATCAATGTTAGCCTGACGCTGACGAATTTGGCTTTGACCAATGCCGGAAGTTACTCCGTCGTTATCACAAACAATGGCGGCAGCATTACGAGCGCGGTTGCCACGTTGACCGTTCTGCCGTTGCCGAACCCGGCGATCACCGGCGTGCGGTTGAGCGGCACAAATTTCATTTTCACCGGAACCAACGGGACGTTTGCGGGCAGCCCGTTCTACACCTTGACCTCCACCAATCTCATGTTGCCACTGACGAACTGGCCGGTGATTGCCACGAATTATTTTGGAGCCGGCGGAACCTTCACCGTTACCAATCCGTTCAATTCAATCCTGCCGCAAACATTTTTCATCCTGCAATTGCCGTGATTGAAGAATAGGGCGTGCAACCAAAACAAGTGACCTGTAAAAAAATCATCATCGCGCTTCTCGCTGGCTGGCTAAATCTTCCAGCGTGTCTTCACGCGCAGGAAATTTCCCCCGGATTGCCCGTGCGAGTCATTGCGGCAGATTGCAATGCAGTCAAAGGCCCGCGCAGCGAAGTCTGGCGCGAGTGCATCGGCGCTGGCCGCGCGAACGAGGGTTTGCGCGCCGACTGGCAGCGGCAGTTGAAATTGTGTCAGGATGAAATCGGCTTCCGGCAAATCCGCTTCCACGGTTTGCTGCACGATGACATGGGCGTTTATTCCGAGACGAAGGACGGCCAGCCGGTTCACAACTGGCAATACGTTGACGAGCTTTACGATTCGCTGCTCGCGTTGCACATCCGGCCGTTTGTGGAATTCGGCTTCATGCCGGCTGCTTTGGCCAGCGGGAAAAAGAAAATGTTTTGGTGGAATGGCAACGTCACGCCGCCGAAGTCTTACGAAAAATGGGACGGGCTGATCGGGGATTTGGTGCGGCACTGGACCGAACGCTACGGCGCGGATGAAGTGAGGAAATGGAATTTTGAAATTTGGAACGAGCCGAACTATCCCGGCTTCTGGGGGCCGCGTGATCCCGCCAATCCCAAGCCGGAATACTTCGAGCTATACGCGCACACGGCGGCGGCGGTGAAAAAAGTGGATTCGACTTATCGCGTTGGCGGGCCAGCCGGTGCGGGGCCGGACTGGGTGCGCGATCAAATCCAGTTTTGTGCGTCGAACTCCGTGCCGCTCGACTTCGTCAGCTATCATGCTTACGGACTCGGCGACGGGCCGTCCGGCCTCGACCAGTTCGGCGACCGGTTTTTGTATTTGAGCCAGAACCTGCATTCGCCCGCCGACATCGCCAACAGCCAGCGCCAGGTAATTGATTCGTCAACGCTGCCGCATCTGCCGGTTCACATCACCGAGTGGAGCAGTTCCTACTCGCCGCGCGATCCGATCCACGACAGCTATTTTTCCGCGCCCTACATTTTGGAGCAGTTGAAACGCACCGAGGCTGACATCGCCTCGATGTCATATTGGGTGTTCACGGACATCTTCGAGGAAAACGGCCCGGCACCGACGCCGTTTCACGGCGGCTTCGGCCTGTTGAATTTGCAGGGCATAAAAAAGCCGGCGTATTTCGCGTATCGTTTTTTGAACCAGCTTGGCCCGACCGAATTAAAAAATACCGACGCGCAATCGTGGGTGTGCCGGGATGAAAACGGCGGCGTGCAGGTTCTGTTCTGGAACCTCACCGCGTTGACGGACGGCAAAGCCTCGAATCAAGAAGTCTTCCGTAAAATCCAGCCGGCAACCAAGGTGGCGAATGTCCAAATCAAATTGGCGCATTTGCCGCCGGGAAATTATCACGCGCAATTTTTTCGCGTCGGCTTTGAAAAGAACGACGCCTATACCGCCTATTTAGAAATGGGTGCACCCCGGCAATTGGCCCGCGACCAAGTCAGCCGGTTGCAAGCGATGGCTTCCGGTTCGCCAGAAATGGAAAAGGATATTTTGGTGAACGCGACCGGACATTTTGAAACCACGTTGGCCACCCGCGCCAACGATGTCTGGCTGGTAAAATTGAGCCGCAAATAAAAAATGAAATCCCCTCGTTATCTCGTTCCTGACGGCGTTCACATGGCTGACCCCGCGGCGCATGTCTTCAACGGCAGATTGTATATTTATCCTTCGCACGACATCGAATCCGGCATTCCCGAAAACGACAACGGCGACCATTTCGACATGAGGGATTATCATGTGCTGTCGTTGGACGACATCAACGGTCCGGTCACAGATCACGGCGTGGCTTTGGATTTGAAAAACATTCCGTGGGCCGGCCGCCAGCTTTGGGATTCCGACTGCGCTTTCAAGAACGGGAAATACTATGTGTATTTTTCGCTCAAAGATAAGAACGACGTTTTCCATCTCGGCGTGGCTGTGAGCAATCAGCCGGAAGGCCCTTTCGTTCCGCAGGAAAATCCCATCAAAGGCAGCTACTCGATTGATCCGTGCGCTTTCAAGGATGACGATGGCTCGCATCACCTGATTTTCGGCGGATTGTGGGGCGGACAGTTGCAACGCTATCGCAACAACAAGGCCATCGAATGTGGCCACGAACCCGCCGACCACGAGCCGGCGCTGTGCCCCAAGATCGTTCAGTTGCGCGACGACATGCTGGAGTTCGCCGAAGCACCGCGCGATCTGGTCATTCTCGATAAAAGCGGCCAGCCGCTCAAAGCCGGCGATCATGCGCGCCGTTTTTTCGAGGCGTCGTGGATGCACCAATACCACGGCAAATACTATTTCTCCTATTCGACCGGTGATACGCACCTGCTTTGCTACGCTACAAGCGATAACCTTTACGGGCCTTACATCTATCAAGGCGTAATCCTCACGCCGGTCGTCGGCTGGACGACGCATCACAGCATCTGCGAATTCCAAGGCAAATGGCATCTGTTCCATCATGATTCAAAACCCTCCGGCGGTAAAACATGGTTGCGTAGCTTGAAAGTTGTGGAACTCGAATATCTTCCCGACGGTTCCATCAAAACCATCCAAGGCAGCCATGAATAAATCCGAACCGCAAAAACTTTCGTTCGGCGAAAAAGCCGGCTATTCCGCCGCCGATGCCGCCGCGAATTTCGTCTTCATGACGATGGTGCTTTTTCAGTTGAATTTTTACACCGATGTTTTCGGGCTTACCGCCAGCGCAGCGGCGATGATTTTGCTGTGGCCGCGTTTGTGGGACGCCATCGCGGATCCGATTGTCGGCATACTCGCCGACCGCACCGACACGCGTTGGGGAAAATTCCGCCCGTGGATTTTATTCACCACCATCCCGTGGGTCATCGTGATGATCCTCGCCTACACCACGCCGCACGGCTGGAGCAATGGCGCGCTCATCGCCTACGCGTGCCTCACGAATATGATGTTGATGACGATTTACTCGATGAACAACATGCCTTACGCCGCGCTCGGCGGCGTGATGACGGGCGACATCAACGAACGCGCGAAATTAAATTCCTTCCGCTTCGTCGCCGTGAACGCGGCGCAGTTCATCGTCGGCGGCTTAACGCTGCCGTTGGTCGCGAAATTCGCCGCGCAACACGCGCACGGCGAAGTCACCGTTACGGACAAACAATACGGCTGGCAGATGACGATGACGATTTGGGCCGCGCTGTGCTTGGTTTTATTTCTCGTCACGTTCGCGACCACGAAGGAACGCATCAAGCCGGCCACGACGGAAAAGTCCTCGCCGAAACAGGATTTTCTCGACCTGCTGAAAAACAATCCGTGGAAAGTCATGTGGTGCTGGACGCTCGTGCATTTTGCGATTTTATCCTTTCGCGGCGGCGCGCTTTACAATTATTACCATCACTACGCGGACAAAACCGCGATGTTCGACGCGGTGAAAAAATTCGGCCTCGTCGTGCCTGCGGGCGCGACCGGCAACGGTTTGCTCGAATGGCTCGGCTACATTGTCCACGGCGATGCGACGGCTGGAAACGTGTCGGATGTGTTCAACAGCATCGTGAACATGCTGGGCACGGGCATCATCATGATTGTCATCATGCTCTCGCCATCGCTCGCGCGAAAATTCGGAAAGAAACTTGTCGCCGGCGTCGGCTTCGCGCTTTCGGCTGCCGGCACGTTTGCCTTTTACTTTTTGAGTCCGACCAACGTCTGGGGAATGCTGGCGGTGACGTCGTTCATCGCCGTGGTTTATGCGCCGACGATTCCGCTGACGTGGGCGATGTTCGCGGACTGCGCGGATTATTCGGAATGGAAAGTTGGACGCCGCTTCACGGGAATGGTTTTCGCGACGATTGGATTCGCGCTGAAATCCGGGCTGGCGCTTGGCTCGGCGGGCTTTCTGTGGGTCATGTCGGGCATTTTCAAATACGACACGCAGTTGCCGGACGCGCCGGACGCAATGGCCGGCTATCGCGCGTGCAGCGGACTGGTGACCGGCATTTTGTTCGCCATCTGCACGGTGCTGCTGGCGTGCTATCAACTCAACA
>JANYCI010000152.1 GCA_025360325.1 Limisphaerales bacterium | reverse complement strand
GCCTTGGCGATGCACTCGCGCAACATGGCAAGCGTGGGGTCAATCTCCCGCCGCTTCCGCTCGTCGAGCACGATGCGGAACGTCTCCCAAACATCGGGTAGCGCCTCAAAATGATCACGCTTGTCATCAAGCACATGGGTGAGCTTCACGATGCGCCAGCTCTGGAGTTCCTTAAGGCTGTTGCTGACATTGGAGCGCGCGACGCCGAGGGTGTCGCTGATCTGCTCGGCGTGGAGCGGGGTTTGAGAGATGTAAAGCAGCGCATGAATCTGGGCAACGGTGCGGTTGATGCCCCACTTTGCCCCCATCTCGCCCCAATGCAGGATAAATTTCTGTTCGACTGGACTTAGCTTGCTCATAATTCTGTAATTTCTGTCTGAACAGAAATTACAGAATTGTAGTAATTCGGTCAACTAAAACTTTGGGCTGGAGGTTTGCATGAATAGCCAGCGACCGGTGGTTAAGCCTAACCAAGGAATTATTTCGGCGGCGGCTGACACTGCACAGTCGCCAAAAAAATTCACGCGGGATGATTCATGGCTTGTCTCGGCTGACGGAGTTTTCTAGTTTGCGGGGTTCCCAATTACAATTTTATGGCAACCAAACGCAAACTTCGTTACGGCATGGTCGGCGGCGGGCAGAACGCTTTCATCGGCGCAGTGCATCGCTTGGCCGCAAATCTCGACGGACAAATCGAACTCGTCGCAGGCGCATTCTCGTCCGACGCGAAAAATTCTCAGACCACGGGCGAACAACTTTTCCTCAATCCCAGTCGCGTTTATGCGACTTACGAGGCGATGGCTAAAGGTGAAGCGGCGTTGCCCGCAGATGAGCGAATTGATTTTGTTTCCATCGTCACGCCGAATTTTCTGCACGCGCCGGTCGCGATTGAGTTTTTGAAACGCGGTTTTCACGTCGTGTGCGACAAGCCGATGACGTTGACCGTGAAGGAAGCAAAAGCGTTGCGCGAAGTTGTCCGTAAGTCAGGAAAAGTTTTTGCACTCACGCATAATTACACCGGCTATCCGATGGTGAAAGAAGCGCGCGAACTCGTTCGCACGGGTAAGCTCGGAAAAATTTTGAAAGTCGTGGCCGAGTATCCGCAGGGCTGGCTGCTTGACAAGATTGAAGACAGCGGCCAGAAGCAAGCGGCGTGGCGCGCGGATCCGAAAAAGGCAGGCGCGAGTTGCTGCGTGGGCGACATCGGCACGCACGCGGAAAATCTCGGCCGCTACATCACCGGCTTGCGGATTGAGGAATTGTGCGCGGAGTTCACGAGCTTTATTCCCGGTCGCAAATTGGAGGACGATGCGAATATGCTCATCCGCTATCACGGCGGCGCGAAAGGTGTTTTGCATTGCTCGCAAATTTCCTGCGGCGAAGAAAATAATTTGAACATCCGCGTTTATGGCACGAAGGGTTCGCTCGCGTGGCAGCAGGAGCATCCGAACGAATTGAAATTTATTGCCAAAGGTGAAGCGGCGCGAATTCTGCGTCGCGGAAATGATTACGTCAGCGACGTGGCGAAGAAATTCACGCGCCTGCCGTTCGGCCATCCCGAAGCCTTCATCGAGGCGTTTGCGAATATTTATCTCGAAGCAGTCGCGGCGATTCGCGCCAGCATCGCCGGCCAGCCTTCGCTCAAAAGCTCCGGCTCGGCAGGCAAAAAAGGCACATTCGATCATCCGACCGTGGACGACGGCGTGGAAGGTATGGCGTTCATCGAAACCTGCGTGAAGTCCGCCGCGTCCAACGGCAAGTGGACAAAATTTCCCAAGTTTCAAAATTAAAAATGAAAAAACTAATCATCATCACCGCGCTCGCGGCCACGGCCACCAACCTCGCGCTGGCGCAAACGCCGCCCAAACCAAAAATGATCGAAACCATCATTGATGGCGTCGCCGGTTTTCAAGACACGCCGATGGAGCCGGACGGTAAATGGCACGTCCACGATCCGGCGCGTCCGCTGCCCGTGGTGGTGACGCCGGGAAATACTTTCAGCGCACAAGCCACGCCGCCGAGCGATGCAGTGGTTTTGTTCGATGGCAAAGATTTGTCCCAATGGCGCGACAAAAAATCTGGCGGCGACGCGCAATGGACGATTGACGATGGCGTGATGGTTTCTGCGAAAGGCGACATCGTGACGACGAATAAATTCGGCGACATCCAGTTGCATTTGGAATTCCGCGAACCCACGCCGCCGAAGGAAAGCGGTCAAGGCCGTGGTAACAGCGGCATTTATTTCATGGGGCTTTACGAGATTCAAATCCTCGACTGCTACATTAACAAGACCTACGCCGACGGCTTAACCGGCGGACTTTACGGCCAGCACCCTGCCCTCGCGAACTCCTGTCGTCCGCCCGGCGAATGGTCCACTTACGATTGCATCTTTACCGCGCCGCGCTTTGATGCGGATGGCAAATTGATTTCTCCCGCGTATCTCACCGCGACGCTCAACGGTGTCGTCGTGCAAAATCATCAGGCGTATCGCGGCGCGACGAACTGGCGCGTGCCGGGAAGTTATTCCGCCCACGCGGCGGAACTGCCGCTGGCCTTGCAGTATCACAACAACTCGGTTTCCTTCCGCAACATCTGGGTGCGGAATGTGCCGCTGGTGAATGAACCGTGAGGACAAATTAAAAATTCAAAATGAAAAAACTATTCACCCTCGCGCTCGTCGCTTTGACAGCCGCCACGTTGCAGGCCGAGCCAAAAAAATTGCTCGTCGTCACTACGACCACCGGCTTCCGACACGCTTCGATTCCGACGCTGGAAAAAATGTTGTCGCAGCTCGCGAAAGACAGCGGCGAGTTCACCGTGGATTTTGTGCAACAGCCGCCCGGCAAACCGGTCGCGCCCAAAAAGCCCGCGCCGTTCAAAGTGGACGATCTTGAATCGGTCAAGGAGGCCCACAACATCGCGGAGGAAAAATTCGTCAATGAACAAGCGGCGTTCGTCACTGCCGAGACGAAGTGGGAGGAGACGTTGAAAGCGGAACTGAAAAAACTTTCGCCGGACAATCTGAAAAATTACGACGGCGTGATTTTTGCCAGCACCACCGGCGATTTGCCGATTCCTGACCAGCAAGGTTTTCTCGACTGGATCAAAGCCGGCCATGCGTTCATCGGCCTGCACGCGGCGAGCGACACATTTCCGGGCTGGCCGGGCTACATTGAAATGCTCGGCGGTCACTTTCAGCATCACGGCGCGCAAGTCGCAGTGGAATGTCTGAACCAGGACGCCACGCATCCGGCGACGGCGATGCTGGGAAAATCGTTCAGCGTTTCGCTGGAGGAAATTTATCAGTTCAAAAATTATGACGCCGCGAACGTTCATGACTTGCTCATCATGGACAAACATCCCGAACACAAAGAACAGGCCGGCCATTTCGCCGTGGCGTGGTGCAAGGATTTTGGCGCGGGGAAAGTTTTTTACACCTCGCTTGGTCATCGCGAAGACGTGATTGACGCCGACCCGGATATGAAAGACCGCAAAAATTCCGTGGAGATTGCCAAGGCTTATCAGGCGCACGTCCTCGGCGGCATTGAGTGGGCGTTGGGAATCAAATCCAGTTCTAAGTAACCCGACACCAAAATACAAATGGCGCAGCTTCTGGCTGCGCTATTTTTTTGTCCTAACCGATTTAGCCGCCCGCTCGCCGACGAAATTTCTGCCGAGTCACGTTGATCCTAGCATCAACTGATTAGCAACAAGCGCGGCGGTTGGCCGGGCAACTGTTTCGGGGCGCGATGAATGCACGGCGGCACCGGACAGCCCGGCCATTCGGTAGCAATGCGCCACAGGTTGCCGAGTCCAAAAGCAAAAGGCTGGGCTGATGGCCGCGCCGCGTAATGCAGATCGTAACAATTCTCATTCAGGAATTCCCGGAAACCGGCATCCTCCGCACCGCCGTAAAGTTTCAGCAATTCCGCGCGTGTCGCCGGATTATCCACGCGCCGCTGCGAGTCCTCGTTACGCAAGCCTTCGCTCGGCGCACCGTGATAAGTGCACAGCCAAGTATCGGCTTCCACCGGGGCGCTGTCCGCGTGGAATGAAAACACATCCGTCGCCACCGGGCCGGGTTGATCATCGTGCGGATAATCGTGGATACAGTTGAGCACTGGCGCGAGCTCGTGTGCTTGGAGTAATTTCAAATCGGCCAGCATTCCCTCAATCGCCACGCGGCCCGCCGCACTCACGCGCAACAAACGCAACTGCGATTCTTCCAGCGTCACGATGCCTTCGCCCGCGCCGAGCCGCTCCACCACTTCGCGGAAATCTCCCGGCAAAGAACGCTCCCAAACGAACGCGTTCACGCCATCGCTAAACGGTGTGCGGATCAATTCCTGAAAACTTTTTACCCGGCGAAGGCGCGGATAATCAGTTGGTAAACTCAATGACATCGCGGGGCATTACGCCAATGCCTGCTTGATGTGCTGCAACAATTCCGCGTGCGATTCCATCGCTTTGAACTGCGGGAATTGTTGCTTCACATTCTCCGGCGCGTGGATGAGAAAACCCGTGTGCGCCTCGGCCAACATTCCCGTGTCGTTGAACGAATCGCCCGCCGCAACGACTTTGTAGTTCAGGTTTTTGAACGCCGCCACGGCCTTGCGCTTTTGGTCGGGCAGACGGAGTTGATAGCCAGTGATGCGGTCGTTCGCCACGAGCAACGTGTGACAAAATAACGTCGGCCAGTTGAGCTGACGAATGAGCGGTTGCGCGAATTGCTCGAACGTGTCGGACAAAATCACGACCTGCGTGAGCGTGCGGAGTTCGTCGAGAAAACTTTTCGCGCCGTCGAGCAACGAGAGCGTGGCGATGACATTTTGGATGTCCGAAAGTTTGATGCCGTGGCGATCCAGAATCTCGATGCGATAGTGCATGAGCTTATCGTAATCCGGCTCATCGCGCGTGGTGCGGCGGAGTTCGGGGATTTTAGTTTTCTCGGCGACGGCGATCCAGATTTCCGGCGTCAACACGCCTTCCATGTCCAAGGTGACAATCGTTTGTTTCATCGGCAGATTTTTTCAAAACGCACCGCGCGTGTCGAGTCTGGCCACGGCGACGGCAGGTTTGGACGCGACCGAAAAAAACAAATCCGGCGGGATGAATTGGTGCCGCTGACGGAATACACGCCGGCATTAATCTCGTGCCCGGCGTGGCCGGAAAAAATACCGCCCCGGAAGACCTCGTCCGCTCCCCCGTGCCATATGTGAAATATGTATTGCAATGTGAAATGCCCGGTCAAAAAATTGCCGCGCTAGGCAAAAAACTTAAGACCAGCGTCCGCGCGCGATTGGGCAAGCTCAAACACCGCTAAACACAGCGACCCTCAAGCCGCTGTGCTCGCATTTTCAAACGGCACTTACTTCCGGGTATAAATGATAGGTGGCTGAATCCTCCGCGCCCAAGGCCAGGCGAAAAATGTTCTAAAAAAACTCGCCGCCCTGCGCAGGTGGAAATTGACGTCGAAAAACTTCCCGCGCACACTGCTCCGCACATGGCAAACCTTGGCTCCATCCACACCTACCGCTCCGAAGTGGATCGCATCATCCGTTTTGGCGGCAGCACCAAGGAAACCTCCATCCGCCGCGCCGTCTTCAATCTCATCAACGCCTACGCCCGACCGCGCGACCTGTTGCTCGTCGAGGAACTGGACTATTTCAATCCCCGCCGCCACAAACGCGTCACGCCTGACGGCACGCTGAAAAACATCCTCCGCCTCGACTACGGCTTTTGGGAGAGCAAAGACACCGACGACGATCTCCAGGTCGAGATCGCCAAGAAATTCGACAAAGGCTACCCGGACTCCAACATCCTTTTCGAGGACTCCCAGACCGCCATTCTCTATCAGGACGGCGCGCGCCTGCTCACCGCCCCGTTTGCCCAGGCCGAAAGCCTCGACGAACTCCTCACCGCCTACGTTTCGTTCGAGAATCAGGATGTTCTCGAATTCCGCAAAGCCGTCGAGCGTTTCAAGGACGACATTCCCAACATCGTCACCGCGCTGCGCGGCATGATTCTCAAGCAGGGCAAGGCCAACACCACCTTTCGCCAGCGGCGCGGCACCTTTCTCGAACTCTGCCGCAGCGCCATCAATCCCGCCGTCACGCCCGACGACGTGGATGAAATGCTCATCCAACACATCCTCACCGAGGAAATCTTTCTCTCCATCTTCAGCGACACGCAGCTCCTGGATGAAAACAACATCGCCCGCGAGCTGAAGCAGGTGGAAAATACCTTCTTCACCGGCGCGACCAAGCGCGACACCCTTGGCCAGATCAAGCACTACTACGAATGCATCAAGGCCCATGCCACCAGCATCGTCAGCCCGCGCGAGAAGCAGACCTTCCTCAAGGTCATCTACGAAAATTTTTACAAGGCGTATAATCCCAAGGGTGCCGACCGGCTCGGCATCGTCTATACGCCCGGCGAAGTCATTGACTTCATGATCCGCTCCACCGACACGCTGCTCCACCGCCACTTCGGGCGCGGGCTGGCGGATCAGGCCGTGGAAATCCTCGACCCCGCCACCGGCACC
>JANYCI010000117.1 GCA_025360325.1 Limisphaerales bacterium | reverse complement strand
CAACGCTTCACGCAGGCGACGTTCAAACTGATCCGCTGGCTGCGCGTCCACTGGCATCGGCCGACCCCGCTGCCGCAAGCCCTGCTCCACCTACGCACCCTCTACGCCAAACTCTGATCATTCATGCAGGACACAAATGCTTCATGCACCGGCCGGTTATGACCGGCAAGATAGCAAACAAAGCACTCGATGATATCGGGCGTCAACCCGCCCTGCGCATATAGACCGTGAACATCATAGATGTCGCGCGGATGCTGCCGATCCATCGCGGCGACCAGCTTGCTGCCGTAAAGTTCGGCGGGAGCAAGAATGGGCGCGGACAAATCAGTGGTGAACAAGCGTTGTGTCGCTGCGCTCAATGCACGCGTCTCGACCGGCAGAACCGTTCCCCGGAAGACATGATTAACCTCCACCTTCACCTGAACTTTTCCGCGCTGGATGAACAGCTTGATTTCGTCGCCTTTATTCGTGGCGGCTACTTGGGCTTGCAACCCGAATTTGGCGAGTTGGATGCGAGTTTGATTGAGACCGTCCGCGATGGCCTTCAACGCTTTCACGCGCGGGGTGGTGTGGTCGGTGTAAACCACGTCAATGTCCACGGACAGACGCGGCATTTCCTGAACAAACAGATTGATGGCCGTGCCGCCCTTCATCGCAAAGTGTGGTGTCTCAAAAATCACCGGCACGCATTCCAGCAACAGGCGGACGGTATCAACGTAGATTTTGTCCGTCATGGTTTGATGTTCAGGACGGTTCCGTCTTTGAGCCGAGCGGTCCACCGGCTTTGATCTTGCGACTTACCGGCGGCTTTCCGCGCGGCGGCAGCCCACGGCAGATTCAGTTCCTCGGCCCAGCTGATGCACAACAGCCGCACCTTCACGCGCTCACACCGTTTCAGCAAAGTTGCCAGCGTGTCAGTTCGCAAGGAACGGACTCCCTCCATGATGTTGCGCGCTTCCTCGACGCCTTGATAAACTCCGACCTCGCTCAACATTTCCAGCAAGGCTCTTTCCGGTTCGGAGACCAACACGCCATGCGGTGTTTCGGGCAAAGGTTGCAGGCCATAGCCTTTAGGTAACTTGGGCGAAAACAAATTCCTCTTCGTATAACGGGCGGGAAAGCGGTCAGTGAACCACGGCGGCAAGACGACTCGGCTTTCACCCCAAAGTGACAGAGGTTCGCGGGTGGGAAGATTATGGCGTATTCCTCGCCATGCTAATGCGGTCTTGCCGCCGACATGGAAACCTTCACCGGAGGCGGCCAAAAACTTCAATGAGTCTTCCCGGCGCAAGATGTCTTTTGGGAACATGAAGACGCCACGGCCCAAGCGTTCCAGCCAGCCCGATTTAAGATGGTGATGCGACAGTGCCGAGGAAACCCCCAGTTCCTGAAGCTGGTGGCTGTCAAATGGCGTTCCGCGAGGGATGGCCCCTTGGAGCGTTTTGATTGAATTGTGGCGAATAGTTAAAGCCATACTTGAACTATTTGCTCTAAATCAATCAGGTGGCAAGCCAATTCTTACAACTTAGTTTTGCCGGCAGCCTTAGCTTTGGCCCAACGAGCCTTGGCTGACGCTGCAATTCGGGCGCGGCCAGCGGCACTCATCTTGGATTTCTTGACCGCTGATTTAGCCGGGGCCTTGGCGGCAGTTTTAGTCTTGGCCCAGCGCGCTTTTTGAGCGGCGGCGATTTTGGCACGGGCACTGGCGCTCATTTTACGCCTGGCTTTTGGAGCCTCCGTCTTGGCGGGAGTGGAAGCGCCGAGGATGCCGGTCAGTTCTTTGGTCAGCACCTCAATTTTATCTTTTATGTCCGCCGCCCGTTTCAATTGGGCTGAGGTAAGTGATAATAGGTTACTCATGGTGCGGTAATGGTAGGACCTCACGTTGAAAAATCAATTGCCAACAGCCAGTCCAGAGCACGGACAAAAAATTACCCCGGCTTGGAGAACCTCAAGCCGGGGTGGCGATGTGCGAATCAAACTCCGACACCTTCGCGCTTCTGCTGCTGCTGGCCTTGGAGGCGGGCGACGGCACGGCGGGTGGTGCGACCGATCTGGGCGATGACCGATTCTTTCTGGTCTTCCGGCAGGTCTTTGACGAGGAGATCGTAAGCCTGTTTCAGTTCGGGGCTGCGGTTGATCTGTTTCAAGATGCCTTCACGGATGCGTTGTTGCCGGTCCAGTTCGCGCACCTCATTGAGAACGACGCTGCGCTCCAGCCGTTCACGCGGCATGGCTTGAACGTAGGTCCAATACTTTGGGTTCTCTTTGATGTAGGCATCAATCTTGGCATCCACCTCCGGGTTGCTACGGAAGGTGGGCTGTTCTCCGGGGGCGGCATTGCCGTTGGCGCTTGATGGCGCGGATGTTCTTGGTTTTGTCATACGATTTATTTTTGTTGTTTTGGTTTACGCGGCATTTGCCGTGTTCACCGGAACGAGGCGGTTAGTTTGTCCCGCTCCGGCAAATTCATTTCATGGTTTGGGGGAATCATCTGATTCCGGTGAAAAGTGGGAAAAGTCATTGGTGGACGATGCTGAATCTTTCACCAATTGTTTTTCAAAATCGCTGACCCGTTGCTCGGTGGCGGTGAGGCGGGCGTTCAAGGTGGCGTTGTTTTGGGCGACGGTCTTCATCTCGCCAATCAACTGATTCAACTGCTGATAAGATTGTCCGAGCCGGGCGGCCTGCTGCATGACGAGTGCCGTCGTTTCGCGCTGATGGTTCAGCTCGGCGATGACGGCATCGTTGGTGGGCGACGGCGTGTAGGCGACATCAGTGGGCGCGTTCAACGAATTGATGGTGTTCGGCGATCCTGGGTGAAGATTCCATCGCGGAGAAACTTCGACGCGATAAACCGGATGCCCTTCGGACATCAATTCGGAATGGTTCGGATCAACTTGCCGCCCGATGTGGTAAGCGCGAACCACCTCCGCGTAACGCACGGATTCAACCGGAGTGACTGTTGCCGATGGCGTGGGACGAACGGAAAATTGCGAGCGCGAGGCGCACGAAGCAACGAACACGAGCGGAATGAGGGCGAGATATTTCATGGTTTGATGGCGGTTGAGGTTGAAGAAAAATTGCGGGGAATGGGTGTAGGTGCGACGCTGGCATCCTCGGCGAATGGTTTTTCCGAGCCGCCGATTTCTGCGTCGGCACGGTCAATCGTTTGCAGGACGTAGAGATAAAACTGTTTGCCGCTGGCGACGCGGACATAAAAACCATCCCGCTGGATGGCGTCGTAGATTTGCTGGGCGTAGGTATCAACCACTTTTTGTGCGCCAGCGAAAGGCGCGTTATTCAAGGTGGGGCTGGTGGCCGAACCGAAAACCGTTTGTTGTTTTTCCGTCAATGCACCCGCTGCCCCGGAAAGAAATGTCGCGGCAAACAATTTTAGCTCCGCGAGGTTGTCGGACTTGATGATGCGCCCGCGCAGCCCGGCGCTGCCATCGGTAATGGCCCAGCCTTCCTGGTTGCCGGAAAATTCGCGGTCGAGGGCGATGGCTTTCAAGTGCAACTCCTCACCGCCTTGCCAGACGAGCGTCCAGTTATTGCCGCTGGCGATGCGCTCGCGATGGCGGTCGGTCTGGGCTGTGCCGTGAACCTCTGTGCCAGCGGGAATCACCAGCTTGCCTGCGTGATAAATGTTTTCGGTGACGAGGCCGATGATGGGTGTCTGAATGGAGGACGAGTCCACGGTGATGATCGTCTCGCACGAAATGAGGCGGCCAAACGGCGCGTAAATCGTGCTCACCGTTTTCTTGGCGGCGTTTTCGTTGGCCGAATCAGGAAATAAACTGATAGGCGCAAGCGTCGGCGTTTTGGCTTCTTGAGCGCGCGGATCAACGATGACTTTCGGTGCGTCGTTCGATTTCACAACCGGCAACGTCTCGGCCTTTGGCGTCGGCGGATGGAACGGCTGCATCGGCAATTCGACTGACTGCACCACCTGCGCCTTGTCGGTGAGGCTGGTGCGGGCGGCGGTAACGGCGATGTCTTCGGGATCGCGATGCCGTTCACGGAACACGCCGAACAAAACAAGGCCACCGGCGAAGAGCGCGCAGAACAAGACAAGCTTGCCGCTTTTGGTTTTGAAGAAGTTGAGAAAGTCGCGAGGTTTCATAGCTGATTTCTGGGGGAGCGAATCGGTTTAACGGGGACGACGACACGGTTGGTGACGACGACGGGCGGCGGTGGCGGAGAAAGCCGCGTCACCAAAATGCTGAATTCATTTTTCAACGACAGTTCGTTGCGCCCGCCGTCCGGTGTGCCGGTGATGGCGAAGTAAACTATGCTCGCCGATTTCGGCGGCAGGATGCCGGACGCATCGCTGATGGACTGGTAATAGAGCCGGTTGCCAATCCGGGCCGAGAAACTTTCCGGCAGATAACGGATTTCCTTTTCCGATTTGTTTTTAAGAGTGACATGAAAAACCAGCGTGTCCTCGGTATTGAATCGGAACACCTCATTGATACGAATTTCGTAATCATTGAAATCGGTGATTTGCGGGGAGCTGCCAAAAGTCCTGACCTCGGCATGGGCAACGGCATCGGCGTGTTGTTTTTTCAGCAACGGAAACGCCTTGGCCTTGTCGAGCAAGGCGAGCAATTGCGTCGGTGACACGGACGGCGCAGGTAAAACTGGTTCTGATGTAGCAGGATCATCCAGATTGAGGGACAACACCGGCGTATCACTTTCCACTAGCTCAAAAACGTAAGTGCGTTTGTTCCACCGGATGTTCAGATTCGTCGCGGCCTTGCGCGCAAGCGCGCGGACGGAGAGGAACGTTGAACCTTTCGTGTGCGCAAGTTGAAATTGGCCTGACGTCTTGCCGTCAGCGGTCACGCCTGCTGCATCAATCGCGGCGATGGAGCTGGGAAAGCTGATGGTAGTCACGCGGTTCGTGGCGACCGGCACAGTGACGACCGCCGTTTCGTCGAGCGTGACGTGCTGGATGGCTTCGGGCGATTCAGCGAACGCGATGGCGGCGGACAACAGGAGGGTGCTAATTATTGATTTCATATTTGTAGTCGGCCACGGCGGTCGGGAAGCGACCATTGACGGCCATGTTTGGGTTGCGGACGAGACGGAGGCTCAACTTGAAAGTGAACGCCTCGGTGAAAACCTTTTCCTGAAAAATGCCGGAACGGATCAACTGGCCGGTGACGGTGGCGAGCACTTCATTCTCCCGCGTGGCCAGAATGTCCACGCGAGCAACCTCTGGTTTTTGATGAAGTTGCTTGGAGCGAAATTCGACCGTTTCGCGCGTGTGCTGGTCCTGGGCTTTCTGAAACGCGGGCTTCAGAAACATTTGTTTCAGCAAATCAGCGTGGTCAAAATCCTTTGGGCTGCGTTCGAGCAGGGCGGTGGTTGCCAGCGTGGCCTGCTGGACGTGCAAATCCTTCGCCTCCTGAAATTGCAACAGCGGGCTTATGTAATAAGTCTGCGCCGGGTCAATGATGACGACGCGCTCACGCTGTTTGAACTCGCTGATGAGATGATAGCGGTCGAGCGCGGCAACCAGGGTCATGGCGACCGCCGTAAAAAACCAAAACCACGGCAGGCGGTCGCGCTGCGCGAAAAGTTGGGTCGGGTCGAAACGCTTGTGGGCAAGCCAGGGTGTGGGGCCTTGGCCGGTTGGGGTGTGGCGAGGATCAAGTTCGGTGGTTTCCATAAAATTCAGAAGTGGTTGCCTTTGGTTTTGGCGATGAGGTCGCGAACGGATTTGTCGCCGGAGATGTCATCACCGGGACGGCCACGGGCGGAGCGCGGCGGCAAACCCGAACCGGCGATGATGATCGCGCCGGCACTGCCGTGGCCACCGGCGGATGACATGGTGCTCATCACGGCGGCCAAACCGGCGGCACCGACACTAGCAAACGGAACGCCGGTCGTGGCGGCAGCGGCGGCAGCACCGGCGGTGGTGGCTGCGGTTTGAATGGCGCTGCTCGCCGCCCCGGCCAGCAACTGACCGCCCGCCAACACCCCGGAGGAGAGAACTTTTTGGATGACGAGCGGCGCGGCAATCGTGCTGAACACAATCCAGAACGCGACGACCACGACGCCAACGGTGGCTTGAAGGGAATACAGGGTGGCGGTTGGATCAATGAACTTGAAGGACGGGTCGGTCATGAAATCAAGAATGCCCTGAGTGATGAGGGCGGCGACGGCCCAGCCAAGCGGCCAAAGCAACACGCCGAAAATATTCATCAGATAGCGGCTGCCGGTGGAACGCAGCGGTCGGATGGCCATGAGACCGATGAGCAGGGGCGAGAGTGCGTAACTAGAGAACAGAATAAATTTCTGGATGATGTAGGCCCAGAACAGGAGCAGCGATGCGAACTCGCCGACGAGCCAGAGAATGCCGGAGATGAGCGTCTCGACGGTAAAACTCTGGATGTCGCCGAGAATGTCCCACCAGGAATGGCTGCCGCTGGCGGTATTGCGTTTGACGACGAGCAATTGGTTGTATTGGTCCTGAACATTTGACGGGTCAACGCCGAGGCCGTTGAGAATTGAAGTTTGCATGAGCGATTGAATCTGGTTGCCCCATTGCGGCAGGAACACGAGCAGCGCCGTCAGGATGAACAAGCGAACCATGTGCAACAGCAGCGTCTTGCCGCTGAAGCCGTGGACGACAAAGGTAATCGTCCCGACGATGAACAACATGAAAGCCACGATGCGAAGGAGTTCGTGCAGCTCGACGCATTTGAGCAGGAACGTTGGAAACAGACTTTCAAATGAGGCCATAACGTCGGGACGATTGAGGGGTGTGCCGGTGGTTAGTTAGGGAGCCGGAAACGCTGTCGGCGCATTCATCAGCCGGAACGTCTGTCCGTATTTCTGAATCGCCTCGGTGAACTCGGCGTGTTGCTGTTGCTGCTGCGCCTCGACCTGCCGCTGCGCGTCATTGCGGTTGGCGATGTCCTGGACCAGCGCGGATGAGGTAGCCTGATTGATTTCGTAGTCGGTGTTGTTGAGCGCAGCGGACAAGCCCGTGAGGACGCCTTGCAGTTTTTGAACCTCGGCATCGGTGCTGGCGGACTTGAGTTGCTCGGTGGTCGAGGCGATCTGGTCTTTCAATGCCTTGCGCCGGGCGGCGGCATCGGTGGAGACGGACAAATAGTTGTCCGTGGTTTTCTGAATTGCGGCGATGGGTTTGAACGGTGCGTCTGGCCGCGTGACGATCTGTCCGTCCGGCGTGGTGAACGTTGTGCCGATGCTTTGGAACAATCCATTCGCATTGTAGAGCATGGCATCACTGGTTTTGATGGAGCCTTCGAGCGTGGTGAGCGTCTGGCCGACCTCGGTTTTCTTGAGGTCATCGAGAAGCGATGAAGCGGTGGACAGCGCAACACTTTGCGGGTTACCAAACAGGTCTTCGTAATGTTTGAACTCATCGAGCTGGTCGGTGAGCGTCTCGATTTGCTGCACCTGGTTCTCGATCATCTGGATGTATTTCGCAATGTTGGCCGCTTGCGACACGATTTCCTGAATGTTGCTGGTCAGGTCATAAACAATCATCTGGGCGCGAGCCGTCAAACTGATGCTGACCGTGACGAGGGCGAGGGCGATTAACTTTTTCATGGTGTGTTTCCTTTCTTGGTTGCGTGCAGGCTTCGCCTGCTATTCCTCGATGCGGAGGTATTTGGTGGATGGTTGGAACGTTACCCCGTCGATGCGTTGTTCCGGCAATTGCACGGGGTAAAGGCGGACGCTACCAGTCTCGTTGCGCTGATGTTGCATCGAGACGTAAAGCCAGTATTGCTGTTTGACGGCATCGCTCTTGCCCTTGTCGTAACCGCTAGTGAATGCCTTGTCGGCCTGGCTTTTGGCGGCGTAATGAAGTCCCTCGCTGATGAGCACGCCGCCCGCAGCTCCAGCCACGGTGGCGGCGGCGTTGCCGTGGGAAAGTTCGTGGACGAGATACGCGCCGCCCGCCCCGAGCGCGGCGTCATCAATCGGGCGCATGGTCGAACACCCGGCAAACAAACTGGCAACGGCGATGCAAAGGAGCATTTTTAGCGAGAGGAAAATGAGTTTGGTTTTCATGGTTGTGAATTCTATTTGGCGTCAGATTTTGGATCGGTCGGACGATTGGCGTTGAGAATGATGCCCTCGATGACGCTGGGACATTGGCGAAGTTCGCGGGCGCGTTTGTCGAAGTGTTCGCCGCTGGACGAACTGCAATAGAGCATCTCCGGCGACGCGACGTTGTGAACCGTGCCGCAAAGATTGCGGGTCGCGTCGGTGTGCAGATAAGTGAACGGCGAAAACTTCTGGCCGGTTTGATGGTCGGGCAGGGGATAATTCATGATCGCGTGCTGCGTCACTTCCGGCAGCGCGATGTCCTTGCCCATGTCCTCAAGGTCAGCGCGATCGTTCTGGCGCATGATAAAAAACTGACGGCTGTTGCCGAACACGGCGGAGCGGATGCGCGACTGTTTGAAGCGCGCGTATTGCTGAACGATGGAAATGTTCCAGCAATTGAACTTCCGAAGCTGGGCATAGGATTCCTGGACGATCTCTTGACCGCCGGGGATGTCGAGGAAGCGGGCAACCTCTTCGTAGATGTTCCGTTTCCGAATGGCGCGCGGCAGCGTCATGATGTGCTTGCGCGCGTGGTTGGTGATGAGGAACCCGGCGGCGGCTTTCAATTCCTTCGCCGACTCCGGGATGTAACCCAACTCGAAGTGAGCAATCTTGCCGGTGAGAGATAGATTGCTTGTGCCATCGAACAGGCAGCCGTAATTGCCGTCGCGACACCACGGCAAGATGAGCGTGGCGATTTCCATGATCTGGTCGCGTTCGCCGCCCATCGGGTCGAGCATCATCAACTCCTGAAGCATCCGGTGAGTCGGGAATTCCTCCGGCGTGAAATGGGCGAAAGC
Source organism: Limisphaerales bacterium (assembly GCA_025360325.1). Taxonomy (GTDB): domain Bacteria; phylum Verrucomicrobiota; class Verrucomicrobiia; order Limisphaerales; family UBA11358; genus UBA11358. The sequence goes on along the minus strand of JANYCI010000117.1, from coordinate 31,598 downwards.
GAGATTGCGGACTTCCTTGCTCGTGCGCGGATCCTTCAGAAATTTCAGAGCATCTGCCTCGACGAATTGTTGCAAATAATTCTGCGCCTCGTCGGCATGAGCCGCACGCCAGTCGCGGAAATCGGCAAATGTCTCCAGCGTGGTTGCCCCCGGCGGCATTTTCTCCGCCCGAAATTTTTGCAGCGCCATCGCGTGCCGGGCGATGTCGAGCAATTGGTCGTGGCGTTTCTTTTGCCAGTCCTGAAACGCATCCTCGTAAAGTAGGTTCAGGTATTTGGCGATCTGCGCCTGCCGGAGCATTTGTTTATCCTCCTGCGAACTCGTGCCAATCATCCGTGCGACAAGCGCGGTCGCGGCGGAAAGATGATCGGGCGTAAGCGGCAGACCTTTTGTGTCGAGATAATTGATGGTAAGGTCGCCATCGGGATGGATGATGATCGGCCGAGCGCCGGGTTCGACGGTCGCGGTGTAAATGCCGTAGGACAAGCCCTCCTCGATGATGACGGTATAACCAAAATAGCCCTCGGTCTGTGAAAGGAGGTCGCAAACCGTCACGGATTTGCCCGCCCCACTCATGCCGAGCAACACCGCGTGCTGCGGCGATTTATTGTCCACCGAACCGGAAAATGTTTCGATGCCGACGAGGTTATCCTGCGGGCCATCATAGATTGCCTCGGCAGTTGCCAAGTGGCCGGTGAACGTGCTGGACACCGGCAGCATATCGGCAAGGAAACGATGCTCGGCGTAGAGCTTGCGATGTTCGTAGCGTCCCCACGTCCAGCCCGGCCACGTTTGGAAAAATAAATTCCGCGATGTGCTCGGCAGATTGCTCTCGAAGTATTGCGCCGCGTTCATCGAATTGATGGCGTTCTTGATCGCGCCGGTTTTCGCGTTGAGGCCATCGCGGGTCTTGTCCCAAACGCGGATGGTGAACATGGCGTGGAACGGAATCGTCTGGCCCTGCATCAGCGCATGGATTTTTTTCTGTTTTTTCTCCATCACGGTTAGCAGGGAAATTTTCTTCTCGCTGGCATAGTCGCCCGCCACGCGGTCATGTTCTTTTTCCTCCTTGGTTATCTCGCGAGAGATGGGCAGGGGATCCACGTTGACCGTGATCGTGTAATCAAGCAGCCGAAGGTTGGTGAGGCGCTGGATGATGCCGGGATAGGTCGTGCGCGGCCAGCGGGTGAGGACGATGATGCTGTGATAATGGCCGTCGAGGAAGAACCCAAAATCGGACTGGCCATTGCCTTCGCTGTGCCAGCAATTGTCCTGAATCGAAAGCTCGGGCGAAAAACTTTCTGCCGGATTGAAATCAAAGCGGTCGCTGAGCGAAGGGTTGAGAAATTGTTTGTAATGCCGGAAATGGTCGAGGTCGGTCATCGGCAGGACGCGCGCCACGGTGAAGACGCTCACGCTCGACCTGGGCGCGGGCAATTATTCCTTCAGCGGCAATGTCGTCGGCAACATCGCGCTTGTCATGAGTTCCGGCACGCAGATTTTCACCGGCACGAACACTTACACCGGCAACACGACCGTCAATGGTGGCACACTTGAACTTGCCACCGCCTCGCTGGCCACGAACTCGACCGTATCTATCGCGAGCAGCGCGATGTTGCAGTTGGATTTCACCGGCGTCACGAATCGCGTGGGAGCCTTGATCCTGAACGGTGTCACGCAAGCTCCGGGCGTGTATGACAGCACCACCGGTGCGCCTTACATCACTGGTTCGGGCAGTTTGCTGGTGGCCGTCACGGTCGCCACGAATCCGACGAACATCACGACGAAGGTGAACGGCGGCAACCTGGAATTGAGCTGGCCCGCTGACCATCTCGGCTGGCGTTTGCAGGCGCAGACAAATTCCTTGAGCGGCGGCCTCGGCAGCAACTGGGTGGACGTGTCCAACTCGGCCAGCGTCACTTCGGTGACGAACACAATCAACCCAGCCAACGGCGCAGTCTTCTATCGCATCGTTTATCCGTGAGCCGGCTGGATTGAAATCCCTGGCCGGGGTGAAAGTGGCTGGTTCGCTTTCACCCCGCGCCATTTCCAAAATTGAGATGAAAATTCTGAAATTGAAAAGAAGCCCGGCCTTCACGCTGATTGAACTGCTCGTCGTGATTGCCATCATCGCCATTCTCGCGGCGATGCTGCTGCCGGCGCTGGCGAGCGCGAAGGAACGCGCCAAGCGCATCGCTTGTGTGAATAATTTACGGCAGGTTGGCATCGCCTGCCAGATTGCGGCGGGCGACAACATTGATTTGCTTCCCGTGGCTGGAGCCACCGGCGGTTTTGGCACCACGCCGAATCATCCGATTCTTTTGGAGAACACCAACATCGCCGTGTGGGCGGCGGCAGGTTTGGTGGTCAACACGAACGGGAGCGCCAACACTTGGTCCTGCCCGAATCGTCCCGGCCTCGCTAATTTGAACACCGCTAACAACCAATGGACGCTCGGCTACGCTTACTTCGGCGGCATCCCGACTTGGGCGAACAACATCACCACCGTTCCTTCGCGCAGCCCCATCAAGCTCGCGACGGCCAAGCCGACGTGGATGATCGCGGCGGATTTCGTCTGCAAATTCGACGGCAAGTGGGGTGACAACGCCAACAATCCTTCGCCCAGCGGCTTCTCCAATCTGCCCGCGCACAAAGATAAAAGCGGTTTGCCCGTCGGCGGCAATGAAGTTTTCTGCGACGGCTCCGCGCAATGGATCAGCGCCAAGAAAATGTTTTTCATCCACAGTTGGAACCCGGCCACGCGGGAAATTTATTTCTGGCAGGACGACCTCGGCACGTTGAATCCCGCCCAGCTCAACACCGTCAAATAATCATCGCCGTTGCTTGGCGTTTTTCAAAAAATTGTCGTAAACTTGCCTGTGTCCATCAGGCCGCCAAATCATTCGCGCCGCACATTTGGTTTTTCCGCCCTCCGGTTTCTGGCTTCCGGCTTCTGTATTTTTGCGCTGACTCTGCTGGGAGCGGGCGTGGCGTCGGCGGCCATTCAGAGCTACACCGCAGACACCGCCACGCTTCACCTCTGGCATTTTGACGAGACCAGCGCGCCGTGCGTGGATTCTATCGCGGGCGGCACGAACCTCGCCTTCCTCATCGGCGGCGTGAACGTGGGCAGCGCGGGGCTTTCCAACAACGCGGTGAATTTCAAGAAGGCGCTCAACTTCGGCCCGCTCACCACCTCGAACGCCATCGCGATGCCCGCCGGTTCCGGCAACGTCGGCACGGCCAGCCCGTTCACTTATGCCGGGACGGACGGCGCGTTCACCTTCGAGGCGCTGCTGCAAATCAATTTCAATCCCACCAACTTCGTCCGCGCGCAGCCGTGTCAGGTTTTGAACTGCGATGTGAACGGCACGGGCACGCGCGTGTTCCAGTTCCGCCTGCTGCCGGTCGGTTACGCGGGCGGCGGTGGCGACACAAATTTCGTCCGCATCGAGTTCATCAACGGCACGGCCACGGCGGCGGTGGTGCCGATCCCCACAAATGGGCCGGATGTCATCGCGAGCAATCAATGGTATCACCTCGCGCTCACATTCAACGGCGTGGCGAACACGGCGAGCAATCTCTTGTTCTACTGGACGCTGCTGGACACGAACCGCGCCACGGCGAATCTGATTTATGCGACGAACCTCGCCTCGGATTTGCCGGGCGTCAGCAGTGCCGCAAACAACAGTTTCACGATTCTCACCGATGGCGCTGGCATGAGCGGCACCTTCACCAACATCTTGAACAATCGCGTGCCGGTGGCGAACTATGCCGGCGGCAGCTTCCTCGTCGTGACCACGGCGACCAGCGTGGTGCTGACGAACTTCCAGGTGCTGCTCGCTAGTTTCACCGCCAGCGCGACAAATGGCGCTTCGCCACTTTCCGTGAATTTCACCGACACCTCGGTTGGCAGCATCACGAACCGCAGTTGGAATTTCGGCGACGGTTTCACGACCAACACAACTGCGACGAGCCTGACGCACACGTTTACTTCTACTGGCACGAACCTTGTGACGCTCTCCGTGAGCGGAGCCTCGGGAACGAATGCTGCCAGTCTTGCTGTGGTCGTATTGGGCCAGCCACCGGTGATTGGTGGCATCCAAATTTCCGGCGGCGATCTGATCATCACCGGCACGAACGGCACGGCCGGGCAAGATTATCTCGTGCTGGCAACGACCAATCTTGCGCTGGCCGCGACGAACTGGACGATGCTTGCAACCAACCAGTTCGGGCCGGGCGGCCGCGTGAACTTCACGAATCCGCTGGATCCGAATTCGCCGCAGACTTTTTACCGGTTACGTCTGCCTTGAATCATCGCGAAGCAAAAATGCCCTATGGTAATGCAATTTGAACCCTCGTTATTCCGCCGTCGCAGGATAGATTACCCCAATCCAATTATGAGCTTCTTGAAAAACATATTCTGTGCCGCGCGCCGGCTCCGTTTGGTTGGCGACCTGATCACGCCTTCCGCTCGCTTCCTCCGAAAGGCAAATGCCGGTGGCTACGGAATTTTGCGCGGTTTTTCAGTCCCCGTTTCACTCACGGTTTTGGCTGGTCTCGGGGCAGCGATCGAAGCGCCTGCCGCGACCTTTACCAAGGCCGACACCTCGACGATGAACCTGGCGGCCGACTGGACGAATAATATCGTTCCCGGCGCGAATGACATCGGCTGGTTCGACGCCAATCTCAGCGCGGGCAGGGCGAGCAGTTTGACGCTCGGTGCGAACTTGAGTGTTGGCGGACTCGTCTTCACCAATAGCCTGAACGGCCCGGTCATTGTTGGCACCGGTAGCACGCTGACACTGAACACAAATGGTCTCGACTTAAGTTCGGCGAACCAGAACGTCGCAATCAACTGCGCCGTGACCGTCGGCGCGAACCAGACCTGGCTGGGCGGCTCGAACAACTTGATCATCGGCGGTTCCATCGGCGGCGCGAGCGGGCGCACGCTCACCCTGGGGGGCGGCGCCGGTTCGTCGGGCACCGTTTCCAACTCGCTCGGCACTTCCGGTATGTTGGTGAAAATCACCAACGGCAACTGGACCTTAATCGGCGACGGCGCTTACGCCGTGAACTTCGAACTCGACGGCGGCACGGTGCTGTGTCCAAACCGAAATTTTTATCTCAACAACAGCGGGCAGGCGTTCACGATTCATGGCGGCACCTGGCTGAACCAGAATCTCTATGGCCTGCGCCTCGGCAGCACGTTTGGCGCGAACAATAGCGGCGGCAATTTCACCGGCTTGCAGGACGGCGGACTCGTTCAGCTTTCCGCCAGTTCGCTTGAACTCGGCAACAACTCCAGCGGCTTCACGGTGAGCTACACTTTGTCGGGCGGCACTTTTTCCACGGTGAATAATAATTTCAACATCGGCTCCGGAACGAGCGGCAGCACGACGACGTTCTCGCTGACGAACACGGGAAAACTATTTATCAACGGCACGCTCGCCGGGGCGCAGGGTGCGGGTGCCAAGCAAATTCTCGCCTTGAACGGCGGCACGTTTGTCGTCAAGACGGTGAACGCTACTCAAATTTCTGGTGCGGCATCACCGACTGTCCAAGGCACGCTGTTCAATCCCGGATCATCTGTTGCGCCCGGCGATGTCGGCACGGCGGGCGTCATCAGTATCACCGGTAATTACACGCAGACGAATGGCGGCGTCCTGGCAATTGACCTTGGCGGCACGAGCCAGGCGACGGGATTTCAGAGTGGCGGCAGCGCCTACGACGTTTTGGTGGTCAGCGGCACGGCAACGCTCGGCGGCACGCTGGCGGTGACGATTAGCACCAATTTCATTCCGCTTTACGGCGACACTTACTACGTCGTCGGCGCGAGCAACATTCTCGGCGCGTTCACCAACGCCGCGTTCGGTTCGCGCGTGACCACGACCGGCGGCGAAGGTTCGTTCCTCGTCACCACCGACGGCAAGAATGTCATCCTAAGTCAGTTCACGCCGACCGTCTGGCCGGGTGCGCCGGTGGTCAACATCACGCCGGCGAGCGTCACGACAAATCAAGGCGGCGCGACGCTTTTTACGGTGAACGTGACGAGTGCCACGGCCTGCCGCTATCAATGGCGCTTTAATGGCGCACCCATCGGCGGCGCAACTTCACCGACATTGAACATTTACAACCAGCCGCAGAACGCCGGCATTTACGACGTAGTGGTAATCAATCCCGGCGGCACGGCGGTCGCCAGTTCCGCGACGCTGGCAGTGACGCCAGTGTGGGATAATCCAGCGGCCTTGATATATCACATGGATCAGACGCCGCTGGCCGGCGCGGGCGCGATCACCGACGCCACAGGACAGACGGCGGGAACGATGGTTGGTGCGACGTTGCCGCTGACAGTCACCGGCGCGACAGGTTTGACGAGCAACGCCTGGGATTTCTCGGCGGCAAGTTCTTATTTGAACGTCACCTCGAATCCGACAATTCAATCGCTCGGTGATTACAACCAGACGCTCGGTTTGAGTTTCAGTTTCTGGGTGAAGATGACAAACAACGTCAACAATGCTTCTGTTTGTGCGCTGAACGGGCTGTTCAAAATCTATTGCGATGGCAGCGGGTTGAATTACTACGCCGGCGGAGATTTGCTTTACAATCCGCTTTTTTCTTATTCCCTGCCGTCCATCGCCGATGGCAACTGGCATCATGTCGTCTTCACTAGCGACTTCCGCAACAACTCCGGCGCGTGTTACCTCGACGGCGTTTCCCAAGGCGCGCTCACCATCAAAACCGCGCTCACGACGAGCCTCACGCCCAATCTGACTTCGGCGCTGAACCTCGGCGCGGACGCGGGTGGGGCCAACCAATGGAAGTCCGGGCTGGATGAATTTGCGATTTATACCAAAGCCTTGAGCGCGGCGGAAGTGACGCAGCTCTATCAAAACACCGGCATCAATACCAACGCCAGCACTACAAACTATTGCGCGCTGGCGAATCCCGCTCCGACTGTCAGCGTCGGCGCGCCGCGAATTTTGTTTTGGACCAACGGCGCGTCAAGTGTCACCACCACGATCAATGCCGTCGCCAGTGATTTCAATGGCGGCGTGACCTACTCTTGGAGCACGCGCAGCACGCCGACCGGCGCGACGGTCAACTATGGCAGCACCTCGGCTGCGAATACGACTGCGACTTTGTCCGCGCTGGGAACTTATATCCTGCGCTGCACGGTCACTGATGGCGGTGGGCTGACGGATTACGATGAACTGACTTTGATTGTCGCGAGTAACCAGCCGCCGAGCATCGGCGTTTGTCAGGCCAGCCAGACTACTTTGCTGAACACCAATGCCACCACGATCAATCTTTCCGCCGTAGTGCTCGACGATGGTTTGCCGCTGCCGCCGGGAATTGTCACCTCGCTCTGGACGCAGGTGAGCGGGCCGGCGGCGGTGAGTTTCCTGACGCCGTGGACGGCCAACACGCCGGTCACGATTCCGGCCACCGTCGGCAATTACGTTTTGCAAATTGTCGCCGGCGATGGCGCGGCCTTTGCTACCAATAGTGTGAGTATCAGCGTCGTCACAAATCTTCCGCCAGTGGTTACAGCGGACGCGGCGACGCACATTATTTACTGGCCGACGAACAGCACGACGCTGACGGGCACGGCATCCGGCGGCAGTCTGCTTTGGACGCAAGTGAGCGGCCCTGCAACTGCGACCATCGCCAATGCCAACGCGCTTTCCACAATAGTCACGTTCCCGGCGGTGGGCATGTATGTGTGGCGACTGGCCGCTTCCAACAATGGTCAAACCAACACCGCGACAACTTACATCAATGTCTGGTCGCCCGGCGTGCCGCAGATCAACGCCGGCAGCAGCCGCGTGGCGTGGCTGCCGAACGCCGTAGTTGGTCTTCAAGGCTCTTACACCGCGATCACCGGCGCGGTCACGGTGGCGTGGTCCTGCACGCAAGGTCCGGCGAACGTGTCGTTCTCGAATCCAAATTCGCTGGCCACGACGGCGACCTTTACGAATTCCGGCAAGTATCGCCTGTGCCTGACGGCGACCAACAACAGCGGTTATTCCGGTCAAGGATTCCTCGTCGTGGAAGTCTATGAGGCGATGAATAACTTCGGTTACACCTCGGCCACGCTGAACAATTTTACCAATGACATCGGCCTAACTTACAACTACACCGATCTCGCCTGGTCAAAGATCAAGCCGCCGCCGCCGAGCTACGTGCATCCGCGCATTTTGTTCAACCCGGAAGATATGCCGGACATCCGTGCGCGGCTGACGAACACTTTGGCCGGCCCGATAGCAATGGGCAAAATCCGTTCCAGTGCCGTTTTGATCACGGCGCTCGGCACGTCGTGGCGCACTGCTTACGACAGCTTGGCGACCGGAGATCCGACGGCGTTCAATGGGCTTTACAACAACTGGGCGAACTTCATCAACTCGCTGCGTGACGAATGTTTTCGCTGCCTGATTGACAATGACACCGCCGGCGGCGCGAAGGCCGGTGCAGCGCTGGCCACGCTGGCGGAATCCATGTATCGCACCCTGCCGGGCAATCTGGCGGTGGCCGCACAATCAGCCCAGGGTAGCATTGACTGGCGACCGCTGCAGGACTCCGGCGTGGTGTATAGCGATTGCATCGGCTGGAGTTATGACTTCGCCTATAACTTCATGAACGCGACCCAGCAGGCTTCCGTGCGCCGCACGCTGGCGTTGATGACCACGAACATGTGGAACATTGGCATGGACGCGCTGCCCGGATTCAACGCGAACTGCTCGAACTGGATTCCGCTCACCGGCCAGACGCTGCTGGTCAACGGCCTCGCGATCGAAGGCGAGAACGGCGCGGATCCGAATTTGCTGCCGCGTTATCAGGCGCAATACGACCGGATGTGCTCGGCGTTTGTTTTCACGGACGGCTGCATTTACGAGGGCATGGGTAAAGGCTGGATCGGCGAACAAACTTTTTGGGAACTCGCGCGCCGCGGCGATATGGCGCTGGTGACGCCGAACGTCCGCAATCACATCCGGCAATATTATCTGCACGCGATGGAGACGTTCGGCTACGGCTGGACTTGGGACGAAATGCTGGGCAGCAATAATCAAGGCGCGAAATACGACGATGTGATCGTGGCGAAAAATCTTTTCCCGACTGATCCGCTCGTGGACTTCATGTATCGGAACACGTTCGGCCCCAATTACACCAACGGCATTCAGTCGGTAAGTGGCGGCAGCCCGATGTATCACGCGCTGCTTCAGGCGATTTGTGCGTCGGATTACAACACCAACCTGACTTATAATCAGGCGATCACCAACCAGGTCGCGCCGAACGCGCCGGTAAGCTGCGTCTTCAATCAGCGCGGCCTGATGATCACACGCACCGACTGGACGACCAACGGCCTGCGCCTGATGTTCCAGCCGCGCAGCGAGCCGGGCGGTCATTCCGAGGCGGATAGAAATATGTTCAACCTCGACGGCTTCGGACGCATCCTGGTGCCGCAGTGCAACGGTTGGGCCAATGTCTCTGATTTCTCCGACATTTCCTCGGTGCCGCGCATTGACGGCGTCGGGCCGTCCACGGTTTCCGCCACGTTCCTGGAATTTGGCGACTCTGGCAATTACACCTACGGCGTCGGCGACGCGGGCGACAGTTACAACTGGCAAAGCGGCGGCAGCACCACCGTGTGGAGCTCGACTTACAATGCGAAGCTGCTCAATCCGATCTCGCAAGGTTGGGCGAACCTGCCAGTGGGGATTCTGCCCAACTGGTATTCCTCGCTTTATACGCCGTCTTACTGGACACCCAACACGCCGGTGAAGCGCGCGTTCCGCACCGCCGGCCTGATGCGCGGCAGCACGCCCTACGTCCTCATCACCGACGATCTCCAGAAAGACAACGCCAGCCACGCCTATGATTGGCGCATGATTTTGCCGGCCGACCTGGCGGGAACTTATTCCGTCAGCGGCAACGACATCACGTTCACTTCGACCAATCCAGCCTGCAAAATGCTGGTGCGCGTGCTAACCACTAACTGGCTTGGCAGCTATGCGGTGGGCCCGCACTCCGGTCAGGTGGCATTGAGCGCGCTCGTCACCAACATCGCGCCGGATTACAAGATGCTCATCCTGCCTTACACCAACGCCGTCACGCCGGTCACGACTTCGTGGAGTAACAACGTCCTTACCGTGCAGATGGCGGATGGCCAGAAAGATTTAATTTACTACACGAAATTCGCCGACGGCCGCACCCGCGTGAATCCTTACCGCGTCGCCGGCGTCGGCGTAGTGTTGTCCGCGCCGACGAATTTGACCGCGACCGGCGGCGTGGCGTCGGCGTCGCTGCGCTGGAACGGCGTGACCGGCGCGAGCGGCTACAACGTCCGCAGTTCGCTGACGAGCGGCGGGCCTTACAGTTTGGCCGCCACGAATGTCACCGGGACAAATTATGTCGCAACCAACATTGTCAGCGGCACGACGTATTATTTTGTCGCCACCGCGCTGAACACCAACGGCGAGAGCATGAACTCGCCCGAAGCCAGCGCCGTGCCCACCGGCGCGCCGCCGGTGCCCACCGGTCTAGGTGCGAATCCGGATAACACGATTATTCATCTCGGCTGGACCGCAACTACCGGTGCCACAGGTTACAACGTGCTTCACACGCTCACCAGCGGTGGCAACTATGTCACGATTGCGACCAACTGGCCTGCGACAACTTACGACGACACTGGACTGACTAACGGCACCACTTATTACTATGTCGTGCAATCGGTGAACGCGCTCGGCCACAGTGCCAACTCAGCGGAAGTCAGCGCGGTTCCAAACATCCACGTCGCTGCCTCGCTGGTCTGGCAAGGCAGCGCACTGGCGAACAACTGGGACAAGCAGAATCCGGCCAACCAAGACTGGTTGAGCGGCGGGGTGAATGTGACCTTCTGGGACGGCGACTCCGTGACGTTTAACGACAGCGGTTATTCCTCCACGCCAGTGACGATTCTTACCAACGTGTCGCCCGGCGGCGTGGTGGAAGTCAACAACAGCGGCACTTACACTTTCAGCGGCAGCGGTAAGATCGCCGGCAGTTGCGGCCTGCAAAAGGATGGCGCGGGCACGCTGACGTTCCTGAATTACAACGATTATACCGGCACGAATTTTATCAACGCGGGCACGGTGCAAGTCGGCAACGGCGGCGCAGCTTATCCGCTGGGCGGCGTTGGCAGCCTGCTCGCGAGCAATGCCACCCTCATCTTCAACACCACCACGAGCCTGACCAACGGGAGCGTGGACGGCGCGTATGCCACGGTGAAGAACAATAACGTCACTGGTATGATCACGCTTTATCAAAGTCCCGGCGCTCGCACCATTGGCACCGTCAGCGGTGTCAGCGGCGCGACCGTTTCGCTCGCTGGCGATCCCGCTTCGGCAACAGCGGTGCGCAACAATTTCAGCACCGCCGGCATGACCATCAAGTTTGGCGGCGGCACCTGGTATTTGAATGGCGACGGAACAATATTTTCCGGCAATTCGGAAGTTGATGGCGGCGTATTAATCTTCGCCAACCGCAACTTTTATCTCGATCAAAACGGCCAGACCTTCACGATGCACGGCGGCTCCATGACTTGCACGAACCAATATGGCTTCCGCATGGGCAGCACGTTTGGCGCGAACAACAACAGCGGCGCGAATTTCACTGGCATTCAAGATGGTGGCACTCTCGCAGTCAACCGCAGCAGTTTGGAACTCGGCAGCGCCACGACTAACAAAGTGGTCACTTACTCGCTTTCCGGCGGTGCGCTCGGCACTTGGAGCGGCATCAACATGAACATCGGCGCGGACATCGGCGGTTTCGGCACCACGACACTCACGTTGAGCGGCACCGGTAAACTCGCCATCGGCGGCACGCTGGCTGGGAATCAGGTTGGCGGAAAACAAGTGTTCGTTTTTAATGGCGGCACGCTGGCGTCGAGCACCATCAACGTCGCAAACTTGCGCGACAACACCAACGACGCTCCCGGCACCTTGGTCAACAACGGCGGCACGCTTGCGCCCGGCGATGTCGGCACGCCGGGCAAGACGACCATCACCGGCAACTACGCCGTGTCGAACGCGGCGGCGGGGCTGGCGATTGACATCGGCGGCACGACCCAAGCCAGCGCGTTCCAGGATTCGTCGAATAAATACGATTTTATTTCCATCAGCGGCACGGCGGCGTTGGGCGGAAGTTTGGGCGTGCGGCTGGTCAACAACTTTGTTCCCGCGACCAACAACAGCTTCACAATTCTCACCGCGAGCAGCGGCGCGTTGAGCGGCGCGTTCACCAGTGTGGTCGGCAATCGCGTGCCGGTGGCGAACTATGCCGGCGGCAGTTTCCTCGTTGTCACGACGGCAACGAGCGTGGTGTTGACCAATTTTCAAATCTTGCTCGCAAGCTTCACCGCCGGTGCGACCAATGGCACTTCGCCGCTCACCGTGAACTTCACCGATAACTCGATTGGCACCATCACCAACCGCAATTGGAATTTCGGCGACGGCTTCACGACTAATACGACTGCGACGAACGTATCCCACACGTTTAATTCCACTGGAAGCAATCTCGTGACGCTCACCGTAAGCGGCTTCGCCGGAACCAACACCGCCAATCTTGTTATCATCGTCTCGGCGCCGCCCCAGCCGCCGGTCATCGGTGGCATCAGCCTGTCCGGCACCAACCTGATCATCACCGGCACCAACGGCACGACCGGCGCAAACTATTTGGTCCTCATCACGACGAATCTTTCCACGCCGCTGACGAACTGGACAATTTATTCCACGAACCAGTTTGGCCCCGGCGGCGCGGTCAATTTTACCAACTCGCTCAACATAAATTCGCCGCCGACGTTCTATCGCCTGCGACTGCCGTGACGCAAATTGACCCGTCGGCGACGCAAGATGGCATCTTACGTTTTCGCCGGATTTGTCGTTCACTTTTGCCTGCACCAGCATGAACAAGCCAAAGTGCCATTTATTTTGTGTCGCCGCCGTAGTGGCGACGCTCGCTCTTCAAAACCTTTTCGCCGTCGAGTTGTTCGTCGCACCGGACGGTGACGACGCGCACGACGGCAAATCCATCCCGGCGGCCTTCGCCACGATTGCGCGGGCACGCGATGAAATCCGCAAAATGAAATCAGGCGGCGAGTTGCCGAAGGGCGGCGTGACGGTGGAAATTCTTGGTGGCAAATATAGCCTGGAAAATTCGCTGGAATTTTCAAGCGCCGATTCCGGCACGAAAGCGTCGCCGATTGTTTATCGGGCCTATCAAAATCATCCGGTGGAAATCCTCGGCGGGCGGGTGTTGAAACTTTCCGAGTTCGCGCCGGTGACGGATGAAAAAATCTTGTCGCGGCTGGATCCGGCGGCACGCGGCAAAGTCGTTTGCGCACCGATTGCAAAGTTAGGTTTGAAACACGCCGGGCCATTTCCGGCTTTGTTCAGTGACAGCGGTGGAATTTTTGAATTGTTTTGGAACGGCAAGCGCCTGCCCCTTTCGCGCTGGCCCAATGCCACCGATCCAAAAGACTGGACGACGATGAAAAAAGCCGTCGTCAATGGTGACGTAAAAAACGGCGGCACGTTTGAGTATCGCGATGAACGCCCGTCGCGCTGGCTGGAAAATCATAGTGTCTGGCTCAAAGGCCAATGGCGTGTGCCGTGGGAAGACCCGGCGATGCGTGTGGCGACGATTGACCCGAACACCCACACCATTACTTTTGCCGTCGGCTTGGCGAGCGGCATCGGCAACAAATACACGCGACCATTGGGCAACGGAAAAGAGCCGTGGTGCGCTTTGAATCTTATGGAGGAAATTGACCGGCCCGGCGAATGGGCGATTGATTTCGATTCGCAAACCCTGTTCTTCTGGCCGCCAAGCGCGGATGGCGAGCTGATAGTTTCCCAGCTTGATCAGCCGATGATTTCAATCAACGGCGCTGCGAACCTGAAGTTCATCGGCCTCACATTTGAAGCCGCGCTGGGCGATGGCATCAATGCGGTGAATGCAGATTCGGTTTTGATCGCCGGCTGCACCTTTCGCAATCTCGCCCGTCGCGGGGTGGTGCTTTCGGGTTCACACAGCGGCGTGCAGAGTTGCGACATCTACGATGTGGGCGAAGGCTGCATCATGATTTCGGGCGGTGACAAGGCCACGCTTACGCCGAGCGGAAATTTTGTCGTCAACAACCATCTGCATCATTACGCCGTCTTGAAAGCGATGTATTCAGCGGCCGTGGATGTCGGCTACGGCGGGCAAAACAACGCCGGGAAAGTGCCCATCACCGCCGTCGGCATTCGCGTGGCGAATAACTTGATTCACGACGCGCCGCGCGACGCGGTGTTGGTGAGCGGGCAGGACAATGTTTTTGAATACAACGAAATTTTCAACTGCGGTTTCCAATCCGGCGATGTGGGCGCGTTTTATTCGTGGCTGGACTGGACCATTCGCGGCGTGATCATCCGCTACAATTACATTCACGACACCGTCGGCGGCGTGAACCCGGACGACGGCGCGTCGGGCAATCTGGTTTACGGAAATATTTTCGCCGGCGACCGCACGGGCGTGTGGATCGCGTCCGGGCCGGATCACAAAATCATCAACAACATTTTCGTGAAGGAGGAAGGCCCGGTGTTCGGCATGGATGATCGCGGCACGGCGCGTGGTTACGCGACGAATTCGCATTTATTGAAAGGCGTCGCGGAAATTAAGCCGACCCAGCCGCCGTGGTCGGAACGTTTTCCTGAAATGGCGACGTTGCTGGCGAATCATCCCGAGTTGCCGGTGCGGACAGTATTTGAACGGAACTTGATTATTATGAAAACCAACCAGCCGTTCGCGCTCAAGATGAGCAAGGAACGGCAGGCGGACACCAACCTGTTTCTGGCGAAGGACAATTGGGTGACGGCCAATGATCCGGGATTCGTGGACGCGGCAAAAGGAAATTTTTCGCTGAAGCCGAACGCGGTGGTGTTCAAGAAAATTCCCGGTTTTGAAAAAATTCCGTTTGAAAAAATGGGCCTTCAGACAGACGAGTATCGGCGCTCGCTGCCGGCGGCCGCCGGGCATCAGATGCAGCGTCCAAGCGGCGACAAGAATTTCGGAACGTGACACCGCCGCAAAATGGCACGGGCAAAACGCAAAATGCACCCTGCCTAAAAAAAGTTTTCGAGTTAATGTGAGACTGACTCCAAACCCGTATGACATCGCCGAATTTTCCCGTCTCGCCACGCCGCCCGACCCACCCCGGCGGGTTCACCTTGATTGAACTGCTGGTGGTCATCGCCATCATTGCCATTCTCGCAGCGATGCTCTTGCCCGCCTTGGCGAAGGCCAAGGAAAAGGCTCTCCGCATCAAATGTGTCAACGGCATGAGGCAGGTCGGCCTGGCGGCGCATATGTATGCCTCGGATAATAAGGAAAGAATTTGTCCGATCTTCGTCATGTCGGGACGCAACGGGACGTATCAAGACCCGAATGGCGCGTGCATGGATTCGTGGAAAAGTTATATCGGCTGGAAGTCGGACAACCTCGCCGGTTTCGCCGAATGTCCCGCCGCGTATGAGCGCATCAAGAGCTACGGCATCTACACAAACATCCCCTCCTACTCGGGCAACCGATTCATCCCGTGGACACCACAGGATACTGATCCGAACCAGTTCATCGTTAAAACAACCATGGTCAAGAAGCCTTCCGATGGCTGCATCATGGCGTGTGCTGGAGCGATCACGCAAAATGGCGGAACAAGTTTTGCCAGCTTCACCGATGGCAATAACGCCGGGTATTATCCGCTCTGCCCGCACAGCGGCCGGCAGGTCGCGCAAAATACCGGCGGGTTTGCAGCCAACCAAGGTTTTTATTACGCCGACGGCACGGGCGTAATCGTTTTTTTTGACGGCCACTCGGAAGCGCGCAAGCCGGACATCACCGGATTGAAAGAAGGAATGATTCCGCTCGTGCGCGCGGCCAACCATGCGGATGGCGACTCGGCGTGGGCAAAATTTTGGTGCGGCGGAATCGCGGGACACTGATTTTTCCGGGAGTAGGTAGATAACGCAAATTGGAGATTTCTGCGAAAAGGTATTTTTTGAAAACGGGCAATCGTGTTGCTGGGCGGGCCGGCAAAAGGGACTGACAGTGAAAGCCGGTTGCTGCTTTTGCCCTGATTTGCGTTATCTACCCACTCCCGGATTTTTCGATGAAGTTAAAACTGATTCTTCTCGGCGCTTTTTTAAGCACCGTTTTCAATTCCAACGCGCAAACGCCGCCAAGTTTTCCGGTAAATATTCTTGGTCAGCGACAGGTAAATTGGAACTACACCGCTCTGCGCCCGATTTCCGCGGTGCCGGCCATCGGCGTGCATCCGCGCGTGTTTATCGGGCCATCGGATCGTGCTGATGTCTGCAACCGGCTTACGAATACCTGGGCCGGGCAGGAATTGTTCACGAATTACATCCAGCGTTACACTGCGCTGCTGCGCAATCCGCGCAGTGTTTATGACTCGCTGCCGAACTCCATCAAGCTGATGCCGGACGGCTCTGCGCGGATCGGCAACGTGGGCTTCTACAACGATCCATACAATCAAGGCTATTACACCAACCTCGTTGCCGGATTGACGAACAACCTTAACGTCGGCATCAGCAACAAGGTCGCGGGGAACGGCGCGGCGGATGTTTATATGCGGACGATGGCGGGCGAATTTGCGCTCGAAGCCTTGGAGAACTGGATTTTTCTGAATGTCGCCACGAATCAAACGCGCGCCACGAATCTCGCCGTGGCGATGGATACTTGGGCGACGTATGTTTTGTCCCGCCCGGAATACACGAACTCCAACGCGCGCTGGATGATCGGCGGCGGCGGCGCATTTGCCGAGGCGTATGATTTTAATCATTGGGCGATGACACCCGCGCAGCGCGCCCATGTGCGGACGGCCATTGCCCGCGTGATGTATGCCGCGCCTTATCAAGGTGTCGGCCTCTCGCCGGAAGCGGATACGTCCAACTGGGTTTCGCTCGACGGTTTCAATCTCATCATGGCGATGGCGCTGGAAGGCGAGACGAGCGCGGCAGTCGAAGGCTTTGACACAAATTATTTCAACGCCTATTTCGTGAACGCAATGGGCAGTTTTTACGACTTCATAACCTATGGCTGGCATCCGTCCGGCGAACCGTTCGAGGGCATGGGCAAAGGATGGTTTGGCGGGGCGCGGCACATCGCGTTCGCGAAGCGTGGCTATAATTTTTTCGGCCATCCGCATCTGCAAAATTTTGTGAAGAACGTCTGGCCCGCCTGTCTCCAGCCATTTGGCTATTCCTGGAAGCATTACGATTTGATCGGCGGCGAAGGCACGGACAACTTGCGTGGTGGCCGGCTCTACATGGCCAGCGATCAGGTCGCGATGCAGTGGGTATATACCAACACGCCTGCCGCCGCATTTCTTTGGCGCAACTATGTCATGACTTCTTGGTGTTCAAACAGTCCGGCCACCGGAACGAATAATTACAAAACCTTCCTCGATTTTCGTGACAGCAAGTTCACCGTCAGCTCCGTGTATTTACAGGACTTGGTTGAAGCCGCGCTGTTTGTTCAAGACCCCCTGACGAATGTAGATTGGAATGTGCAGAACGCCGCCAGCCGCACTAATCTGGATTTCATTGACCCTCACGGCTCGACCATTGTGGGCCGCAGCGATTCTTCCTCCAACGCCGTGGCGCTCCAGTTTCACACACGGCAGGATTTCGGCGGGCATACCTATGCGGAGCGAGGTGGTTTTTCCGTCAGCGGACTGGGACGCTGCTGGGTTTGGTTTCCGTATGCGTTGAGTTACGGGCAGGACAGCGGTTTCAGCAGCATGGTTCTGGTGGATGACAAGGCGATGTATATCACCCAGCAGGAAGGCTACAAGATGCGCATCCCCGCCAAGCTCGCGGGCTGGAGCAGCCAGTCCAATGCACTCTTCGCAACGTGCGATTCCACTTATGCCTACACTTGGGGGTGGATCTGGAACAATTATTCCGTCGGCGGCACGGTCACGATCAACTCCGGCTATCAGGCCGAAACTAATTCATTCAACAACTTCCGCCGGAGCAACAATCTCATCTCCGAAAACTACGGCAACACTCCGTTTGTTTCCTATCCGCACTGGGACACGCCCGGCATGCTGGAAGGCATCCAGCGCCAAGCTTACAACCCGATGCAGCAGGTCATCCGCACCGCTGGCCTCGTGCGCGGTGTGAAGCCCTACGTCTTTGTCGCCGACGACATCCAGAAGGACAATTCACCGCACGCCTACAAATGGCTGCTGCAAATCCCCAAAGACCTCACGCTCAAAACCGGCGCGTCGCTGCCCGCTGGTTTCAACACCAACACCGACTGCTTATTGCCCGAACCCGCGACCAATGGCAACCGCAGCCTCCTCGTCCGTATCTTGAGTCCGACCAACTGGACGGCTTACACAGAAACCGTTTCCAACCTCACCTACAACTCCGAGCAGTTTTACCGGCTCACCGTCGTCACCACCAATATTACACCGGCGTTCAAGGTTATGATTTATCCGTTCGCCGCCGGCGACCCGATTCCCACGAATGTTTGGACGGCGACGAATATTTTCACCGTCGCCATCAGCAACCAGACCGATACTTTTACCTTCACACCGCGCAGCGTGACGACCGCCGACGCGCGCACGGTGAAGTTGAGCGAATTTCAAGTCACGCGCAGTGGCACGAACATTGTGGATTACCGCAATCAAATCGAGCCGTTCGCCAGCAGTGTTTCGTTATCCGGTTCGCCGCCGTCCGCGCCGACCAATCTCACTGCCTACGCCGGGAGTTATTCCGTCACGCTCACCTGGCCGGCCGTGACCAACGCGACGGGCTACAATCTCAAACGCTCAACGACGAGCGGCGGGCCTTACGCGAGCATCCTGACGCAAACCCTTTTTACGAACGTCGTGGACACGACGGTTGCCAACGGCACGACTTATTTCTACGTCGTCACTGCTGTCAACGCCGGCGGCGAGAGCATCAATTCCATCGAGGCCAGCATCACGCCCGGCATTGGCGGCGCGCACCCGGCGGCGAATCTGGTGTGGCTCGGCGACAATGTTTGGAACATCTGGGACATCCAGAATACCAACAATCCGGTTTGGACGATTAACGGCACGAACACGACTTTTTGGAACGGCGACTCCGTCCTCTTTAGCGACGCGGGTTCGTTCGCGCTCACGCTGAATTTGTTCCAACCTCTCGCGCCAGCGTTTGTGCAATTCAACACGAGCAACAGCTACACGCTTTCCGGCAGCGGCAAAATCACCGGCAACGGCGCGCTGCAAAAGGACGGCAGCGGCACGCTCACCGTCACGATGCCGAACGATTTCACCGGCGGCACAGTCATCAATGCCGGTGTGGTCTCCATCACCACACCCAACGCGCTCGGCACAAACACCATTGATTTTGGCGGCAATGGCGCGCTCCAATGGAACGGCATCACCACCGATTTTTCCGCGCAGTTGAAAATTGAAAACGGCGCGAGCGCAACCGTGGACACGATGGCGAACAACCTTTCCTTCGCCACGCCGATTGCCGGCGGCGGCGTGCTGGTGAAAACTGGCAGCGGCGGTCTGACGTTCAACTGCACGAACGCATTTTCCGGCGGCCTCACGATTGTCGGCGGCTACGTTGCCATTACAAACCAATCGAGCCTCGGCGCGGCGACCGGCCCGCTCACGATGTCCAATGGCGCGACGCTCAAGATCAGCGCCAACGACGCCACCCTGACGCGCACTGTCATTCTTGGCGCCGGCGGCGCGGTGTTTCATCCGGCGCAAAACCGCAAGATCAACTTGAACGGCCAGGTCACCGGCCCCGGCGGTTTCACCGTAGTCTGGGACGCCTACGCAGTGGTGCTCGGCTCCGCCCTGAATAATTATTCAGGCGACACCGTGATCGGCGCGACCGACACGCTGGGTTCCGGCTCCACGGCGATTGTTCAGCTCGGCGCGGACAATGCCATTCCCTCCGGCGCAGGCAGAGGCAATGTTGTGTTCAGCTTGGCGACGGGAAAAACTTCGCTGTTGGATTTGAACAGCCGTAACGTGCAAATCAATGGCCTCGTCGCTCCCGGAAACACCAATGCCTTCGTGGACAACAAGTCTGGCTCCGGCATCTACACGCTCACCGTGGGCGCGGGCGGCAGCAACAGCATCTTCGGCGGCGTCATCACCGACACCACCGGCAGCATCAACCTCGTTAAAACCGGCGGCGGTTTTTTTACGCTTACCGGCTCGAACACTTATGCCGGCAACACGTTCGTCAATGCCGGCACGTTCGCCCTGGGCGGCTATGGTTCGATTTCCACCACGCCGCTCATTGCCCTCGGTGGCAATTCCGTTTTGGATGTTTCCGGCCTGACCAACGCCTTCGCGTTGGGCGCGAGTCAGACACTTTCCAATTCCGCCGGCGCGACCGGCATCATCAACGGTAATTTCAATGCCGCGCTCGGCACAAATTATTTCGCCTTCACCAACGGCCTGCCGTGTTTGCTGATGACGAACGGCGCATTCACGCTCGCAGCCACAACCGTTTTCAAAGTCAACAACACCGGCCCGACCCTCCTGCCCGGCAATTTCAAACTCATCGCCCGCGTTCTGAACGGAAATACCGGCAACGTGGCGGGAACTGTGCCGGCCTGCATCGTGAACGGCGGGGGGATTTCGGCGGGGGCGAGTTCCGCGCTGCAAATTTCCGGGGGCGAACTTTTCCTCAACGTTACCGCCACCAACCCGCCGGTGCTGGACGGCATCCAGTTGAGCGGAACCAACCTCGTCATCACCGGAACGAATGGAATAGCCGGGGCAAATTATCTCGTGCTGACCACGACCAATCTCGCAACCCAACTTGTGAACTGGATGATTGTTTCCACCAACCAGTTTGGCCCGGGGGGTGCGGTGAACTTCACCAATCCACTCGACCCGCAGCGCAGCTCGTTGTTCTACCGGCTGAAGCTGCCATGAGTTCGTAGCCGAACGCGGCGGTCATTTGCGGTCCTGAATTTCCACGCCGAGGGCTTCGTGGTTGGAAGTTTTTTCCGTGCGCCCCGCTTCTTCGTCAGTGGGCAGGCGTTTGCGAAATTTGTCGGTGGATAATCCGATCCGGTCGAACGGAATCGGCTGGAAGCCAGGCAAATCCTTGAACACCCGCGCATCCGGCCTCAAGCGGAAATCGCGTTTCGCGAAATTCACGAAGCCTGGATCGTTCGTATAGCTCATGTTTTTTTGTCCAGCCACGAGCAGCGCGTTGGTGCTGATGATGTTCGTGCCGCTCACAAGTTTCCACGTGAACGGTGTCTGACAGTTCACGGCCACGTTGTTGTTCACGCGCGAAGGCAAAGCGGTGACGATTTCAAATCCGTAGTTGCAGTTGATGGCGATGTTGTTGGTGCAATCAATCGTCTGCGGAAATTTCGCCTGCGTCCCTTTCTTGTAGAGATACGCCGTGCCGCGTTTGCCTTTGCTGTCGAGGCAAACCACGTTGCCATAAACGTGCATGTCCGGATGATCGTTGTCGAAATAGACGGCGTCGCCCTCGCCAGTGCTGTGAATGTAATTGTAGCGGAACGTCTGGTTGCCCATGCGCGCGAACTGGTCGTAGCAATACCAGCCCCCCATGTCGTTCGAGACTTTGCAGAACTCCAGAATTTCATTGAACTCAAAAATGGAATCGAAGCTGCCGTGCAAAATACCGACGTGCGGCGTGTCGTGAATCAAATTATGCGCGACATACATCCCGACCGCTGCGTGATGACCCCCACCACCGCCGCCGGTGAAACCGGAGTTCACGGCGGGAGCATAGACACGCTCAATTTCGGCGAAGTGATGGATGTGATTGTTCACGACGCGATGACCGGCGGGAATGCGCGGTAAAATTTTTTCATCGCCGCCGCCCAGCCACACGCCGCCCGCGCCAAGATGGTAAAGGTCGCAGCTCAAAATCTCGTGGTGAAAACCGCCGTCAATTTTAACGGCGTAACGCGAAACATTGCGCACGGTGCAACCGGCGACGAGGTTGCTGCTGCCGCCGTCAATCTGGATGCCGTGGCCGAGATTGTTTTCAATTGTCAACTGGCGCAGCAGCACATTCGTCGCGCCGGTGATTCGCACGACTGGCTGGTCGCTATCGCAGATGACCATATTCGCGTCGTCCATTTTTCCCGGCGGATAGAAATATAGTTTGCCGGAAGGAAAATCCACGGCCCATTCGCCGGGACGATCAATCTCTTCCAACAGATTCATCAGCCAGTATTTTTCCTGGCCGTTGCCTTCGGGCCGTGTGTATTTGTTGCCGATGCCACCGGCAATTGGTTTGGCGAAGGTCACCGTCCTGGCGTTGGGATCAATCGTGCCGACGCGCACGGCTTCGTTCTGCCACGGGATGCGCCAATAGCCTTTGAACCACACGCCGTGATCCAAAACCTTGGCCCAAGTCGCGTGTTGCGGGAAAAATTCGTCACGGAAAACGAACGTGCCGCCGGGGCCGTTGGTGTTCATTGTTTCCCAAACGGCATTTTCCCAATTGCGGTTTGTGATGCCGCCGGCGTTATTGAGCACACGCTTCATGGTCATGTAACCTTCGTTCGGAAATCGCGCCAACGGCAGCCGCTCGCCGTTGAAGTAAAGTTCGATCAGGTTTCCATTGTCCGTGAAGGTGTCGGGATATGCGCGGCGATGCGTGATGCCAAGCGCGGCGAGATCAACCTCGACAATTTTCCCGCTCACGGCAGGTGCGATGCGCGCGAGGGTGTTGGCATCCGCGACGGCGTGCAAATCTTTGGCTGTGAAGGTGCGTCCACCAGAAAGAACTGCTTCTTCATTTTCCGCGCTGCGAATGGTCAGACCATTGTCGGCGGCGGTGAGTTCGAGGGTTTGCAGCAAGGGATAATTGCCGCCTCGCAGATAGATAACCTTGGCCTCGCCGTTTTTTCCCGCGCGAGCGGCATCGCGGGCGCGGGTCACAGTGGCAAATGGCCGGGAGCGCGTGCCGTCGCTGGCATCGTTGCCCGTCGGGGCTACGAACCATTCCGCCGCCGGCAGGGTGGCGGCACAGGTGCAGGTCAGAAGGAGCAGCAATTTGATTTTCATGCGGGGCATATCAAGAGACGGGAAAAAAGCGGATAGATTTCAGAAAAAACGGGAAGAAGTTTTGGCTTCTTCCCGTTTTTGAAATTGTCGTTGGATTGTATACGTTTTAATTCCGCAGCCGGTAAAACACGGCGGGGTTGGCCGACACAATCGGCAAGTTGGTGCTGATGACTGCCGAAGTGCCGGAAAGATCCACCCAGTTGGTTCCGAGGCCGACATTGAGAGTGTTGGTCTGCGCCTGCAACGTCCAGCCGAGGTGCGTCATGGGCCAGGAGACTTGCAGCGTCGTGCCGCTGTTGATGACCGTGGCGGTGATGTTCGTGGCGTAGCTGGCGGTCGAGGCGATGTTGGTATAGTTGATCAGATAAAGCGTGTTGGACTGTGAATTGATAACCACGGTGAAGTAGGTGTTCGTCATTCCTTCGACGGCCACGCGACCGAGGGCCGGCCCAGCCACCAGATTCGTGAACAGGCCGCTGATAAGGTTTCCCGCGCCGGACGTGGCGATGATGTTCAACTGATCGGTATAAGCCGGATTGTAGCCGCCGACCAATTTCACCTTCAAGCTGCCGCCGAGCGCGAGCGGCCCGACCACCTGAAGGTAATCATAAAAGCCATTAGTGCTGGCTTGGAAACTGGAAGCGCGCGTCGTGCCGCCGAGATCCATCGTAATCGTGCCGACGTTGGTCTGAACGTAGCTGCCGTTGATGATAGTGCGGCCAGGAATGCCGTCGTCGCCGGGAGCGAGGATGCCCGCGCTATTGGTCACGCCCGTCGGGCTGATGGCGCTGGCGGGATCGTTGAAACCCGCCGAAGGCGTGATGGTCGCGGCGGACAACTGTCCGCCCGTCCAGTTGAAGCTTCTGGTTTGGCCGGACGCCGCCGCCTGCGCCAGCACCGTTCCACTGACCACCAGTTTGCCGCCGGAAAGGTTCACCGAATTTGTTTCAGGATTGGATTGCGCCTGCGTGGTTCCCGCAGTCAGGTTACCGGTGATGTTGGCCGCGCCGCCTGTGCCGACGTTAAGCGAATTATTTTCCGCAGCGGTGTTCAAAAAAGTGGAGGCAAATCCGAGCGCGATGCCGCCGTTCGTCACAGTGAACGTGCCAGAGCCGCCGCCGCTGTTGTTGGCGAAAATGTTCAAGCCAAAGTTGTTGGCAGCATGACCTTCCGCCACGGTATTGTAGAACGTCATCGAGCCGTTGATGATGTTATAAGTTCCGTGCGAATATGCCGGGCCAGGACCGCTGCCGGTATTTTGGTTTGTGACTGTGACCGCCGCGCCGCTAGTGATGTTGAGCTGACCGACGTAATGCGTTCCACTGTTGTTCTGGCCCATCTGACCAAAAATCCAAGTGCCACCGTTAAGCGTATTGGTGTAGGGAATCATTCCCGCCGTATCATTGTAGCCAAACCATTTGAAATAAACCGAGCCGTTGCCAACCACCTGTAGTGTCGAACGCGTGGCGGCACCGGGCTTGAAATAGGAAAACGCGCTGCCGTTGCCGAAGGTCAGGGTTTTTCCCGCCGCAATGGTGTTGTTGTCTTGCACACCTCCAAGCGTGCCGGCGGCTTCCGAGCCGGAGCCGATGATGATGCCAATGGTCTGCACACTGCTGCCGGTCAAATTCAGCACGCCATAGTTGGTGATGAAGCCGCCCGCGCTGACGGAGCCAGCCACATTCACTTGCACAAACCCGGAGGCCGGGATGGTGTAAATGCCTGAAGCCGTCGGCGGAATGTTGTTCGTGCCGGGATTGATCGTGATGTTGTTTGGGAGTGTGCCGGAGCAGGAAACATTCGCCGCCGCCGTCGTGTTGGAAGTCACCACGGAAAGGTTCGTCACCACTACGCCCGCGTTGATCGCCAGCGTGCCGCCCTTGAAACTCAAGGAGGCGGCCCCGGGCCAGGCGTTGCTGCTGGCGAGCGTCAGGGTGCCGGCGTTCAACACGATTGGCCCGCTGAAATTGTTCGTGCCAGCGAGGGTGACACCGCCATTTCCATTTTTGGTCAAGCCAAAGCCGCTGCCGCTGTCAGCGACCGCCGCGTTGAGGGTGAGCGTCCGACTGTTGGTCACGCTCCAAATCTGATTCGCCGAAATGTTTAGCGGGCAGTTCAAAGTCAGCCCGTTGTTTGTCTGCGAAAGGTCAATGCCCCCAGCACCTAGCGTCAGGATGTTGCCGTCATTCGTAATCGTCACCAGACCGCCGGGATTGATCAGCGCGATACCGTTCCAGCCCGCCGCCGCGCCGAGGCCGACGGTGTTGGCGCCAGTCACGGTGGTGCCCCAAGTCGCGATGTCCGCACTGCCCGGCGTGCCGCTGTTGGGAACCCAACTGGCCGGGTCATTAAGCAAATTAGAATTATTTGCCTTTTGAAAAACTGCCGCGTGGCTGCTGCCGGCCGCGAACATCGCGCAAATCAGCGCGACGATTATTTTTTGGATGCTGCGTGTGGTCATAGGTTTTTTCGTTTTGATTGAGCAAACCCGTTTTCAAAACGCAACGGACAAAAGTGGCGCAGAAGCGGGGTATTTCAATTTTCAACTTAAACGCAGCGGGCGAGGCATGAAACTGGCGATTTGCGCCAGCGGCAAATCATTTTGCGACAGCCCGCCAATCCGCCGGGCTGGATCCCTTGACGCGGCGGAAAACGAGGTTCAAGCGCGTCGCGCTTACGAAACCGCAGCGTCGCGCCACGTCGGCCAGCGTCAACGGCGGTTTAGCCCGCAGCAAATCCTCGGCGCGGGCTATGCGCTCGCTCGTCTGGAAATCATGCAGCGAAATTTTCATCGCGCCACGGAAGCGACGCTCCAGCGTGCGGCGGGCGATGGAAAAATGCTGCGCCACATCCTTGATGTTAATCGGCTCCGAAATGTGTTCGCGGATAAACTCCACGGTGTGCGCCACCTCGCGATCATCCACCGCGACGGTGTCGGTCGAGCCAAGTGGCACCACGTCGCCCGAGGGCACGATGATGGTGCGCGCGGCGTTGGCTTCGCCGGACATGAGCCGGTCGAGAAATTTCGCGGCTTCCAGCGCGATGCCCTGTTCGTTCTGATCAACGTAAGTCAACGGTGGGGAGCAGGCGCGGCAGATTTCGGGATGCCCATGGCTCGTGACGATGGCGAGGTCGCGCGGAATTTTTTTGCCCGCCGCGCGGCAGGCGTCCATGAGCACCGGCGCGTCAGGATCGTCATTCGTTAAAAATAAGCCGGTCGGCGATTCCAGCTTTTCCGCCCACACGCGGAAGCGTTTCAAGTCTTCTGCATCCGCCGAATGCGAACGCAGTTCAAACGTGCTGACGTTTTCCGCAAAGCCGGTTTTTTCGATGCATTCCAAAAAACTTTGATGGCGCGAGTGTGCGAACCAGCCGCCTTTGCTCAATACCACGGCGAACCGGCGGAAACCTTTGTTCAGAAGATGCTGCGCTGCGAGCCGTCCCATCATCGCGTTGTCGCAGCGCACCGTGGGCACGCCGGGATCGGAGAGCCATGAGGAAAAATTGACGAGCGGGAATGAAAGTTTTCTTGCCTCCCGCGCGATGGCGGGCGAGATGACCCGGATGAGCGCGCCATCGCAATCGAGTTGCCGGAGAAATTTAAGCGTCTGCACGCTGACTTCCGTGCTGAAGACGAATTTCCAGTTACCCTGCCGCGCGGCGTAGTCAATGAGCGCGGCGTTGAACGCGCTTTGCGCCTGCAGCACTGGAGCGCCGATGACAGCGATACGTCTGGTTTTGGTGCGGCTGTGCGACATGGAATTGCCTTGAACGTAATGCAAAACCGGCGGAGCGAAAGTTTTCTTTAGGCGCAAAAAAGCCGGGTGACGCCAACCCAAGACGTCACCCGGCGACCCACCAACCCCAACATTTTTAAGGCCAAATGAGGCGATAGAACACCGTGCCGTTCGCGGGGTTCGGCGTGGTGGTGAACGGCGGCGTTGCGCCCGTGACGTTCGACCAGTTCGTATTCAAGCCTGTGCCAAGGCCGTTGGTCTGCGCCTGCAAACGCCAGCCCTGGCCGTTCGGCCAGTTCAACGTGAGCGTGCTGCCATTGTAAGTCGTCGTGATGCTCGCCGGCGACGGCTGTGAGGAAGCGGCACCGGAGAAGTTCGTCAGCACGACGCTCGTCGCGTTGATGACCACAGCGAAGGTATTTGTGGAACCATTCACGGTGACGCGTCCGCTGGTGAGGTTGGCGAACGTGCCGCCGACACTTGCCGCAGTGAGAATCGTGAAGCTGCTCGTGGCCGACGGGACATAAGAACCATTCGTGCGGACAACCAGGTTGCCACCGAGCGTTGCCGCGCCACTTGCCGCAACGGTGTCATAAAACGCGCCGTTGTTGGTGAAGGTCGTTGCCGCCGTCGCTCCATTCAGGTCAATGGATAGCGTGGAGCCGGAATTGGCGGTATAGCCGCCGGTGATGGCAGTTTTGCCAGCGACGCCGGAATCACCGGGTGAGAGCGTGCCACCATTGTTCACGAGCGTGCCGGTGGAATTGCCCAATGCATCTGCGAGTGAATTCATGTTCACACCCCCGGCAACCAGCGTGCCGCCGCCAAAGGTGAACGCCTGTGAACCGGCCGCACCGCTGTAGCCCTGAATCGTGCCGCTGACAACAACCTTGCCGGAGTTGGTGAGCGTGAATAGCGCGGTGCTCGCGCCGTCGGCGCTGCCGCCGATTTTGATGTTGCCGCCGTTCACGCCGCCGATGGCCGTAAGTGAGCCGCCGGCGAGCGTGTAAGTCGAGGCATGGTTAGTCGGCGAATTGTTGGCGCAGCCAAGTTCGACGTTGTTGTTCGTCGAGGCGGCGAGAATAATCGCACCGCCGATTTGATTCACCGTTGCACTGCCGCTGAAACGGTCGGCAATGCTGGCGAATGAATGGTTGCCGAGACCGAGACCAAAGAAGGTTGTAGCTGCGCTTGCGCCAGGCAAGGTGCCGGAGTCGTCGAGACGGAACGTGCCGCCGTTCATGTTGAACGTCGCGTCAAAGCCGGGCGCAATCGCCGCGCCCCAGACCTTGGTGTAGAGAGTGCCTGAATCAATCTCCAGATTATTACGGAAGAAATGAAGGCCGCCATCGGTGGCAGCCGTGTTTGCTCCATACCACGAGCAAACGACTGTGCCACCATTCACGATGAAGTTGTCACTGGCTTGGAAGCCGCCGCCAACGGTTCCGAACAACGTCGAGTTGGTGATGAAATAATTTCCGCCGTTCACGATGATCTGCGCGTTTGCGCCGCGCGGGCCGAACGCGCCACCGCCGGTCTGGTCCGCCCCGGCGATGGTGTTTGAAGAATTCGCGGAGCCGTTGAGCACCAGATAGCTGTTTGCTTCGGTGATGATCGAAGCGAAAGTGTTGTTGCCATTGGCGAAAGTGAGCGTGTTGGTCGTGCTCGCGCCGCCGAGATTGTCAATCGCGCTGCTCGCGCTGTTACCGCTGATGGTTCCGGGCTGCGCATAATTGTCGTTGCGGTTATAAGTAATGCTAGCGCCGTTTAGGACAACATTGGTAGGTAGCGAGACGGACGAACCGCCGGTGTCAACCTGCAACGTGCCGCCGCCGCCAACCGTGACCGGTGCGATGCCGTTGATGGCGTTCGGCAAGATCACCGTGCCGTTGACATTCAGCGAGACGTTGGTGCCACCGATGTTCAGATTGCGGTTCAAGCTGCCGCCGGAGTTGATCTGCAACGTGGCGTTGGTGAGATTCACTGTGCCGCTATTTTGTCCAAGCGTGGCATCGCTCGCAACGGCAAGTGTGCCGCCATTGATGGTGACAGGGCCGGAGAAATTCGCGCTGTTATCGCCGCTCAAAATCAAAGTGCCGTTGCCGGACTTGGTGATGGGGCCAGTCCCAGTCAATGAAGCAACGAGGCTGTGTGTGCTGCTCTGGTTAAAGATGAGCGCGCCGTTGTTGGTGATGGCGGGCGTGCTGTCAATGCCGCCGTCTGCCGTGCCATTGCCGACTTGAAGCGTGCCGTAATTGATGGTGGTTCCGCCGGTGAAATTGTTGGTGGTCAACAGAGTGACGTTGCCGCCACTGCTCACACCGTCGCCCGCGAGCGTGAGGCTGGTGTTGCCGGAAATCTGGCCCACGCCGGAGATGGCGTAATTCTTCGCGACGTTACTGAAGGTAACGCTCGAAGGCTGCACGAGCAGCGAAAGGTTCACGGGCGAGGCGGCGTTGCCGCTGTCATCAAAGGTGACGAAATCAGGATCGTGATACGCGCCCACGACGCCATTGGTGAACCAGTTGGCCGTGGTCCCATCCCAGATGTTTGCGGAAAGCCCGCCTTTCCACAGTGCATTGTCAGCAGTCAGCGTCGCCTTGACTGTGCCGGTCGCCGTGCTGGTTGAGCCATCCAGCGCAGAAACCGTGAGCGTCACGGTATATGTGCCAATCGCCGAATAAGTATGCGGAACGCTCGTGGCGGTGGTGTCGAGCGTGGTGGCGTCGCCAAAACTCCAGTGGCGGTTGGTGATGACGCCGGTGGAAATGTCGGTGAACGTCGGCGTGGCGGGCGCAACGCCGACGGCATTCGTCGGCGTGAATTTCGCGGCGAGCGCGGCGACGCTAACGCCGTAGTTGGTCAGGATCAAATTATTTCCCGCCACGAACACCTGCATGTATTTGCCACCATACAAAACGCCGTTGGTATAGACCGGAATGAGTCCGTTGTAACCGATCGTGCTGGAGTTTGCTACAAGACCGCCTGTGCCAGTCAACACGGTGAAGGCGGTCGTCGCCGCCGGAGTATAACCGTTAATGAGATTCACCGAGATCAGGCCAGCGACATTCGCGCTGCCAGAAACCGAAACGAAGTCATAAAAGCCGCCGAGGTTCGTGAACGTATTCGCCTGCGTCGTGCCGCCGATATCCACTGCGAGCGTGCCGCCGGAAGTTTGCACATAGCCGCCGGTGATGGTCGTTTTACCGGGCACGCTGGTGTCGCCGGGCGCGAGGATGCCAGCAGTATTGCTGACCGTGCTGGTGGTGATCCAGCTCGCCGGGTCATTGAATCCGGCACCGGTCGTGATCGTCTGCGCCGTGAGTTGTCCTCCAGTCCATGTGAAAAGGTGATCCTGCGCACCGGCAAGAGCGATGGATTGCAGCGTGCCAAAAATCACCAGCTTACCGCCGGACAAATTGATCGCGTTCGTTTCTGCGTTGGGCGAAGCGGTGGATGTGCCGATCTGCGTCGTGCCTTTGATGAACACGGTGCCGCCGTTGCCGATGTTCAAAGAATTATTTTCCGGACCAGTGTTCGCCGCTGCAAAGCCCGGAATAAAACCGCCGTTAGTGACGGTGAGCGTGCCTGGCCCGCCACCGCTGTTGTTCACCGTGATATTTAAACCGGCGTTGCCAGCCGTATGGTTTTCGGCCAGCTGCGCATTGAACGTGAGCGAGCCATTGATGACATTCCAAGTGCCGTGGGCAAAGTTGGCGTTGTTGGTGATCGTCATGTTCGCACCACCGGTCAGCGTTGCCACGCCGACGTAGTGGGAGGAGGAATTGTTCTGGCCGATGTAGCCGACATTCCAAGTGCCACCGTTGAACGTGTTGGTGTAGCTGTATAGCTGGGGGCCGGCGGCGTTAGCGTCCTGATAGCCGAGCCAGCGGATGTAGCAAGTGCCGTTGCCTGCGACCTGCAAGGTGGAAACTTCGTTTGAATCACATTTGAAATACGCCAGCGAGGAATTGTTGGGGAAGGTGAAAGTTTTCGGCGTGCGGTTCGCATCCCAGATTCCGCCGAGGCCGTTGGGCATGATGAACGTGCCAAACGACACCGGCACATCGCTGCCGGAAAATTTCACCACGCCACTGTTGGTGATGAATCCGCCCACGGACAGAGAGCCGCCGCCGTTGACGTTCACATAACCGAACGGAGCAAGGGGCGTGTAAATCGCATTTTGCGGTGTGAGCGGAATGCCGACTCCATTCGTCACCGCCGGATCAACAACCACATTTCCCGTGATCGTGCCATTGACGGTGCAATTGATGGAATTGACGGCTGTGTTGCTGTGAACCACAACAGCGCCATTGGCCGTGCCGCCATAGTTTGCCAGCGTGCCGATGCTCAACGAAACGTTGGTTTGATTGGCCAGCACGGTGGCCGCCGGGCTGGAACCCAGATTAGTCGCATTGAAACTTTGCACGGCCAGGACGCCGCCTTTAAAATTAAAATTGTTCACGCTGCCCGGCCCGGCGTTGGTCGGCGCCAGCACTATTCCCGCACAGATAAAAGTGCCGCCGGCAAGCGTGAACGCCGTAAGATTGTTCGTCGTGCCATTGCCCATGCCGCCGATGGCGAAGGAATTGGTCGTCGAACCGAATCCGGCAGTGACACCGTTCTGAAAAATACCGCCGCTCTGGTTAAGTAGCGCGCCAATCTGCGTGCCGATGGAGTTGCCGCCGCTGCTGGCGTTGCCTAGCGCGAGATCCACGAAACCGCCGGTTATATTCATC
>JANYCI010000081.1 GCA_025360325.1 Limisphaerales bacterium | reverse complement strand
GAGATCAAACAAAACTTTGTGCCAGAAACGCGCGTAAAGCAGATGCAACACGGCGTGCTCCGTGCCGCCGACGTATAAATCCACTCCCGGCGTCGTTGATTTGGTTGCAGGTTGCAGGTTGCTAGTTACAGGTTGCGTCGTGCTGGAATCCAACTTGCAACTTTCAACCTTCAACCTGCAACCGTTCGCACCCATCCAGTAGCTCTCGACTTCTTTGCCGACGAACGCGCCGGAATTTTTTGCGTCGAGATAACGGAGATAATACCAGCACGACCCTGCCCATTGCGGCATGGTGTTTGTTTCGCGAATCGAGCCGTCAGGGAGATTCAGCCAATCCTTTGCGCGAGCGAGCGGCGGCTGACCGTCGGCGGTGGGCTTGTAATCTTCCAGCACGGGCGGCAGCAGCGGCAACGCGCTTTCCGGCAACGCTTCGTGATACAGATTTCCGGCGGCGTCCTTTTTCCAAATGATCGGAAACGGCTCGCCCCAGTAACGCTGACGGCTGAACAGCCAGTCGCGCAGTTTGTAATTGATAGTCTTTTTGCCGAGACCTTTTTCTTCGAGCCAGGTGGTGATTTTCTTTTTGGCTTCGGGCGTGGGCAGGCCGGTGATGAAACCGGAGTTGACAGAAATGCCATCGCCCGCCGTGCATTTATCTTCGTTCCACCATCCAAGAATTTCGAGCGACCCATCGGGCTTTTGTTTTTGGGCAACACCGAAAACTTCATCTGGGCTTGATTTTTCCGGAGGGTTTCCGGGAGTTGCTACGACTTGCTTGATGGATAAATTAAATTTTTTAGCAAATTCCCAATCGCGTTCGTCATGCGCGGGCACGGCCATGATGGCGCCCGTGCCGTAGCTGGCGAGAACATAATCGGCAATCCAGATCGGAATTTTTTCGCCGTTGACGGGATTGATAGCGTAAGCGCCGGTGAACACGCCGGATTTTTCCTTGGCGAGTTCCGTGCGTTCCAAATCAGATTTTCCAGCGGCTGAAGCTTTGTAGTCTTGAATGGCCTTTTCTTGCTCTGGCGATGCAATGTGGTCAACCAACCAATGTTCGGGTGAAAGAACTGCGTAAGTCGCGCCAAAAAGTGTATCAGGTCTAGTTGTGAAAACTTTGAAATCGTATCCGCCAGTGCCGACGATTTTGAATTTCACCTCGGCTCCTTCACTTCGTCCGATCCAGTTCCTCTGCATTTGCTTGAGTGAATCGCTCCAGTCAATCGTGTCGAGGTCAGCGAGCAACTTCTCAGAATACGCAGTGATGCGCAGCATCCACTGACGCATTGGTTTTCTCACGACTGGAAACCCACCAACTTCGGATTTACCATCAATAACTTCTTCATTCGCCAAAACCGTGCCGAGTTCAGGACACCAGTTGACTGGCGCTTCACTGACATAAGCGAGCCGTTTTGAATTGCGATAAAGCCGTTGTTTTTCTTCGAGTGTTTGCGGTTTTATGAAATGGAATTTATCTCCTTTGACCAGATCAATTTCACGGAATTCTTCCATTGTCTCAAGCTCCGCTGGAAATTTCAGCGTCTCAATCGGCTCCGCCCTGTTCGTTTCAGGGTTGAACCACGAATTGTAGAGCTTCAGGAAAATCCACTGCGTCCACTTGAAATATTCCACGTCCGTCGTGGCGAGTTCGCGCGACCAGTCGTAACTAAAACCCAGCGACTTAATTTGCCGCGTAAAATTCGCGATGTTCGCCTCGGTGGTCACGCGCGGATGCTGGCCGGTCTTGACGGCGTATTGCTCGGCGGGCAGACCGAACGAATCCCAGCCCATCGGATGCAGCACGTTGAAGCCGCACGCGCGACGGTAGCGCGCGAGGATGTCCGTGGCCGTGTAGCCTTCGGGATGTCCGACGTGCAAACCTGCGCCGCTCGGATACGGGAACATGTCGAGGATGTAAAATTTCTTCGGCAACTGCGCGGCGGAAACTTTGCCAGAAAGTTTGTGGCGCACGGCGAACGGATGGTTCGCGGGAATTTCCTCGCCCGGATTGAAGGCGCGGAAAGCCTGCTGCTGTTCCCAAGTTTGCTGCCACTTGGGCTCGATCAGATGAAACGGATATTGTCGGCGGCTGCTGGACATAGAGCGGTGGAGGATACGCGAAAAGACGCGGGACTCAATGCGGAACGTGATGCGTGATGCGTGAAAACGGGGAATGCCGCCTTTTCGTTTCACGCATCACGCCCTCATTGTTTGCTCGCAACTTTCGCCCGGATTTCGTTTTAATACTGCCGTGCAAGACGTAAACGATTCCCGGCCCCATTGGCTGCGGGTGCTGGCCATTGGTCGGCGACCCCGGAACACGCTCATCCGCATCACGGTGCTGGTGGCCGTATGCTTCGTCACCTTCAAATTTATTTTGCTACCCATCCGCGTCGAAGGCATTTCCATGCAGCCGACGTATCATACTGGGCAGGTCAATTGCATCAACCGCCTCGCCTATCTCCGCCACGAACCGCAACGGGGCGACATCATTTCCGTGCGCTTCGCCGGCGAGAGCGTGATGCTGATGAAGCGCATCATCGGGCTGCCCGGCGAAACCGTTTCGTTCCACGGCGGAAAAACCTTCGTCAACAACCAGCCGCTGGCCGAACCGTATGTGAAATTTTCCTGCGACTGGGAGGCCGGGCCGATTGCCTGTTCGACGAACCAGTTTTATGTCGTGGGCGACAACCGCTCGATGCCCTTCAACCTGCACACCCAGGGCCGCGCGGATCGCGAGCGCATCATCGGCAAATTATTTTTATGAAGCTGGTCATCCGCCTCGTCCTACTCGCTGCCGTGGTCGCGCTGAGTTGCTGGCTGTGGACGATTTTTTTCCCCAGCACCGAAAAAGTGATCGGCAAAAAAATGGCCAGCCTCGCGGAGACCACCACGTTCAGCGCGGGCGCGAGCAGCTTTAGCCGCGCTGCGAAAGCTTCGACCTTCATCGGTTATTTCAGCAGCGACGCGCAGATTTTCATGGACGTGGTCGGCCTCGGCACGCACACCTTTTCCGGTCGCGACGAAATCCATGAAGCTGGCAACGGCGGTTTCGCCACGCTGCCTAGCCTCAAGGTTTCGTTTCTCGACACGACCGTCCGCGTTGGCCCCGATCAAAAAACGGCGGACGCGTCTTGCACCGTGCGCGTCACGATCGGCAGCGATAAAGATTACGGCGTGGAGGAGATGCACTTTCAATGGCAGAAAACCAACGATGACTGGTTCATCACCCGCGCCGAAACCGTGAAGACGTTGAAGTAAAAAATAACCGCAAAAGAACGTTGGCCACGTTTGCTTCAGTTGGTGGGGCGAGCGTCCTCGCGAGCCGCTTGGGCTGGCGACGTTCGGCTCGCGAGGGCGCTCGCCCCACCAAGCGAAACTACTTTTTTTCTCTGCGTGTCTCCGCGTTACCTGCGCCTCCGCGTTTTTCCACCGGGGTTTCATCCGTATCCATCCGTGGTTGATTTTCCCGCCACACCAGCCGCAGTCCTTCGAGTGTCAAATCCGGGGCGACTTTGGAAATTTCCGGCAGCTTCGCCGCGATCAATTTCGCATAGCCGCCCGTCGCCACCACCGGCAAATTTTTTACGCGCAACTCGCGTTTCAATTCGCGAATCAGTTCCCGAACCAGACCGCGATAACCTTGCACCGCCCCTATCAACATTGCCGATTCCGTGCTTTTACCAATCGCAGTTTTGATCTCGCGAATTTTTATTTTCGGCAGCAACGCGGTTTTCTCGTGCAAATAATCCGTCATCACCGCGAGGCCGGGCACGATGATGCCGCCGACATAATTTCCTTTGGCGTTCACCACATCAAACGTCACCGCCGTGCCAAAATCCACGACGACCACCGGCGCGCCGAAATGAAACTTCGCCGCCACCGCATTCGCCAACCGATCCGGCCCGATAGAATTGGGTTTCGGATAATCAATGCCTACACCGCGCAACGTTTTCGGCGTGAGTTCAATCAGTGGAACGCCGGAGGCCGGCGCTCCAAGACTCGCCACAAATTTTTTCACCAGCGGCGTCGCGCGCGGCACCACGCTGCACAGCGCCGCGCCCCGGATTTTTTTTGCGCCCGTAAATTTTTTTACGGCTGCCGCCGCCGTGCCGTTAAACCACGCGCCCGTCGGGATGTCCGCCTGTTTCACCACGCGCTTACCATCGGCAAGACCGAGGTGCGTGTGCGTGTTGCCAATGTCGAACAGCAAAATCATAAACAATTAAAAATGTAAAAAAGCCAACGCCGACACGTTCCGGCCTCCTCTCCCCTTCGGGGGAGAGGATTGAGGTGAGGGGGCACGGACGTTGAAGAGCCGTAGCCCATGCCACGACTCGTCTTCCGGTTTTTTATTTTCATCATTTCTCAAGCATCACATCGCCACCAATGACGCGCTCCAAATGCCCATGTTCGGTGCGGACGAGCAGCGCCCCGTCGTCATCGAGTGCTTCCGCGTAGCCGCGAAATTTCCGGTCGCCACAATGCACCGTTACATTTTTTCCAATCGTCACACACGCGGCTTCCCATTCATCGGCCACGGCGGAAAACTTTCCCGCGCACACGCGCGCATAATCAAAATCCAGCTCGCGCAAAATCTCCGTGGCGAGTTCCGCGCGCGTAATTTCTTCGCCCGCCTCGATCTTCAGGGACGTCGCGATCTTGCGCAACTCCGCCGGAAATTCCGCCACATCCTGGTTCACATCCACGCCGATGCCGAGAATGACGTGGCGCACGCGGTCCACTTCCGCGCTCATCTCGGTGAGGATGCCCGCGACTTTTTTCCCGCCAATCAAAATGTCGTTCGGCCATTTGATGTCCGCCGCGAGGCCGCAAACCGTTTTGATCGCGCGCCGCAATGCCGTTGCGGAAATCACCGTCAACTGCGTCGTTTCCTGCGGACGAAAATTCGGTCGCAGCAGCACGGAAAACCAAAGCCCTTGGTGCGTCGGCGAAAGCCATTTGCGTCCCAGCCGCCCGCGCCCCTTCGTCTGCGATTCGGCGAAGACCACCACGCCTTCCTTCACGCCGTCGCGCGCGAGTTTTTCCGCGACATCATTGGTCGAACTTGTTTCCTCAAACACCCGGATGTCGCGCCCGATGATTTTCGTTTTATTCAACCGCGCGAGCAGATCATCCGCGTGCAACGCGTCCGGCGAGCCGACGAGTTTATAGCCGAAATGCGGGCTGGCCGCGATGTCGTAACCCGCCGCGCGCAAATCATCCATGCGCGCCCAGATCGCCGCGCGGCTGATGGCCAGATGCTCCGCCAGTTGCGCGCCCGAAACCCCATCGGGATTCGCGCGCAACGCGGAAAGAATTTTAGCGCCGGTGGTCATTTAGTTTGGTCCGCTCCACTTCAAATCACTTTTCAATTCTTCAGGAACAAGCAAAAACAACTCTCGTATTAAATTATTTATTGAAGAATAAAGCGCGTGGGCTGGATTATTACCCCGTTCAACAAAGATACGGGCCTGGTAATTGAGCCAATGAATATCGTGCCCGGTGAAATGAGGAATTAAAAGTAAGGGCGGCAAATTATGCACAAGCTCCATTTCTGGATAAAAGGAACCATACCTAAAACGACGCCAAGCTGAATGCGTTTGGATATTCCGCATTTGCGGTAACATCCATCCTAATATTTCAAGGTAGATTTTTTGCTTTCTGCTCATACTCGCCCTTCACGCTATCTTGCGAAATCTAGGCCAATATCCACCGCCCGCGCCGAGTGCGTGATCGCGCCGACGGAAATGAAATCCACGCCGGTCGCCGCAATCGCGCGGACAGTTTTCAGATTCACGCCGCCGCTCGCCTCGGTCTTCGCTCGGCCATTTACAATTTTTACCGCCGCCCGCAACTGCGCCGTCGTCATGTTGTCGAGCAGGATGATGTCGGCACCGGCATCCGCCGCTTGAGCGACTTGCGCGAGCGTGTCCGCCTCGACTTCCACTTTCAGTTTTGGAAATTGTTTCCGCGCACGCGCCACGGCGGCGGCGATGGCGTTCGGCTTTTCGTTCCGCAGCGCAACGAGATGGTTGTCCTTGATGAGCACCAGGTCGAACAAACCGAGGCGATGATTTTTCCCGCCGCCGCACGCGACGGCGTATTTTTCAAAACGCCGCCAGCCCGGCGTAGTCTTGCGCGTGTCGAGAATCTTCGCGTGAAAACCCTTGATTTCATTGGTGAATAAAGCGGTCGCCGTGGCCGCGCCGGAAAGTCGCTGCACAAAATTCAGCGCCACGCGCTCGGCGCTCAAGAGGGCGCGTGACGGGCCAGATATTTTCAGGAGCATTGTTCCAGCGGCAACTTTTTGCCCGTCACGCGCGAGTTTTTGAATTTTAATTTTCGGTGCGAGTTCGCGGAAAGCGATTTCGGCGAATTGAATTCCCGCGACGGTGAGCGGCTCGCGGGCGTTCATCCGCGCGACGGATTGGGCGCGGGCGGGCACGGTGGCGAGCGTCGTCACGTCGCCGCTGCCAAGGTCTTCGGCGAGCGCGGCGCGGACGGCGCGGCGGATTTCTGCGAGGGTCAATTCCACGCGCACAAGATGGCGGCGGGCGGAAAAAGGAAAAGTAAAATGTGCGCGGAGTTTGCAGCGGCGGTGCCGTCGCGACGTTGCCCGGAAAAGAAACTTGCCTTAGCGCGGGGCGAAAATTTAATCTCACCGCTCACGGACAACACATAATCTATTTTCAAACGCATGAAACTTTCTGTTTTTAACGGCTCGCTTCCTAAAATCGGCATCCGCCCTACGATTGACGGGCGGCTCGGCGGCGTGCGCGAGTCGCTGGAAAAACAAACGATGGACATGGCGAAGTCCGCCGCGAAATTGATTTCGGAAAATCTTTTTTATCCGAACGGCAAACGTGTCGAGTGCGTCATCGCCGACACCTGCATCGGCGGCGTGGCCGAAGCGGCGGCGTGCGCGGAAAAATTTGCGCGCGAAAATGTCGGCGTGTCGCTCACCGTCACGCCATGCTGGTGCTACGGCAGTGAGACGATGGACATGACGCCGCAGGTTCCCAAGGCGGTCTGGGGCTTCAATGGCACGGAACGCCCCGGCGCGGTTTATCTCGCGGCGGTGCTCGCCGGCCACACGCAAAAAGGGATTCCCGCGTTCAGCATCTACGGACGCGACGTGCAGGACGGCGGCGACAAATCCATTCCCGCCGATGTGTCGGAAAAAATTCTCCGCTTCGTCCGCGCCGGGCTGTCGGTCGCGTTGATGCGCGGCAAATCGTATCTCGGCATGGGCGGCGTCTCGATGGGCATCGCTGGTTCCATCGTGGACCAGCCGTTCTTCGAGGATTATCTGGGGATGCGCGTCGAGATGATTGACATGACGGAATTTTTGCGCCGCATGGATAAAGGAATTTTCGATCCTGCCGAATACAAAAAAGCGCTCGCGTGGGTGAAAGAAAATTGTCCCGAAGGCAAAGATTACAACTCGCCGAAAACCAAACGCTCGCGCAAATCGCTTAACAGTGAATGGGAAAAATCCGTGAAGATGTCGCTCATCGCGCGGGACCTCATGGTCGGTAATCCCGCGCTGGCGAAAATGGGTTTTGGCGAAGAGGCACAAGGGCATAATGCGATTGCCTCTGGTTTTCAAGGCCAACGCCAGTGGACGGATTACCAGCCGAACGGCGATTTTCTCGAAACGATTTTGAACACGTCGTTCGACTGGAACGGAATTCGCGCGCCGTATATCGTCGCGACGGAAAACGACTGTCTCAACGGCGCTTCGATGCTGTTCGGTCATCTGCTCACGAACACCGCGCAGATTTTTGCCGACGTGCGGACGTATTGGAGCGCGGATTCCGTGAAGCGTGTTTCTGGTCACACACTCGACGGCCACGCGACGAATGGCATTTTGCATCTCATCAATTCCGGTCCAGCTACGCTCGACGGCACCGGACAACAAACACGCGATGGCCAACCGGCGATGAAACCGTTCTGGGAAATTTCAAAATCCGAAGCGCAAAAATG
This sequence comes from Limisphaerales bacterium, assembly GCA_025360325.1. Lineage (GTDB taxonomy): Bacteria > Verrucomicrobiota > Verrucomicrobiia > Limisphaerales > UBA11358 > UBA11358. The sequence continues at coordinate 23,316 of JANYCI010000081.1, read as the reverse complement.
TCTAGCCGCGACGACGTGGCATCCGAGCATCACGGAATATTTCCCCGGCGGCGGCTGGTCAACGCGTTTTCTGACGCGCGGCGGAATGCCGGTAACGATGTGCCGTTTGAATCTTGTCAAAGGCCTCGGCCCTGCGCTGCAAATCGCCGAAGGCTACACCGTTGACCTGCCAGGAAAAGTCCACGACGCGCTCGACCAGCGCACGAATCCGACCTGGCCGACGACATGGTTTGCGCCGACGCTCACCGGCCACGGCGCGTTCCGCGATGTCTATTCGGTGATGAACAACTGGGGCGCGAACCACGGTGCCATCAGCTACGGCCACATCGGCGCGGATTTGATTTCGCTTGCGGCGATGCTGCGGATTCCGGTCTATATGCACAACGTGGCGAACGACAAAATTTTCCGTCCGAGCGCATGGGCGGCGTTCGGCACGCAATGCCTGGAGAGTTCGGATTATCGCGCGTGTGAAAATTTCGGGCCGCTTTACGCGTAACCGTCGGCGGTAAAAATTAAAAAAAGAACCGCGCGAGTAGGCGGTAAGTGTCGCCGTGGCTGAAAATAATCATTGCCATGCGCGGCATTTCCGCGTAATTAAAGGCTCGTCGAAGGTTTTAGTCTGCGGCTTCTGGCCGGGACATTTTCCAAAAGTTCACTTTTCCAGCACATTTTTCGGAAGGGTTTCAGCCTTCGGCTACACAACATTAATATGAGCGATACGCAAACAAACGGCGACAAGCCGAACAATCCAAATTACGGTTCTGGCTTTCTCGAAATTTCCGACAAAGGTTTCGGCTTTCTCCGCACGTCCCAAAATCATTTTCATCCCAAGCCCACCGACATTTTTGTCACGCCCGACACCATCCGCCGCAGTTTTTTGCGCGAGGGCAGCTACATCGAGGGCGCCACGCAGCCGCCGCACCGCGGCACAAGTCCGCAGCTCAAATCCGTGGACAAGGTCAATGACATGATGTTTCAGGATTACACCAAGGCCGTGCGCTTTGAGAACCTGACGAGCATTGACCCGATTGAAAAATTTAAGTTGGAGACCACGCCGGATGCGATGGAGACGCGGGTGATTGATCTCGTCACGCCCATCGGCAAAGGCACGCGCGGCATCATCGTCGCGCCGCCGCGCACGGGCAAGACCACCATCTTGAAACAGATTTGCAACGCCATCACCACGAACCATCCCGAAGTGCATTGCATGGTGCTGCTGATTGATGAGCGTCCCGAAGAAGTCACGGACTTCCAACGCTCGGTGAAGGCCGAGGTCGTCGCGTCATCGAACGACATGGAAATTGACACGCACGTTCGCCTCTCGCGTTTCATGATCGAGCGCTGCCGCCGCATCGTGGAATCCGGCAAGGACGTTTTCGTGTTGATGGATTCGCTCACGCGTATCGCCCGCGCCTACAACTCCGTTCACGGCGGTTCCGGCCGCACGATGTCCGGCGGTGTGGACGCGCGCGCGTTGGAGATTCCGCGCAAGATGTTCGCCTCCGCGCGCAAAATTGAAAACGGTGGTTCGCTCACGATCATTGCCACCGCGCTCGTGGACACGGGTTCGCGCATGGATGAATTGATTTTCCAGGAGTTTAAAGGCACCGGCAACATGGAGTTGATCTTGGATCGCAAGCTTTCCGACCGCCGTTTGTATCCGGCGCTGGACATTCCCAAATCCGGCACGCGCAAAGAGGAAAAACTTTTCCCCGCGAAAAATCTTGAAGCCATCCGCAAGCTCCGCCGCACGATGGTGGACCTGAATCCGATCGAAGCGATGGAAACGCTCACGGCTGCCTTGAAAAAATTTAAGACCAACGATGAGTTCCTCGCGAAGATGGAAAAGGGTTCGTGATGAATTCAGAAGCGCTTACAAATTCAACGGCCGTCCAAGCCGTCCAACATGGCATTGAATGTGTTGAACATTGGTATACGAATCCTGAATGGTGGATAGCGATTGCGACTTGGATGGCGCTTGCTTCACTTTGGCTCATTCGATGGCAAACGAACACAGATCATGAACGTTCCAAGCGAGAGAGAGCTTTTGATTTGATGCAAGCGTTTGCTTTCCAAGACGCCACCAATCATCAACTGACATTTGGCCTTGGATTGCTTCATGCCTTAACTGGAGACCAAGCTCGGTGTCTGTCGGCTCGTGAAACTTTCGAGCTTGAAGCCAAGCACGAACATATGCTAACTGAATATCGTCGGGCTTGTGGCGTTGATAAACCCACTTCCAAAAAACAAAATTTGACATTAAGTGAAACGGAAGTTCATACTTTGCGCAGGATAGCTATTGTTCATTTGAACAGGCTTGAGTTGATAGCAAGTGCTTGGAATGATAATGTTGCTAATCGCAAGATGATTGAACGCGAATTCATAAAAGTATTTTGTCCCCAAGAGGGCAAATATGTGTTGTCTGAATTTCGAGCAGCTAGTGGTGTTTATCCGTCCATAGAAAAATTGTGCGAACATTTTCAGAATAAAAAGAAAAATCAATCAGCCTGAAAATTGGCCGATAGAAAACTAATTATGGGTGATTTGTAAAATTAAAAGTTGGAGTTGTGAATAAAAACACAACACGCTTCAATTTGACTTCCCGCCCGCCGCTGGAGCGGATGCTGCGCATTCATCAGGCGCTACAGGCAAGCAGCTTTCCCAACGCCACCACGCTCGCGCGCGAGGTGGAAGTTTCCACCAAGACCATTCAGCGCGATTTGGAATTCATGCGCGACCGGCTGAACCTGCCGCTGGAATTTGACCGCGCGCACAACGGCTATCATTACACCGGCGAGGTCAGCGGCTTTCCCACGATGCAGATTACCGAGGGCGAAATCTTCGCGCTCGTCGTCGCGGAAAAAGCGTTGCAGCAATATCGCGGCACAAGTTTTGAGAAACCGCTCTTGAGCGCGATCCGCAAAATGGAGCAGGCGCTGCCCGACACCATTTCGCTGAACCTCGCGGACATCGAGCAGACGATTTCTTTCCGCACGCGTGCCGAGCCGATTCTGAATCTGGAAATTTTTGACACGCTCGCCAAGGCCGTCGCGCAACGGCAGCAGTTGGAAATTTTTTATCGCAAGCCCGGCCAGCCCGCCGAGAAGCGCCTCGTGGATGCATATCATTTGGCGAACATCAATGGCGAGTGGTATCTCTTCGCCTACGACCACGCGCGCAAAGACCTCCGCACCTTCGTCCCCGCGCGCATCCAGTCCGTGAAGCCCACGGGCAAAACCTTCGAGCGCACGCAAAAATTTTCCTTGGAGAAACGGTTGCGCGACAGCTTCGGTGTCCACTCCGGTGAAGGTGAATTTGACGTGGTCATCCGCTTCAACGCCCGCGCCGCTGATTACATCCGCGAAAAAAAATGGCATCCGTCGCAAACCTTGCGCGATTTGAAAGACGGCGGTGCGGAACTGAAAATGAAATTGTCCAGCCTGGCCGAAGTGCAGCGCTGGGTCTTGAGCTGGGGCGGCGACGCGACGGTTTTGAAGCCGAAGGAACTCGCGGAATCCGTGCGCGCGGCGGCGCAAAAAATTCTGCAATCCGTGTAGTCACCGATAAATTGAGGCCTTGGCTGCGGGTAATTTTTTTGGAGTCAGGCTCACGGCAGCGATAATATTTCCGGGCGCAACTGGCCAACGTTTTGATTCGGCAGATGCCGATCCCGCGATCCCGCCACCATGGATTCCATGCCCACATGGCCGTCGGCAAAAGTGACGTTCGCTTTTTGTGCGTGGCGGAAGTGGCCGTTGGGATAGTTGTTGGGGCTGACGTAATTCGTCTGCAAATCCAGGTAATACCATTCCTTCAACTGCACGGTGGTCTGCAAAAAATTATCCACGGACGCGGCGTCGGCAAACAATGCCAGTTCCGCTGGCTGGCGGATGCGGCTGGTGTTGACGGTCGGCTGGTTGGGCGCGGGGAAAACGTAGCGGTTGCAGCCGTAGCTGAAAATGGTGTTGGTGCCTTTGGGTTGAAACTGCGGATTCGCCGGCTGGTTGAGTAACGGACACAACCGCACCTCGCTGCCGCGCAGATAGGAGAACAATGCGCCCGTTGACAAATCAAACGCGCGCTGGCCATCCGTGCCACTTGCCAGCCAGCCGAACCACCACGTCTTGCCGGCCGTGTCTGTCTTGGTCCAAAACGGGAATCCGTTTTCATGGTTGTCGCCCCAATAGAGCTGCGTGGCGATGCCGAGCTGGCGCAGGTTGCCCGTGCAATCGGCGCGCTGCGCGGCGGACTTGGCGCGACCGAGGGCAGGCAAAAGTATCGCGGATAAAATGCCGATGATGGCGATAACGACGAGCAACTCGATGAGCGTGAACCCGCCTTCGCTGGGCTTCGGCGCGGTGAGTCCGTGCGCCCGGCGCGTGGCGTGCAACGTGGTGAAACTTTTTTCCAGCCGAAATTTTTCCACGCACGGTTGGCAGATGCACGCGCGGTTGCGGAAATTTTCCGGCACGCGCGCGAGGAGTTCGGTGGAAATTTCCTCGCAGGCGCACCAGCACTGGCCTTTGTAAGCGGCGGGCGAACAGAGTTGGCACTCGTTCGCCACGCCGCACAAGGGACATTCAGCGGGATTGAAAAGTTTCAGCGGGTTCATAGCCGTTCGGCGCGGACACGATAGAACTCTTTGCCCACCGGCGGATTGGTGTCCACCAAGATAGAGTTGGTCCCGGTGGCGGTGGCACTTGCAGCGTCCGTCCACGCTTGGAAATCCGCCGTGCGCTGCAACGTGTAGAGCCAGTTGCTGCGGCTTTGGAAGCGCGTCTGCCATTGGCCGCCGGAGAAATTGCCGGCGATATTTTGCACCGGTGGCGGCGGCAGGCTGACCAAGAAATTATCCACGGTGCCGTGCGCGAGGATGGAATCACCAAAGCCATCATCCGCGTAGCTGCTAATGGAAAGCGTGTCGAGGCGGAAGTCCGTGAAGTTGGTGCCTGAATAACTCAACGGCAGCGCAGTGAACAGGGTGCCGTTGGTGAAAATTTGGCCGGTGATGTTGGTCGCGCCCGCTGCGTGGTTGAGGATGACTTGATACGTCACGTCCGCTTGCAGGGTCTGGTTGTCGTAGGCGAAATAAAATCCTTTGTAGAGGGCTTGGTCGTCTTTCAACGTCGCGTCAATCGAATCACCGAAGCCGGTGTCGGGAAAATAATCAAGTTCAAACAGGTTGGGAGAATTGCCACCCGCCCGCGAAAAACTGTCGTTCGTGGCTTGCGCCAGATTGAAAAGTCCGACCGAGAGTTGCTGGCCAAAATTGAAAGCGATGGCGTCCTGCAAGCGCAAATCAAACGACAAACTGAACGCATCATCGCGCGTCAGCACCGTGCCGAGCGGATGATAAAGATAGCTGTTGGCGTTGGTAGAATCCCAAGTGACTTCGATATTTTGGTTCGTGGGATTCCAGTGAAAGAGGTTCGTGTTGCCAAATGTTTTCCAGCCATTCGCCAGCGGGTTCGCGTAAAAATCTTCCGCGAGCACCGGCAGCGTTCCACGCACGGCGGCGAGCGCATCAATTTCAGATTTGTTGCTCAACACGTTCACGCGAACGTAGCGGGCGACGGGGAGATTCACAAAAATACCATTCGTGTCTTGCGCCCAATCAAGGTTGTAACCAGTGCCGCCTGCGGAGCCAGCGTAAAGCGCGCGGATGCCGGGGAGGCCAAGTCCGCCGAAGCTGTTCGCGGTCAGCGCGGGATTGACCGGCACACGCGGATCACCCAAGCCATCGGTCGGGAAAATGTTATCCGCCGTCGGTGCGAGGGCGGGATTGAGCGTGAACCAGTGGGTGCCGTCCGCACTGACTTGAATGGTGGTCGTGCCGGAATTGTTTCCGCCGATGGAACCGTCCGTGATACCACCGCCGGAATAATTTCCATTCGTGATGGCGAAAAACGTGTTGCCGAAAATCGAGAAATCCACGCCGAATGGATTCGACGGATCGTTGACGACCGGCGTGTCGAAGCGAAGGGTGATCCAGCCGTTCGTGCCGATGGAGACGAGTTGCGTTTTGCTGAACGGCGGGCCGAACGGCGAAACGGAACTGCCCGACGCGGGCGCACCGAGCGCGGCGGCGGTATTGGTGTAACCGGCGGCGAAACCGAGGCCGGGATTGTAGCCGATCACGGAACTGGCGAATTGCGCACGGACGGGAACGACGGACAGGATAAACAAGCTGGCAAATGCCAGCGAACGGATTTTCATTTGGCTGATCTTTCAATGTTGTCCGCGCAAAAATAATTCACGCAGACAGTTTTTTTATTGGGAAGACCAGCGTGGAGCCGGAAGGTTTTTGGAAATAAAAAAACCTCCAGACTCCGGCAAAACGGGGAATGAAGGCATTCAACGCATCCGCCCAAAAATAGTTTGGGCGGCTGGCTCCATCCTTCTCTTTGCGGAGAAGTGCTTCGATACGCTCGAAGCCGACGAGTGCAATCAAACCGGTATCCTGACTCTGGCTTCAGACCTTTTCCCGCCTTCCCGCCTTGCGGCAGTGGCATTGGGAATTGTAGCCGTTACAGTGGCGCAACCGTCCCGGATTCTCACCGGGTTCCCAGACATTTGACTGCGTGGAGCGGAAAATAATTTCCGCCGTTTCAAAGAACGCGCGCAGTTTTACAGCTAATTGTTTTTTTCCAAGCTAATTTTTTTGGAACCATAAACGCAAAACTATCTGGGTAGGGCGCGTCGCTCCGCGCGCGCCGCCGTGGGTCTAGCCAAGCCCGGCGCGCACGGAGTGACGCGCCCACCACCAAACGACCCGCCAATGTTTTCCGCGCTTTACGCCGCTCCCAAATTGTTGCAGGTTTCGCCGGTATAAGTTGCGGTCAACCCAAACAACCTCATGGTTCAAGTTGAAGGTCTCACCAAACTTTACGGCGACTTCACCGCCGTGAACGAACTCTCATTTTCCATCCAGCCCGGCGAAGTCGTCGGTCTCGTCGGCCCGAACGGCGCAGGTAAGACCACCACGTTGCGTTGTCTGGCCGGGATCATTCCGCCGTCGCGCGGCACCGTGCGCGTGTGCGGTCACGATCTCGCGACCAATGCGATTGAAGCCAAAAAACAACTCGCGTTTCTCACCGACGAACCGCGCTTGTTTGATTATCTCACCGTCTGGCAGCACTTGAATTTTGTCGCGCGCATTTATCAAGTGGCGGATTACGAAACCATTGGCGCGACGTTGCTCGACGAGTTGGAACTTGCGAACAAAAAAGATTCGTTGCCCGGCGAACTCTCACGCGGCATGAAACAAAAACTCGTCATCGCCTGCGGTTTGCTGCACTCGCCCAAGGTGATTTATTTTGACGAACCGCTCACTGGCCTCGATCCGTATGGCATCCGACGGATGAAAGATTCCATTTTGAAACGCGCTCGCGACGGCGCGGCCATCATTATCAGTTCGCATCTGCTGCACCTCGTCGAAGAAATTTGCACGCGGCTGTTGATCTTGAAGAACGGACAAAAAATTGCCGACGGCACGATGGCCGAGGTGACGCGGAAATTTTCCGAGCAGTCCGGCGATGCGAGCCTGGAAGAAATTTTCTTCCGCGCCACCGGCGATGCGCGTGCGCCGCTGCCGCCGCCAGTGCTGCCGCTTGAACCCAAATGATCGCCGCGCTTTTTTATCTGCTGATCCAGTCGTCGCGCAACCGGTTGGTCACGCGGTTCAAGCGGCTTAAAAAGCCCAAGTATCTTTTTGGCGCGCTCGCGGGCGGACTGTATTTCTACTTTTATTTTTTCCGTTTTCTTTTCCAAAGCGGGCGGCAAAACAGCGCGCACCCGGCGGCACTGTCGGTGTTGCCGCCGGATCTCCTGGGGCTGATGGAATCGCTCGGCGCGCTGGCGTTGTTCGTCATCGTGGTGCTGGCGTGGCTGATTCCGCATGACCGCGCCGCGCTCACGTTCTCCGAGGCCGAAGTGGCGTTCCTGTTTCCCGCGCCGGTATCGCGGCGCACGCTCGTGCATTTCAAATTGCTCCGTTCGCAGTTGCGGATTTTCATCAGCGCGATTTTTCTGACGCTGCTCACGCGCCGCTTCGGCGGCAATCCCTGGACGCACGCATTTGGCTGGTGGCTGATTCTTTCGACGCTGGATTTGCACTTTCTCGCCTCGTCATTTGCGCGAACGTTGTTGCTGGATCACGGTATTTCCAACCGGCTGCGGCGGCTGGCGGTTTTTGCGCTGGTTGGCGGCGGCGCTGGCTTGGTTTGGTTGTGGGCGAAAAAAACATTGCCGCCGATGACGTCGGCGGACACCGTCAATGCCACGGCTTTTTTTAATTACGCGCAACAACTGCTAGTCGCTGGCCCGGCGGAGTATCTGCTGTATCCGTTCCGTCTGCTGGTGGCACCGTTTTTCGCGGCGGACACGGGAATTTTTTTCACCGCGCTCGCCCCGGCGCTGCTGTTGTTTTTGCTGCACTATTGCTGGGTGATTTTTTCCGACGTGGCGTTCGAGGAAGCCTCCATCGAGGCGTCGCAAAAACTCGCCACCAAAGTCGAGGCCGTCCGCGCGGGCAACTGGCAGGCGGCGGGAAAACCTCCCAAGGCCAAACGCGGCTGGTTTCAACTCCAACCTGTCGGCCCGGCGGCGACGGCGTTGCTATGGAAAAATCTCATCGGCGTCGGCCAAATTTTTTCTGCGCGGCTGGGGATCATTTTAATCATCGTGCTGGCGGCGTTTTTCGGTGGGCTGGGCAGTTCGGCCAACGCAAAAAATTTGTCTGTCGTCGCCGGCATCGCCACCGCCGCGCTGCTGGGCTATTCACTGCTCATCGGCCCGCAACTATTGCGCCTAGATTTCCGTCAGGATTTGCCGATGGCGGACATCCTAAAAACATTTCCGTTGCGTGGCTGGCAGATTGCGCTGGGAGAAATTCTTGCGCCCGCCGCCGTGTTGGCCGGGTTCCAATGGGTGCTGTTGCTCATCGGTTGCGCGCTGATTTTTTTTCTGCCCGGCAAACATGAAGGCCTGATGCTGGCCATCGGTCTGGGCGCGGCGATGCTGCTGCCGGTGCTGGATTTTCTGTTGCTGATCATCCCGAACGCCGCCGTGCTGCTGTTCCCGTCGTGGGTCCAGACGGGCAAGGATAGCCCGCGCGGCATCGAAGCCATCGGGCAGCGGATGATTTTTGCGGTGGGACAATTGGTCGTCATGTTGCTCGCACTCGTGCCAGCGGCGCTTGCGTTTGCCGCCGTTTATTTTCCGCTCAAATTCGCGCTGGGGCCGGTCGTGCCGATTCCATTTGCCGCGCTCGCAGCGGCCCTAATCATCGCGGCGGAAGGCTACTTGGGCGTGATGTTGCTGGGCCGATGGTTCGAGCGGTTTGACGTGACGGAAGAGCCGGCGAGTTGAGAATAATTTTCTTTCGGAATATAAATCGCCTTGCTGGACAAGCCGCTAGCGACATTGGCCTGCGGCCCGCCGCCAGCCTAGATTGGCGCGCAACTAATTTCCCATGAACCACGATTTTTCCCCGCGCGATGCGGTCGAGGCCACGCGCGAAACCATGCGCCGCGATTTGAACCGCGCCAATACGTCCGTGGGCATCATCCTCGTGGTGGTGCTGGGGCTGGCGGTGGCGGCGGTGATCGCGGGTTTGCACGCGGCGAAAGATTTTTCACGCGCGGAACAAGCCGACGCGTGTTTATGCCGTCGCGTGGTCGCCGGACGGCGCGCGTTAGGCGGCCTCCACGGAAGATGGCGACGTGTATTTGTGGGAGCAGGCCACGGGCAGCGCGCGGATTTTGCGTGGCCACAGCGAGCCGTGCGTGCGGCTGACCTTCAGCCCGGATGGCGCGCTGCTGGCGACGGGTTCGCGCGACGGCACGACGCGGTTTTGGGACGTGGCGCAGGGACAAACGCTCGTGGTCGCAACGGAAGGGCTCGCGAATGTTTTTTCGCACGATGGACGGCGGGTGGGTTTTTGGAAACCCTCGGAAGGCTACGGCATCTGGCGGCTGACGAGCAGCGAAGGCTACGAGCAACTGGTTTGTCCAAAGAGCGCGGGCGCGTTTCTCTCGGTGGATTTGTCGCCGAGCGGCCGCTGGTGCATTGCTACGCAAAGCAAGGGTATCCGCATCTGGGATTTGAAAAATGGCGCGCGTGAAAATTTTTTCCCGGGAACTAATTTCATGTCCGCGCGTATCACGCCGGATGAAACGGCGCTTTACATTTGTCGAGGTTCCACGCTGGAACGCTGGCCGTTTTCGCCGGATGAAACCGGCGCGAAAATCAATGCGGACGCGATGGAAATCGTGGCGCTGCCGGAGGGTCGGGGCGCGCGTGCCATCGCCTTAAGCCTCGATGGCCATTGGGCATTGGTGGAATTGAGCGATTTACAGTTGGTGGTTTTGAACCTCGTCTCAAATACGCCGCCAGTTTTTCTGGCGGAACATTTCCGGCAATTCAGTGCGCGCACGCCCGCCAGCGCTACGGGCGCGGGGCGTTTCGCCATCAGCCCGGATGGTCGTTGGGCGGTGACGGGTTTTGGCATCGGTCCGGAAGACCATCCGATGGTGTGGGACGCGCAGACGGGTGCGCTCGTGGCGACGCTGCCGTTTCGCAGCGCGGTGGTGGCGTTCAGCCCGGACGGGCGGCGGCTGGGCACGGCGGGCACGGGGACATTTGCGGTTTGGTCGGTGGACGATTGGAAATTGCTCAACAGTTTTAACCGTGATGAAAATGGCGTGACGCAAGGTTCGCTGGCGTTTGTGCTGGGCCGCGACGAGATGGTGGTGACGCGCACGCGGCAGTTCGCGCAGCTCCGGCACGCGCTGACGAACGAGGCGTATGCGGATCTCATCGCGCCGCAGTTGCAGAGCGTGAACAGTCTGCGGATGTCGCTCGATGGCGGGGTGATGGTGACGGCGAGCGCGACGGATAAATTGCAAGTGTGGCATCTCGAGGTGCTACGGAAAAAACTCGCCGCACTCAATCTCGACTGGCGCACGCCGCACCCGAACACGCCGGAAGCGGTCGCGGCCAAACCTAATTCAAGTCGGACGGTGCAGACGACCTTGATCGTGAGTCTCGCGGGATTTTGCGTGGCGGCGCTGTTCGCGCTGGCGAGTTTGCGGCGGCATCGCGAGGCTATCACCGGTTATCTGGCGGCGGAAACGAAAGCCGCCGTCCGTAATCGTGAGTTGGAGATAGCGAAGGTGGAACTCATGCACTCGCAAAAAATGCAGGCACTCGGCTCGCTCGCCACGGGCATCGCGCATGATTTTAATAATTTGCTCTCGGTCATCCGTATGTCGAACAAGCTCATCGGGCGCGCGACGAAAACCGACGCGGACATTCAGGAAAACGTGGCGGACATTGAAGCGGCGGTGATGCAGGGCAAGAGCGTGGTCGGTTCGATGCTCGGCTACGCGCGCACGGAGGACGCGGTCGCCGGCCCGACCGACATGGGCAGCGTGGTCGAAGAAACGGTGTCGTTGTTGAGCAAAGAATTTTTGAGCGGCATCGCGCTGACGTTGGAACTCGATCGCGCCGTGCCGAAGGTGAACGTGAGTCGCGGACGGTTGGAGCAAATTTTATTGAACCTCATCGTCAACGCCTCCGAGGCGATGGCCGGCAAGGGCAAATTGAAAATTGCGTTGCACCAGCGTGCTCAAATTCCGCTGAAGCGTTACGCGCTGCGACCGAGCAACGCGGAAAATTTTATTGAACTTACCGTGATGGATTCTGGGCCGGGCATTGCGCCGGAAAACCAACTGCGTTTGTTCGAGCCGTTTTTCACCACCAAACGTTCCGGCGCGAAAGCGGGCACGGGGCTGGGACTTTCGCTGGTTCATTCCATCGCGCAACAGGACGGTTTGGGACTGGCCGTGGAAAGCGAAACAGATAAGGGGGCGACGTTCACCATCGTCGTGCCCGTTTTGATTTTAGATTCTTGATTTTGGATTTTTTATTCACCATGTCTAACTGACAAACAAACCAAATTAAAAATCTAAAATCGTGTTGTTTCCTAGCATTTACCCCCTGTGCGCGAGACGCACAGTTCCCAAAAATTAAATCTGCCTTAATCTGCTTTAGATGATGGCGACTGAAGAAATCATGGCCTCGATACTGATTGTCGAAGACGATCCGAAGCAGCTCAAGCTTTACAGCAAGGCGCTGCGCGGTTACCGCCTCACTTGCGTCTCCACCGGCAGCAGCGCGCTCAAGTCTATCGCTGAGACGCGGCCCGACCTGATCATCCTCGACAACATTCTCGACGCGGGCGAGAAGGGTCTGGAATTTTTGCCCAAGCTCAAGGCCGCCGCCGCGCACGTTCCGGTCATCATGATTTCCGGCACGCTGCAAATCCGGGAGCAACTTGCCGCGCTGCAAGGCCCGCGCTCGGCGCATTACGTTTTGCAAAAGCCCGTGGACTTGGACGAACTGGATCGCACGGTGGAAATCGCGCTGACGGAGTGCGGCCTCGGCGAAACCGTCGCCGCGTTGCAATCACTCGAACGCGCGGAAAAATTTTCGGCCACCGAACCCGACCGGCGCTTTACCGAGCGGCTGTCGCGGCAGCATGAATTGATCAAGCGGCTGCGGACGGGCAAAGAGCGTCCGAATATTTCCGAGCTGGCGCGCGACTTTGGCGTTTCGCGCAAGACGGTCATCCGCGACTTACAGGACTTGATCCAGCGCGGCCAGTTGCCGGAAGAAATTTATCCTGACTGGAATCAGGATGCCGCCGGGGAGGAGTAGGGGAACACAAAACAAGGAGACACCACGGCGCAGAGCCATCCGCGCCGTGGTGCTTTTTTGGCGAACCGCGAAACCCACCAAACCCACGAAAAGACGGGCGGAAAAAAGTGAGCGAGCTGTGCGGGAGCGGCGCACGAAAGCGGCGGTGAACGCACCGTAGTCCAGACACTTCGCGCCAGCCACGGCCACGTCGAAAACTTCTTTTGGCAACCCTCCCGGTGCGTTAGCTTCCCCGCGTGCCAAACGAAACCCCGCGCCTCCTCATCGTGGATGACGACTCTGGTCAGCGCAGCCTGCTGGATTCCTTTCTGCGCGGTCAGGGTTTTGAAACCGTCGTCGCCGACTCCGGCGAACGCGCGCTCGAACTTTTGCCCACGCAAAATTTTTCCCTGATGATTTCCGACGTGCGGATGCCCGGCCTCTCCGGTTTGGAAACGTTGCAACGCGCGCGGAAAAATTTTCCAACGCTCCCCGTCCTGCTCGTCACCGCCTACACCGACATCCGCGAAGCCGTGTCCGCCATGCGCGACGGCGCGCTCAACTATCTCGCCAAGCCGATTGACCTCGACGAACTGCTCGCCACTGTCCGCGCCGCCACGGGCATCGCGCAATCCGCGCCGCTGAATCTCGGCGCGCAAAAAAATCTCCCGCCGCACGTCATCGCCAAAAGCCCGCTCACCATCGCGCTATTTGAACAGCTCGCGCTCATTGCACCGTCCGAGACGCGCGTGCTCATCACCGGTGAAAGCGGCACGGGCAAAGAAGTTGTCGCGGATGTGATTCATCTGTGGAGCGCCCGCGCTACCGGAAAAATTATCAAAGTAAATTGCGCCGCGATTCCTGAAACACTTCTTGAAAGCGAACTCTTCGGCCACGAGAAAGGTGCCTTCACCGGCGCGAGCGCGATGCGAATTGGACGCTTCGAGGAAGCCGACGGCGGCACGATCTTTCTGGACGAGATCGCCGAGATGACCCCGCCGTTGCAGGCGAAAATCCTGCGCGTGACGCAGGACGGAAAATTTCAGCGCATCGGTTCCAACCGCGAAATCCGCAGCAACGCCCGCATTATCGCCGCCAGTAATCGCGACCTCGAAGCCGAGGTGAAAGCCGGACGTTTCCGCGAGGATTTATATTACCGTCTCAACGTCGTGGAATTAAATCTGCCGCCGTTGCGCGAACGCCGCGAAGATATTTTACCGCTGGCGAACCTGTTCGTCTCCGAACTCGCCCGCAACCGCGCGCGTCTCGCCGAAGCTACCGCCGACTGTTTGAAAAATTATGCGTGGCCCGGCAACGTGCGCGAACTTCGCAACGCCATCGAACGCGCCGCCTTGCTCTCGCAAAGCGAACTCATCCTGCCGGAACATCTGCCCACGAAACTCCGCGACGCCGTGAAAAATGCTGCCCCGGTTTTAAGTTTGGATTCGCAGACGATGGATGAGATCGAGCGCACCGCGATTCTCGCCGGCCTGAAGCAACACAAACAGAACCGCACGGAAACCGCCAAAGCCCTCGGCATCAGCCGCCGCGCGCTGCTCTACAAATTGCAACGTCTCCGGCAGCAGGGATTCCAGTTTGAGTGAATCTGAATTTTTTTTGCCGCGAGTTTGTTTTAAGAAAATCAATATCGTCTCACTGAAAGCGCAAACAACACCAAGCCGCCTACAATAATGCTTCCGTAAACCAGGATTCGTAGAAGCAAAATATGCCAGTGCTTCCGGTCAATGCCCCAAAGATATAAGCTCAAAAAGCCGCAAACGAGCGACGGCATAGCTAGGTATTTGAAAAAAATAAATTCGGGAGATGTATTCCAAGCAGAACACACAGCCATCAATCCTCCTAGGGTGCAAAACAAGGCCAGCCCCAATCCCCACCAGCGGTTTCGTCCATAGCTGGAGTTAATGGCAACGCAAATAAACCCAAAAATATCAAGCAACAGATAGAAGCCAAATACATAAACCATCAACGGCCCGAAGTCTGATGCGAGCATCGGTTTAGTAATCATATTTATGCGTTGATAAATTTCTTATACGCCCCAGTATGCCGGTTTTATTATGAGATGCATCACCTGTCCAGCCGGGCTTTCCATTTGCGTGCCAGCCAGACGCAAAGCAGTAGAGGGCTACCGCAGCTCAAGACGCTCCGCGTTTCCAAAAACCGTCGTCGCTCGCAACGTGTCATGGACTGCGGTGGCAAGGCGGAGCCGCGATACCGCTTTCGCATGGGCAAAACGTTTTCAATTTCATTACCCGCGCCGTGCACCCAAAAGCAACGTGTGCGCTCTGCTGCCCACCGAAGTCCAAAACGCAGCGCATCATTTGATGATGCTTGGAATTTTCCGGCAGAGTCTTCCAGCCAGAAAATTACTTGATGTCCAGATTCGCGAACGGGCTTTGTAAACCGCTGGATTGCGGTTCTTCGGTCACGGCGATTTTGACCTTGGGCGCGTGTGGCTTGGCATGAGTTTCAGATTTTTTCTCCGGTGCGGTTTTATCTTCCGCCGGTTCCTTGCCTTCGTCCTCACCGCGCGGATTCTTCGCCCGTTTGTTGCGCGGGAGCGGACTCAACATCAGGTTAATCGCGCGGCCCACGAGCTTAGGTTGAAAATCGGGATGGCCGAACGGTTCGATTTCGGCGATGAATTTTTTGATGACCTCGAAGCCGACTTCGGTGTGCGCCATTTCGCGACCACGGAATTTGAGGGCGACTTTCACCTTCATGTCTTCGCACAGAAAGTTGATCGCGTGCTGCACCTTGATGCCGAGATCGTGCGGGTCAATGCGCGGACTCAACTGCACTTCCTTCACCGTCGAGGCGTGCTGATGCTTGCGCGTTTCTTTTTCTTTCTTGGAAAGTTCGTAGCGGTATTTGCCGATCTCGATCAGACGACAAACCGGCGGCACCGCATTCGGCGAAATCTCGACGAGATCCACGCCGTGCTGACGCGCGAGGGCGAGGGCATCGTTCAGCGGAAACACTCCGAGCTGCTTGTGTTCGTGGCCAATGACGCGGACTTCGCGGGCGCGGATTTTCCCATTCACGCGCAGGTGCGAGGTCGGGGAAGCGTTACGTTGGGGTTGGAAAGGGCGGCTCAAGCGACCCTCTCTGGTTGGGACTGAACTGTAATGTAGTGCATCAAAACTGGATTAACTCCGCCTTAATTAGACGGTGGCCTTGACCGCCGCAAGCAAATAATCTCAATAAAATCGCGGCGTTTTGCGGAACGTCTGCACGCTGGCCACGAAATCGTCCGGCACGCCGAAGTCGAAACGCTGCGCGCCGATCATTTCCAGCGCGAGATAACCGTGCCGCTGCCGCTGGATTTCCTGCGCGCGCGTGAGCTGAAATTCCCCATTGTCGCGGGTGTTGTCGCGGATCATCTCGCCGAGAATGTCGTAAATCGAAGGCGCGAGCAGGTGCATACCGAACCAGCCGAGCCACGTCTGCGGCGGCAAACCTTCCACATGCAATTTCTCCTGCGCGACGGCCACGGACGGTTTTTCGATGATGAGGGAAATATCGATCAGGCGGGAATTTTCTTTTCGTCGCGTGCCGGCGATGGTGCCGTAGCCTTTCAATTCGGCGGCGGAAATGCGGTTCACGGCGGAAACACTTTTACCACCGGAAACGCGGGCCATGTCTGCGAGCTCTTGGTAGGGAGAAGTGATTTTCGCAAGGCCGGAATCATTCGCGTTCAGTGGCGCAGAACCCTTGCCCCCATCGGGGGAGAGGGCAGGGTGAGGGGGCGACTTCATTCCAGGCGACGTCACATTCGGCTCGTGCCCCCTCACCCCAACCCTCTCCCCCACTGGGGGCGAGGGAGAAGAGGCAACGGGTTTGCCTCGAAACAAATGATCACCGAGGCCGAGCAGGACCATTTCGCCATTCGCAAAATCTTTCGACTGATACACCGCGTGGCCATAGCCTTCCTGCGCGTGCTGCACGGCGAAGGTGACGCGCTCGGAGAATTTTTTCATCTGCGCCGCTTCGTGCAGCAGCGCGGGATATTTTTCCAGCCGCTTCAGATAATTCGCGTCCGGGCCGCGCAGATAATTTTTCACCGTCGCATCTTCGCCGGGCTGAACGATGATGCAGATTTCCTCAATGCCCGCCGCGTCGAGTTCCAGCAGGTGATAATGAAACAGCGCCCGCGCGATACCGTCCGTGCCGACGACGGGGAACAATTCCTTCTTCACCGCGTGCGATGCGGGGAAATGCCGCGTGCCGAGGCCAGCAATGGGGATGACCGCTTTGCGGACTAAATTGTTTTTCATGTTCATTCTTGCCGCGCTTTTTTTGCCAATCCATCAAAATGAATCCTTCGCGCGGCTTCTCGGCGCATTTTTTCTACACGCCGGCAAGCACGGCAAAAAACTGCTTTGGTTTCAATTTCGCCACCTTGTTCTTCATACCAACGCTGTTGTTGCTTGGCGGTCCATGTTTCTTCAACGCCACAATTTTTGCAGATAAAACAAGTATCCCGATAATAATCTGGAATTTTTGGAACCGCGCTGCGCGAAACAATCTTTTTCTTATCAACAGCGATAATTGTCCCACGTTTGAGTCCATCGGACAAAAGAGCTTTTTCCAGCCCCATCTTTTTTATTCGTTGCTTGAGCTGTAGTTCTTCGCGTTTTTGTTTGCTGCTCATCATGTTCGCCTTCCGCTTTTGCTTTTTCGAACTTTTTTCCGATTATGAGAATGCGGATAATAGCGAGGAGGATTTAGGATTTATCACACATCAAACCGCTTCCACCCGCTCGCGCCGAAGGTTTCAATACACCTCCTCATGCGAGCCGATGTTGACCAGCACCAGCACGCCTGCACCAGTCTTCCGGTGTTTCTGTCTCGCAAATACAATCCGGCAATCATACGCCACCGAGCACGCGTGCAGACCAGCAAGTTGGCCGCTCAAATGATGAGTTTTCAAGCGCGGGTCATTGAGATTTTCCGCCATGCGCCGCAAGGCTGTTTCGATCTGCGATTGCAGCGAGCGGTTTTTCTTGGTCAGGCGCAGGAACGCCCGCTCGAATCTAGGCGTGAGGATGAGTTCGCGCATGGCTCACTTGCCGAGGCGCAGGCGGGCGATGATGCTTTCGGCGGACTGGGGTTTTAGCTTGCCGGCACGGAGGGATTTCATGGCCTCTTTTGCCGCTGCCGCCGTTTCTTGCCGCCACGCTTCGATGCGGCGTTTGCGCAAAAGACTTTCGAGTAATTCCTGTTCGTCAGCAGGCAACGCTTCGGCGTCCGTCAACACGCGATCTAAAGTCAAGTTGGCCATAATTTGTTGAAGCTAACTTTCGTCCAGTTTTCTGCGGTTGCCAAGAATTTTCTAGTCATACATCAAACCGCTTCCACCCGTTCGCGCCGAACGTGTAGCGCTTGGCACCGAACTCAATCGCGCCGGGCGAGGTGCCTTCAAAAATATCCGGCATCTCGCCGACGCGGCGGGAGTATTCGGTGGCGATCTGCGGGATGTGTTCCGCGAGCGCGGCGGTTTTGCCAAACACGGCAATCGTTCCGCCGGTGCCGCCGCCGGTGATCTTCGCGCCATAAAGTCCTTGCGCCGGGCCGCGTTTGCGCACGGCCTCGACAATGAAATTCACTTCCGGCACGGAGAGTTTGCAGTTGTCGCGGTAGCTGTCGTGCGCGGCATACATCAGTTCGCCAGCGGTCACAAGGGCTTTTTCATCGCCGGATTTAGCGGCGTTGAGCGCGGCGATGAATTTCAAAACGCGCTCGTTCTCGCCCACTGGATGCCGCGCGGGGCCGACGACGCGATAGGTCGCATCCGGCTGCACCGTCGTCACCGGATCGTCGTGCGTCTTGTATTTTTTCAGAAAATCCGAGCCGAGGATGGATTCGGGAATTTCCTTTTCGTATTCGTTCGCGAATTCGGTGGAGGAAATTTCCGTGAGATAATTCACGGCGGCGCGTCCAGTTTTCGCCCTGATTTCATTGATGATTTTCTTGCCCATGAACGCGCCGATGCGGACGTTGCCGTAGGCATTGCCGGCGACGGAGTGCCGCACCATCGAGTTGATGCCCACGAAACCGGTGCCGGGCGGAATCTCCACTTCGCCGACAATCGCGCCGGGGCGGCAGAGGATGTGCGTGAGCTTGCTCTCGCGTCCGCTGGCGACGGCGATCTGATCCATGATGCCGCACGGCGCACCGACAACGTGATTCTCGGCCATCTGCCCGAGCCGCGCGATGCGTGCGCCATCAAGTTTCAAATCGAGATAGGCATTGAGACAGGACAACGTGCCGATTTCCACGGCGGCGGAACTGCCGATGCCGACGTTCATCGGCACCGCGCTCAACAATAAAAAACTGAAACCGTAAGGCAGCTTGACGGACTCTTCTTTGAGCAACGTAAAAATACTGCCACCAATGTAAGCCGCCCACGCGGCGATGGGATTCGCGTGGCAGAGCGAGCGAACATCGGCGTAATTGCCGATGCCGTCGCCCGATGAAAAATAATCCAGCGGAATGCGCGTCTCGACCGGCAGGCTGCGCGAGCCGGCTTGCGCGGAGCGAATGCGCAGCGTGCGGTCGTTGCGCGCCTGCACGGCCATGAGCATTCCGCGACCGAGCACCGCTTCGCAGACATTCGCGCCGGAATAATCGGCGATGCCGCCCATCACATCCAGCCGCGCCGGGACGCGCGCGACCCACACCTCACCGCTGTTAAAAAACCCGGCGAAGCCCGTCGGATCGCTGTTCGGTTTGCGTAACAGATTTTCAAATTCCGAGACTTCAAACGGGAGCGGAGTTTCCATAATGATTATTTTTTAGGATGATGGTGGCGGATGAGCCGGTGGCGGTTCACAAACAGATACCACACGATCAGCACGTTCACCGTGAGGATGAGAAACTTGATCCACGAGGGACGGTGGACGAGTTCGTAAACTTCCACCGGCACAAAAAACGCCGACTCGCCGATGACCAGCCAGACAATCCAGCCGATGTGAAAGGCCAGTCCGATCGCCTGCAAAAACATGAAGCTGGCGTAAATCATCGAGCCGGCCACGATCCATTTCAAATTTTCCGGGGTGATCTCGGCGATGCGATCAGCCAAGTCCGTGAAGAATTTTTTTTCCGGGTCGAGGTGCAGAAACAGCAGCAGCTTCTGGAATTCTTCCGGCAAATTATTGTCGGTGAGCTGCCGGTGCACGCCGCGTGCCAGCAGCAGCGCGCCGGTGGCCTTCAGCAATTTGAAGCCAACGATGAAATACAGCGTGGGCGCGCGCTTGGGCTTGGGTTCGGGATTATTGACAGCTTCGGTCATCGGGTCGCCATTGTTCAAAGCGCCTTGCGCTGATCGGAAGCTTCACCAGCAGCAACGCTGACCTTGTTCTGCGACGCCTCGACCTTGATGTAATGCAAGACGACCGGCGCGAGGATCATGCCGGGAACGCCCATCAATTTTTCGCCGATCACAATGCCCAGCAGCGTGAGCCACATGGGGTTCTTGATGCGGTCGCCGATGATCTTGCTGTTCAGGAAATATTCCAGTTTGTGGATGACCACGAGGTAGATCAGCGCGATCAAGGCCAGTCGCGGCGAAGTCGCAAACGCCACCCCGACGATGAGCGCATTGCTGATGAGGTTGCCTATGATGGGCAGCAGGCCGCAAATGAACGTCAACGCGATCAGCGTGGTGGTGTAGTGAAATCCATTCCACAGCAGGAACATGGAAGTCAACGCGGTGTTGATGGTGGAGATGATGATTTGCGCGCCGATCACCCGCGAAAAACTTCGGTAAAAGGTCCGCACCCGCCGCCCCAATTCCCGCACCACCGTTGCGTAAACACTGTCCGGCGTGGCTTGCACATCCGCTTCCGTGCCCCAGCGTCCGCTCAAAAACATGCTCACCGCCACGACCAGGCCGATGAGAAACATGGCCACTTGCGTCAACGCCGTCTTGAAGTAGCGCCCCAGATTGGCGAGGCGATCCTTCGACTCTTCGATCAGCAAAGTTTTTGCGCTCGCGTAGTCAGTGAAGGGCAGTTCGATGGTGTGTTGCTCCGCGTAATTCACCAATGCCGGAATGGTGTCGCTGGCGATTTTGGGCAGCGTCACCTGCGCGCGATTCAAAATAAAAATCAAACCCCAG
Organism: Limisphaerales bacterium; assembly: GCA_025360325.1. GTDB lineage: Bacteria > Verrucomicrobiota > Verrucomicrobiia > Limisphaerales > UBA11358 > UBA11358. Next base: position 2,477 of record JANYCI010000081.1, on the reverse strand, counting down.
ATGGTCGTCACCACCACCACCAGATAAATCACCACGCCCAGCGCCTTGCTCCGGCCAAAACTGAAGGTCTGCAACGCGAAGAAGCCGAACAGCACCGTCAGCACCAGCGTGCTCAACTGCAGCCAGCCGACCAGCACGATCAACGCCACCATCATGGCGTAGGAGATGCGCGTCGGCTGGCTCATGGGAATCGTGGAATTCATCAACGCACTCGGGCCAGCAACCAGTCCCGCAGCTCGGAGATTTTCAAGCGCTCCTGCTTGCCGTCGTCGCGATAACGCAACGTCACCGTGTCGAGCAATTCCGGTTTTTCGCCGAGCGTGTCGAAATCAATCGTCACGCAGAACGGCGTGCCCGCCTCGTCTTGGCGGGCATAGCGTTTGCCGATCGAACCAGCCTCGTCGTAATAAATATTCATCCACGGACGCAGCAGGTCGCGGACTTCGAGCGCCTTCTTGACCAGCTCCGGTTTATTTTTCAACAGCGGAAAAACCCCCGCCTTAAACGGCGCGACGCGCGGATGAAATTTCATCGTCACCGTCGTCTCGCTCTTGCCCTTGTCGTCGGTCTTGGTTTCTTCGCAATAGGCGTTCGCCAAGAGTGCGAGAATCAAGCGATCCACGCCCGCGCTCGGTTCGATGACGTGCGGGATGTATTGGCCCTTCGCCAGACCGTTCGCATCCTCCGTCGCCTGCTTGGAAATTTCCTCTGCCGTCTCGTCCGGCTTGGCGCACTTCGTCAGATAATTTTTCCGGTGGTCGTAATAACGCTTCCACAGCGCGTCCGATTTTTCCTTCGGCAGCTTGCCCCACGCGGCGCGGAGTTCTTCGTCAAACACCGTCATCGGCTTGCCGGAAAAACGTTGATGCTGCGACAGATCAAAGTCGCCGCGCGCGGCGATGCCTTCCAACTCGTCGCCCTTCACATTGCCGTGCTCATCACGTTTGCTGAACGGGAACTTGAACAAAATATCCGTGCAGGCGCGGGCGTAGTGCGCCAGTTCCTCCGGCGTCTGATGATGAAAGCCCAGCGTGTCGCGCGACAGGCCGATGCCTTCGTAAAAGCGCACGCGTTCCTCCACCCAGTATTTGTGCCACGCTTCCCATCCCCAGTTCGGCTGCGGCTCGCCGGGATGGCCGGAACTCGGCACGGTGGCCACGCTGCCGTGGATGGCTTCAATCGCTTCGTCGGGCTTGATGAAAAATTCCAGTTCCATCTGCTCGAACTCGCGCGAGCGGAAAATAAAATTACGCGGCGTGACTTCATTGCGAAACGCCTTGCCGATCTGCCCGATGCCGAACGGAACTTTTTGCCGCGCCGTATCCAAAACATTTTTGAACTGCGCGAAAATAGCTTGAGCGGTTTCAGGGCGGAGATAGGCGATGCTATCCTCGCTCTCAATCGGCCCGACAAAAGTTTTGAACATCAGGTTGAACGGACGCGGCTCGGTCAATTCCTTTGAATCGCAGCTCGTGCATTTCGTGCCGGCGGGCAGCTCAAATTTTCCCGCCGCATTTTTGATCAACGTGAGTCCCTGATCTTCGCAAAGTTGGTCGGCGCGGAAACGTTTCTTGCATTTTTTGCAATCGCACATTGGATCGCTGAAGGTGTCCACGTGGCCGGAAGCCCTCCAAATCGCAGGCGACATGATGATCGTCGCTTCCAGCCCGGCGACGTCGTCACGCTGGCGAGTCATGGCGTTCCACCAGAGCTCCTTCACGTTACGTTTGAGTTCCGCGCCGAGCGGGCCGTAATCCCAAAAGCCGTTGATGCCGCCGTAAATCTCGGACGATTGAAATACAAACCCGCGCCGCTTACACAGCGAGACGATTTTTTCCATCAAAGGAATCTCTTTTGGTTCGGCCATAAGTCGGACAGTTTTCGCCAAGCGCGGTTTGAAGTCAAGATGCACGGCGCTTTGTAAGTGGTCTAGTTTGGTGGAGCGCGGCTGTGTCGCAGACCAGCCGCAGCCGTGTGGACGATGCTGCGGCTGACGCTTCGCGCACAGCCGCGCTCCACCAAATCCCAAATCAAGACACGGCTGGCGTTCGGCGACGCCTTAATTCTGTCGGGCGGCGCCGCCTCACGCCGCAATCAATCCTTGGTTTCTCCCCGCCAAATATGGTTCACTATCCGCCGCACACTTTTATGGACGATACGAATTCACTCATCGAACAACGCCGCGCCAAACTCAAATCGCTCGAGGCGAAAGGCATCTTTCCGTTCCAAAATAAGTTCACGCCCAGCGAAACCTGCGCCGAGGCGCGCGGCAACTACGTCGAAGGCCGCGAAGTTGCCGTCGCCGGACGCATCACCGCGCATCGCGACATGGGCAAATCCATGTTCATTGACGTGCGCGACCAGAGCGGACGCATCCAATGTTACGCGCAGAAAAATGTTCTCGGCGATGAAACTTTTTTGATCTTCACACATCTCGACCTCGGCGATTTCGTCGGTGTCAAAGGCACGTTGTTCAC
>JANYCI010000041.1 GCA_025360325.1 Limisphaerales bacterium | reverse complement strand
GCGTTCGCGCTTTACGCGCTGTTGCCGTTCGCTGTCGCCGGGTTGTCGGCGGCGGAACCCAGTTTCGCGGGCGAGATTTTTGGTTGGGTGAAACTTTTTTCACCCGCCTCCCTTGCCGCGCTGCACGATTCCGGCTCGCATGTCCGTGCTTCCATTTGTTTCGCGACCATCTGCGCCGCGCTGTTGGGGATTTATTTTTTTGCGTTGAAATTTTCTTTGGAAACCAACAACGTGCGTTCGCAGAAAATCATTTTCATTTCCGGCGCGGCGTTTTTGTTCGTGCAACTGCTCGCGCCGGTGCTGCTGTCATCGGATGTTTTTGCTTACGCACTTTATGGCCGCGTGTCGTCGGTTTATCACGCGAACCCCTATGACCTCGCACCGCCCGTCGCGGCGGATGATCCGTTCCTGAAACTATTCGGCCAAGAATATTTACCCTCGTGGTATGGGCCGGTGTGGACGATGATTTCGGCGGACATCACTGAAATTGGCGGCGAACATATCGGTCTCACTGTGTTGCTGTTTCGGCTCACGAGTATCCTCGCCGCGCTCGCGTGCGCGTGGCTCATCCTCGCGAGCCTGCGCCGCCACGCGCCGGAACGCGCAACGCAAGGACTGGTTTTCTTTTTGTGGAATCCGCTGGTCATCGTCGAAACCGGTTTGAGCGGCCACAACGATTCGGTGATGCTCGTGCTTGTTTTGCTCGCCGTGTGGCTGCATCTGCGCGGGTGGAAAACGGGTGCGGTCGTCGCGCTGACGCTTTCAGCGTTGGTGAAATTTCTGACGGGGATGTTGATCCCGCTCTACGTTTTGCTCGTGCTGCGCGAGATGAGTGCAACGGAACGCCGATCTTCAGATCGGCTCGTTTCGAGCGGCAATCCCGTCGAGCCGATCTGGAGATCGGCGTTCCGCGTGAATCTGCGGCAAAAACTTTTCTTCCTCCTTCGCACTGCCGTTGCTGTGGGGCTGGTTTGCTTCGCCGCGAGTGCGTTGACGAAATCAAAGTCAACTGCCAGCGCGCCTGTTTCACAGCAGGCCATAGCGCCGGATTTTTATGCGAATAATTTTCACGAATTAATTTTCAAAGGCCTTCGCCGCGCGCTGGGCGAGGATGCCGACTCGGTGAGCAACCCGATTTATTTCCAAGGCTGGTGGCTGGCGGCGACAAATAAAACTTTTTTGCTCGCACGGCCAGAAGTCAAGTCTGACAGCCTTGTTTCGCTCGCTGCTGAAGCGCGGGTCGTCGTCATCGCGCAGCAAGACGACGGCGACTGGGAGCGGGTTTATGATCCGCTTTCAAAACAGCGCGGGTTTGTCTGGGCCGCCTATTTTGTTGATTCCACTCGCCCGGGATACGCGGATGAATGTTCAAAAAATTTTGATAAGCAGACCACTGACCGACCGACCGTGGAACTGGCAAATAATTTATTGCGCGTCGTGCTATGGGCAGCGTTCGCCGCCTTTGGTTTGCTCTGCGCGTGGCGCACAAATTCGTTTGCGGAATTTCTCGTGTGGTCAGCGGCGGCGCTGCTCGCGTCGTATTTCCTAATCCTCACGGAAATCTGGCCGTGGTATGCCAACTGGGCCGTGGCCGTGGGCGCGCTCGCGACGAACCGTGCGCCCGCAAAACTTGCGGCCATCCTCTCCGCGTGCGTGCTGACGCTTTACGTCACGCTGGGTTTCCAAGGCAGCGAGCCGAACTGGATTTATGCGCTGCGCTCGCTCCCGGCTTTTGTGCTGCCACTTTTGATCTGGTTTGTGTTAATTTTCTGGCGCGCAAAGCACCATGCAACTCGCTGAACATTTTCGCGGTAAAAAAGTTTTGATCACCGGCGGCCTCGGCTTTATCGGCTCGAATGTCGCGCGGCGGCTCGTGGATGCGGGCGCGGACGTGCTGCTTGTGGACAATCTTTTTCCCGAATACGGCGGCAACCGTTTTAATATTTCCGGCATCGAATCGCGCGTGCGTGTGAGCATTTCCGACGTGCGCGACGAGCCGCAGATGCGGGCGCACGTTTGCGATCAGGATTTTATTTTCAACCTCGCCGGGCAGACGAGTCACTTGGATTCGATGGAGCATCCGCGCACGGATTTGGAAATCAATTGCGCCGCGCAGTTGTCCATTCTCGAAGCGTGCCGCGCGCACAATCCCGGCGTGAAAATTATTTTCGCCAGCACACGCCAGATTTACGGCAAGCCGCAATACCTGCCCGTGGACGAAAAACATCCGCTGAATCCCGTGGACGTGAACGGCATCAACAAGATGGCGGGCGAATTTTATCACCGCCTCTACAACAACGTCCACGGCCTGCGCGCGTGTGTGCTGCGCCTGACCAACACCATCGGCCCGCGCATGAGGATCCGCGACGCGCGGCAGACCTTCGTCGGCGTGTGGATTCGCCAGTTGCTCGAAGGCAAACCCATCGAAGTCTGGGGCGGCGAACAGTTGCGCGATTTTAATTTCGTGGAGGATGTGGTGGACGCGTTGCTCCTCGCCGCCGCGCGTGAAAAAGGTAACGGCGATGTTTTTAATCTTGGTAGCAGCGAGGTCGTGAGCTTGAAACAACTTGCGCAAGCGTTGGTGGAATTGAATGGCAGCGGCTCGTTCGCTGTGAAGGAATTCCCCACCGCCCGCAAGGCGATTGACATCGGTGATTATTATTCTGACTTCAAACATTTTCAAAAGACGTTCGGCTGGACACCGCGCACGCCGCTGCACGACGCGCTGGCGAGGACGGTGGAATTCTACAAAGAAAATTTGGACAAGTATGTTTGATGCGCTGACACAAAGCCGCGCCCTGTATCCGCAAGGTTTTGGACTGCGGCAGCCCTCTGCCGCTTTTCGTCCGCATGGTAGGCGATGCCAAAGCGCCAGAGGGCTGGCGCAGTCCAAGACGCTGGCGCGCGTGACCATTACCCTCGCATGAATCCACAATTCCCCTTCCAACCCATCGCCGAGTATCGCGCGCACGAATCAGAAATTCTCGCGGCGATGAAACGCGTCGGTGACAGCGGGCATTACATCCTCGGCCCGGAAGTCACAGCGTTTGAAAAAGAATTTGCCGCCGCCATCGGCGCGACGCACGCGGTCGGCGTGGCGAACGGCACGGATGCGCTCGTGCTGGCGTTGCGCGCGCTTGGCATCGGTGCGGGCGACACGGTCATCACGGTTTCACACACGGCGGTGGCCACGGTCATGGCTATCGAACTCGCGGGCGCGGAGCCGCTGCTGGTGGACATCGAGCCAAAAAGTTTCACGCTGGACGTGAACAAGCTCGCGGGGACATTGAAACAAAATCGTTCGCGCAAAATCAAGGCCGTGATTCCCGTGCATCTCTACGGCCATCCGGCGGACATGACGGCAATTTTGGAAATCGCGCGGGCAAATAATTTGCGCGTGATTGAGGATTGCGCGCAGGCGCACGGCGCGAAAATTGGTGGCAAAACTGTTGGCACGTTCGGCGACTTGGCGGCGTTCAGTTTTTATCCCACGAAAAATCTCGGCGCGATCGGTGACGGCGGCGCGGTGCTGACCAATGACGCGGCGCTCGCACAGCGCGTGCGCGAGTTGCGGCAATACGGCTGGCGCTCGCGTTACATCAGCGACACCACGGGCATGAACAGTCGGCTGGATGAATTGCAGGCGGCGATTCTACGCGTGAAGCTGCCGCACTTGCGACGCGACAACGCCCGGCGGCGGGAACTGGCGCAGATTTATTTCGATGCGATTGGAGCGCCGAACTTCAGTTCGGCTCGATCCAGTGCGGAGTTGCAACGAGCCGATCTGAAGATCGGCGTTCCGTCAGTGGGCGCTGGTTGCGAACACGTTTTTCATCAATACGTCGTGCGCTCGCCGCCGCGCGATGCGCTCGCGGAATTTTTGAAATCGCACGGCGTGCCGACGGCGGTTCATTATCCGCAGCCGGTGCATACGCAGCCCGCGTATTTGAATCGCGTCGTCACCGGTGCGGGCGGCTTGGCCGAAAGCGAGCGCGCGTGCCGCGAAGTTTTGAGTCTGCCGATGCACGGTTATCTGACGAACGAGGCCGTGCAGTTTGCAGCGAAAGAAATCTCCGAGTTCAGAGCTTGAAAATTCTTTCAAACAACCAAGGAACAAAGGAACGAAGCGGACTTTGTTTCTTGGTTCCTTTGTTGTTAAATCAACTTCCATGAAACCGATGCTCACCATCGTCGTGCCGTTGTATAATTCTGCCGACACGTTGGCGCGGCTAGTGGCGGAGTTGACGCAATTGAAAATCCCCGGCGGCCACGAACTCGTATTGGTGGACGACGGCAGCCCCGACAACACGGTGGAACTCGCCGAGCGCCTGGTCGCGCAGACGGATTTTCCGATCACGCTGGTGAAGCTCGCTCGAAATTACGGCGAGCACAACGCGGTGATGGCGGGTTTACACCACGCGCGCGGCGAATTCGTCATCAACCTGGACGACGATTTGCAGAACCCGCCGTCGGAAGTTTTGAAGCTCTTGGAGTTCGCGCAAAAAAATAAACACGAGGTCGTCTATAGTTTTTATGGCGACAAGCAGCACGAGTCGTGGCGCAACCTTGGAAGCTGGCTGACGAACCGCGTGGCTGATCTGTTGCTGGACAAACCGAAAGGACTTTATCTTTCGAGCTTCCGCTGCATGAGCGCGTTTGTCGTGAAAGAAATCTGCAAATACGACGGGCCGTTTGTGTATGTGGACGGACTGGTCTTGCAGGTGACACAGAACATCGGGCGCGTGCAAGTCGAACACGCGGCGCGCGAATCGGGTCGCAGCGGCTACACGATCAGCAAGCTGCTGAAGTTGTGGATGTCCATGTTTGTGAATTTTTCCGTCGTGCCGCTGCATCTGGCCACACTGTTGGGGTTCGCGATGGCGGGCTTTGGTTTTCTCTACGCGGTGGAAGTGGTGGCAGAATATTTCATCACCAAGCAACCGCCCGGCTGGAGTTCGTTGATGGCGGCGATGCTCGTCTTCTCCGGCACGCAACTGCTCATGCTCGGACTCTTCGGCGAATACTTGGGCCGAGTCTATCTCACTGCTAACAAAAAGCCGCAGTTCACCGTCAAGGAAGTGGTGCGGCGGGAAAAATCTGATGCCGCTTAATCTGGTCTTAAGAGCCGGTCTGAAAAATCAAAATGAGCGAGTGTTCATGCGAGTCGGCGGAGCATGAGGCGGAGCATGGCGAGATAAATCCAGCCGGCGGCCGAAGCGGTGGTCTGTTCGTGATCGCGCACCAAACGGCGGCAGTGCATCAGCCAGCCGAAGGTGCGTTCGACGACCCAGCGTTTGGGCAACACGTGAAAGCCGGGCACCTCGGCGAGCCGTTTGACGACTGCCACCATGAGCTTGGGGTGTTGGGTCTGCACCCAGGCGGCGAACGCGGGGCCGTTGAAACCGCCGTCCACCCAGAGTTTGAGCAGTTGGGGATAGTCGGCCAAGACGGTGGCCAGCAGGGTGCGGGCACCTTGGCGTTCAGGGCAGTCGGCGGGTTCGAGCGTGATGCCCAGCAACAACCCCAAGGTGTCCACGAGCAGAAAACGCTTGCGGCCCTTGGTTTTCTTGGCGGCATCGTAGCCGACCTTTCCGCCGTGGGCGCTGGCGCGGACGGTCTGACTGTCCAGACTGGCGGCGGTGGGTTGGGCGTGTTTGCCAACGGCCTGCCGCACCTTGGTGCGGAGGCGATGGTTGAGCCGGGCCAACAGACCGTTGCGCGTCCACTGGCGGAAATGATGATAGACGGTCTGCCAGGGCGGGAAGTTTTTGGGCAGGAGCCGCCATTGGGCGCCGGTCTTGACCAGATAGAGGATGGCGTTGAGGATTTCGCGCAGGGCGGTGCGTGGGCGTCCGCGTTTTTTGGCGGCGGGCAGGAAGCGCCGCAGCAAGTGCCATTGGTCGTGCGTGAGGTCGGTGTCGTAGGTAGCGATTTTCATCGCCTGAATGGCGCTGCCGCGAAGGTAAGTCCCGAAAATAGCCAGTCAAATCAAGTGTTTTATGCGTTTTTTTGCAGAAATATTTTCCCGCAAATCGCTAATTCGCTTTTTCAGACAGGCACTAAGG
>JANYCI010000039.1 GCA_025360325.1 Limisphaerales bacterium | reverse complement strand
GCGGCGCAACGCCTTTTGGAAATGCGGATGTCGCCCGTGCGTCCGGGCCGTCGCCTGACGCTGCGCTCGGCGACGGAGTTCTCGCAGCGCGAGAACTTCTACCGCTCTTGATTTTTAGTCGCAACTGTTGAAATGAATTCTGCCATTCATAATTTGACCCAGCCCGCGTGCGACCCGCGCGAGCGACGGCAGGGTGGAACTCCTCGCGCTGCGAGGAGTAGCGCTGCGTGCAGCGGCGCAACGCCTTTTGGAAATGCGGATGTCGCCCGTGCGTCCGGGCCGTCGCCTGACGCTGCGCTCGGCGACGGAGTTCTCGCAGCGCGAGAACTTCCACCGCTCTTGATTTTTAGTCGCAACTGTTGAAATGAATTCCGCCACTCATAATTTGACCCAGCCCGCGTGCGATCCGCGCGTGTGGCTACTCGACCCGGCGGTGACGTTTCTCAACCACGGCTCGTTCGGTGCGTGTCCGCAGCGCGTGCTGGAATTTCAAAGTGATTTGCGCGTGCGGCTCGAACGCCAGCCGGTGCAATTTCTCGTGCGCGAACTGGAACCGCTGCTGGATCACGCCCGCGCGGCGTTGGCGCAACTCGTCGGCGCGGACGTGGATGATTTGGTTTTCGTGCCTAACACCACGTCGGGAGTGAATACTATTCTCCGCTCGCTCACGTTCGCGCCGGGCGATGAATTGCTCGTCACAAATCACGAATACGCCGCGTGCCGCAATGCGCTCAACTTCGTCGCCGAACGTTCCGGTGCGCGCGTGGTGGTCGTGAATATTCCGTTTCCGTTGCGAAGCGCGGATGAAATTATTCTGCCCATTCTCGCTGCTGTGACACCGCGCACGCGGCTAGCGTTGCTGGATCATGTGAGTAGCCCGACCGGGCTGGTGATGCCGGTTGAAAAAATTGTGAACGAACTCACGTCGCGCGGCGTGGACACGTTGGTGGACGGCGCGCACGCTCCCGGCATGGTTCGGTTGAACGTCAAACAAATCGGCGCGGCTTACTACACCGGCAACTGTCACAAATGGATTTGTGCGCCCAAAGGCGCGGCGTTTTTATGCGTCCAGCCGTCGCGGCAAAAATTGACTCGTCCGCTGGTCATCAGCAACGGCGCGAGTTCATCGCGCAATGACCGCTCAAAATTTCAGATTGAATTCGCGTGGACGGGAACAGGCGAGCCGTCGGCGTATTTGTGCGTGCCGGAAGTGTTGAAAGTCATGGAGTCATTGTTGCCCGGCGGTTGGCCGGAAATCATGGCGCGCAATCGTGCGCTGGCGCTGGCGGCGAGAAAAATTCTCTGCGCGTCGCTGAAAATTTCCGAGCCGTGTCCGGAGGAATTTATTGGTTCACTTGCCGCCGTGCCGCTGCCGGATGCGCCGTCCGGTGCGTTGCCCGCGCAGCCGTTCAACGAGTATCCGCTGCAAGATTTATTGCGAGTGCAACATGGCATCGAGGTTCCGGTCATGCCGTGGCCCGCACCCCCAAAACGGTTGCTTCGGATCTCGGCGCAACTTTACAATTCGCTTCCGCAATACGAACGGCTGGCCGCTGTGCTGGCCAAAAATGATTTGACCAAACTATGAAAAACGCACGACTCACGTTGATGTTTCTAACTGTTGCCGCTGGCTGCTGTCTGACCGGCAGTGCCATTGCCGCAGAAAAACCCGTTTCCCTCGTCACGCTCGCCAATCCGCTGATGGGCACTGATTCCACCGGCGGTTTCTCGCACGGCAACGAGTATCCCGCCATCGGCGTGCCGTTCCCGATGAACACCTGGGCGCCTTACACCGAGCCGCAGCACGATTCGTTTTTCTACCAATATGCCCACCATAAAATTCGCGGCATCCGTCAGACGCACCAGCCAAGTCCGTGGATCGGCGACTACGCGATGTTCTCGCTGATGCCGGTCAGCGGCAATCTCGTGGTGAACGATGAAGACCGCGCGTCTGATTTTTCGCACGCGAATGAAATCGCGCAGCCCAGCTATTACAGCGTGTATCTCGAC
>JANYCI010000013.1 GCA_025360325.1 Limisphaerales bacterium | reverse complement strand
GTTGGGCGTGGAATTTTTATCCGTGCCCAGTTCATTTCCCGCCGGGCCGTTGAGTTTTTTGAAAAGCCGCCACGCACCCAGTTTGTCCACCACCTCGCTGCCTTGATTGGGCGGGCCGAGCATCACCACGCGGCCAAGATTCGGAATCGTGTGCCGCGACAGATAGCTCCGCACCAAAATCCCGCCGAGCGAGTGCGTGACAAAATTTATTTTCACCGCGCCATGCGTTTGGCCATCCGCCACGGCGCGACCAATCGCGTCATCGCTCAACGTTTCAATCGCCGCCGTTCGCGAGGGATAATCCACGTTCACAACGCGATAGCCGGACGCGGCCAGCGCGCGTTCCATTGGCAGCATCGAACGGCTCGTGCGGCACAGGCCATGCAGCAGAATCACGCACTCTTGATTTTCAGACGCAGGCGTGAGCATAGGAATCAAAGCTAGAGAAATAATCAGGCAAAACTTCATCATCACTTGGTGGTGGCGGTTTTCGCGCTGCGAAAACCAGCGCCGCGTGCAGCGGCGCAACGCCTTTTTCGAGCGTGGACGCGCTCCGTGCGCTCGTTCCGCCCGCTGCTGCGCGGGCGGAGTTCTCGCAGCGCGAGAACTTCCACCACTCGGGGCGGCGGTTTATCCCGCGTTCGCAATTGGCCGCGCGGAAATCTCCAGCATCCGCTCCATCGGCACCTGTGCACGCCGAATGATTTCCGGCGGCAATTCCACGCGCGGCGCGAGGTTTTTCATGCAGTCGCGCACTTTTTCGAGTGTATTCATCTTCATGAATTTGCACTCGCTGCAACGGCAGCCGTCCGTTGGCAGCTTCATCGCGTTGAACACGGGCGCGCAGAGAAATTCTTTGTCGGGACATTCCTTCTTCATCCGATGAATGATGCCCGATTCCGTCACGATGACGAAACGCTTCGCCGGACTCGTCTTGCAGTAGGTGATCATCTTTTCCGTGGAGCAAACCGCATCCGCCAAGTCGCGCACTTCGCGCAGGCTTTCCGGGTGAACGATGATTTGCGCGTCGGGAAATTGTTTCTTCGCGGCCAACACTTGCTCGCGCTGAAACTCGACGTGCGCGTAACAATTTCCTTTCCACAACGTCATCGGCCGGCCCGTCTGTTCCATCACCCACTGACCGAGATTTTCATCCGGCACAAAGAGCAAGTCGCGGTCTTTCGGCGCGGCGTTGACGATGCGCTCGGCGTTGCCGCTGGTGACGATGACATCGCACAGCGCCTTCACCGCCGCGCTGCAATTGATGTAGGCAATCGTCCAAAAGTTCGGATTCGTGGCTTGAAGTTTCGCGAGGGCAGGGGCGGGACAGCTTTCTTCCAGCGAACAGCCGGCGTCTTTGTCCGGCAGCACGACGATTTTGTTGGGGTTCAAAATTTTCGCCGTCTCTGCCATGAAATGCACGCCACAGAACACGATGACATCCGCGCTGGTCTTGGCCGCCTGCTGCGCGAGGCCGAGCGAATCGCCGACGAAATCCGCGACGTCCTGAATCTCCGGCACCTGGTAATTGTGCGCGAGGATGACGGCGTTGAGCTGTTTCTTGAGCGTGAAAATTTCGTGCGCGAGCGGCGTGAATTTTTCTTTCGTCATCGCGCCGCGCGGCTGGATTTCTGCAAGGTTCAACATGGGGGAAAGTTACTTGCCGTGAACGCTGGCGTCAAACTGTGAGCGAGGTTTTGCGGGCTGATACGGGATTTCACACTTGGGTTGATGAACGGTTTCTTCCCCCTCACCCCGGCCCTCTCCCCAGCGGAGAGGGCGAAACGCGCCCAGCTACTTGGCAAATCCACGGCTGTCTTCTGCTCAACGACGCTCGAATTTTAAGAACGTAGCAAACGGCTATTCCCTCTCCCCAAGGGAGAGGGTTAGGGTGAGGGGAAAGGCGGCGCAATAACGGAAGAAATATTCAGACGTAGGGCGCGATGGAAACGCTCCGTAAAAATACCAGCCGCCGCAAACATCCTTTTCACCGGCCGCCGTTTGTGGTTTCCTTCGCGCGCATGAATTCTGCCCCGCAACTCCGCACGCTGCTCGTCCTCGGGCGCGTGTCGAATTTGCCGACCGTCTGGTCGAACTGCCTCGCCGGCTGGTGGCTCGGCGGCGGTGGAAATTTTTGGAAGCTGCCGTTTCTATTTGTCGCCGTGAGTTTGCTCTACACCGCCGGGATGTTTTTGAACGACGCTTTCGACGAAGGCTTTGATCGCCAACGCCGCGCGGAGCGTCCGATTCCATCGGGAAAAATTTCCGCGCGCCGCGTATGGCAACTCGGCTTTGTGCAACTCGCGCTAGGACTTTTGCTGCTGCTGGCTTGCGGAAAAACCGCTTTCGTGGCGGGCGTTTGGTTGACGTTTTTTATTCTGCTCTATGATTTCACGCACAAGTTTTTCACCGCTTCGCCGTGGCTGATGGGCGCGTGCCGCTTCTGGGTGTATGTCATTGCCGGTGCGACCGGTGCGGGCGGACTGAACGGCTTCGTGATTTTCAGCGGGCTGGCGCTGGCGTTTTACGTCGTGGGTTTAAGCTACGTCGCGCGGCGCGAAAGTTTTCGCGGGCCGGTTTCGTTCTGGCCGCTGCTGCTGCTGGCGTCGCCGATCATTTTGGCGCTGGCGATGAATGTCGCGGAATACCGCAAGGCGGTGCTGTGGCTTTCAGCGGTGTTGTTGTTGTGGCTCGCGCGTTGTTTGCGAACCACTTTTTTCGGCGGCGAACGCAACATCGGCTGGCTCGTCACCAATTTGCTGGCGGGAATTGTTTTTGTAGATTGGCTCGCCGCCGCGCCGATTCTAGCGCCCGCGTCGAACGCACTCATTTTTCTCGCCCTGTTCGGTTTGACGAAGTGGTTTCAGAAATTTATTCCCGCAACGTGAATGGTTATGGATCGGTTCATTTATTGCCTCTGCATGGGCGTGGTTGTTGCCAGTGTTTTGCTGATCACTTTGTTTTTACTGAAAGTGGTTTTGGCTCGCGAACGTGTCAAAGTTGATCTGCAAAAAAAGCAGCTTCGTCCCTTAAACGTGCGTTGGCGACCGCTGCAAGTTTTGATCTTTTGGAAAAAATCATGCCTCGGAGCGACCTTTGACGTTGTTTATGTTGATCAAACTGGGTCGCTCCACAAAGCGCGCTGCCTGATTTTTCATCCAACCTCCCGGATTGACTGGCTTGCGGACGAAGTCATTTCAACCGAACCCCGCACTTGAACAGTGCTTGCACGCAAGCTATTATAGGCGTTCGCTATGAGCGCTGAAGCACCGATAAAATTAACGCACAACGAAGACATCAAAGCCGCGATCCCGACGCTGGCCGGCACCATCGCCGCGACGTTCAACGATCCGGCCAATGACCATTTCTCCGATGACGATAACCAGTTCCTGAAATTTCACGGCAGTTATCAGCAGGATGATCGCGACCTCCGCAAGACCGGCAAGAAATACATCATGATGATCCGTGGCCGCATCCCCGGCGGCGTGATGACGGCGAAGCAATGGTGCGTGTTCGATGAACTCGCGACGAAATACGGCAACAACACGCTCCGCATCACCACGCGGCAGAGCATCCAATTTCACGGCGTCGTGATGAGCGGCCTGCGTCCGCTCGTGGCGAAAATCAATGAGTCGCTGCTCTCCACGCTCGCGGCTTGCGGCGACGTGAACCGCAACGTCCTCGCCCCGCCAACGCCCGCTTACACGAAAGCGCGCGAACAGGTTTTTGCCGACGCGCACAAAGTCGCGCTCGCGCTCGCGCCGCAGACCAAGGCGTATCACTCCATCTGGATTGACGGGCAGCAACTCGACAACGACGCGGCGGAAAATAAAAACTTCGTTGACCCGCTCTACGGCAAAACCTATTTGCCGCGCAAATTTAAGATCGCCTTCGCCATTCCGCCGGTGAACGACCTCGATATTTTCACGAACTGCCTCGGCTTCATCGCCATCATCGAGAATGACAAACTTGTCGGTTACAATCTCGCTGTCGGTGGCGGACTCGGTCGCAGCCACGGCAACGAAGCGACTTATCCGCGCCTTGCGGACGTCATTGGGTTTTTCACGCCGGACAAAGTCGTGGACGTGGCGAAAGCCGTGCTGACGATTCATCGCGACTTCGGCGACCGCACCGACCGCAAACACGCGCGCCTCAAATACGTCGTCGCCGAGCGCGGCGTGAAGTTCATGCAGGACGAAGTGAATCAACGCGCCAGCATTACGCTCGCGCCCGCAAAGCCGTATCAATTCACGACGATGCAGGACTTGCTCGGCTGGCGCAAAGCCGTGGATGGCTCATGGTTTCTCGGCCTGTTCGTCAACATGGGCCGCGTGAAGGACGCGCAAAAAACCGCGTTGCGCCAGGTCGCGGAAAAATTTCCGAACATCGAGTTCCGTTTGTCGGCGAATCAAAACGTCATCCTCGCCAACGTGAGCGACGCTGACAAAGCTGCCATCACCGCCCTGCTCAACGCCGCCGCCGTGAAGACGGAAAATCAGGCGAGCGTGTTGCACGCCGCCTCGATGGCTTGCCCGTCGTTGCCGACCTGCGGCCTTGGCCTTGCGGAATCCGAGCGCTATCTGCCCGGCTTGATTGACCGCATCGAAAAAATTTGCGCCGACCTTGGTCTGAGCAGCGAGGAGATCATCATCCGCTCGACCGGCTGCCCGAACGGCTGCGCGCGGCCTTACATCGCGGAGATCGCGTTCGTCGGCAAAGCGCCGGGCCGTTATCAAGTCTGGCTCGGCGGCAACGCCTCCGGCACGCGCCTCAACCGCCTCTGGAAAGATGTCGTCAAAGACCCCGACATGGAAACCGAATTCCGCCCCGTGCTCACGCGTTTTGCGAAGGAAAGAAATTCCGGCGAACGCTTCGGCGACTGGTGCGACCGCGTCCTCCTCTCAAATTGAAGAATATTTCTCAAATGGAAGACGGCATTTACTACATTGTCTTGGCTGACTTGTCCGACTCAACAGTTGACGGCGCAAAGTCTGGCGATGTCGTTCTGGCCATGAGAATGAAAGCGTTTTGCGATGCTGCAAAAACCGCGTTGAGAAACGCCCAAAACAAAATCAATTCGGGGATTTTTGTGAAAAGTATCGGCGATGCTGTCTTAATGATTTTTAAGCATTTTCCAGATGTGGTTGACTGGACTATTGAATTCAGAGGCACATTACACTCCGACACCGGAAATTTAGGGAAATTTTCAACCAAGATTTGCGTGCATATTGGAGAAGTGCTTTTTGATTCTGATGATCCATCGTGTGTGGCCGTATCTCACGTTTTCAAATTAGAAAAGAAAGTGAAGACCGGGGAGATTGTTCTAACCGAAACAGCGTTTCGCGTGGCTCATACTTCGATGTATCCAAAACAATTTACCTTTAGCAAAAACGGAGTAATCCGATTGCCCGGTTTATCGCAACCACTCGCAACCTACAAGCTGATTGAAAAATCTGGAATTGCTTTCCTGATTGATAAAACGCGAAAGGGTCAACAAATCCGAGCGCGCCAAATTACAAAATGACACCCGACCAAATCACCAAAGCCAATGCCGAGTTGCGGCACAAGTCCGCGCTCGTTGCGGTATCGCCTTTGGTTGTGATACTTTAATCGCATGAACAAAGACACGTTATTGCCCGATGAAAAAAATCCGGTGATCTGGATCAATCCCGGACGGATGAGCGGCGTGCCGTGTTTTTACAAGACGCGCCTGCCGGTGGACAGCCTGTTTGAAAATTTGGAGGACGGCGTCAGTCTGGATGAGTATGCCGATGCGTTCGAGATTTCACGGGAAAAGTTGGTTGCCGTGCTTGAATACACGAAAGGAAAAATGCCTGCAACCGAGGAGAAGTCGTGGCAGGAATTTCGCGAGCAATGCCGCCGCCAGATGGCGCGTCCGCTGGCGCAGCGCATCAAGTATGGCTTTTGCCGGATGCACAAGCCGGTGCTGGACGATGCGGAATCCAGAGTTTTCGAGACGATGGCGGAATACCGCGCGTGGTGCGCGAACAATTTGCCGGAGTATCTCGGCTTCAAGCCCGCACGATGAACCGCCCGCAATTTCAGCCGGAACAGGCGAAAGCCATCGCAGCGGCGTTTGCCGCGGAACAAGTGGAATATGTTTTCATCGGCAAAAGCGCGGCGGTGCTGATGGGTTTTCCAGCCATCACGCAGGACGTGGACGTGTTCCCCAAAAAAAGTCCTGAAAACGGCGCACGCATCGTGTCGGCGTTGCGGGGAATTGGATTTGAAATCAACGATGAGGTCGCCGACGCCATCCGGCGCGGGAAAGATTTTGTGCAGATCAAGAACGGGCCGTTCGATGTGGATTTGATTTTTGCGCCGGACGGCATCGCCAATTTTGAAACCGCCAAGGCGCGCAGCTTGAACGTGGAAGGATTTCAGGTGGCGAACTTGCGCGACATCATCGCCAGCAAGCGTGCGAGTGGACGGGAAAAGGATATGCTTGACTTGCCGCTGCTGGAAAAATTCCGTGAGGAATATGAAAAACAAAATCCGTCACCGCTGAAATCATCCGCTGACATTGTTGAAAAACGCAAAAAATAATTCAATGACTGCTGAACAAATCACCAAAGCCAACGCCGAACTGCGGAACACGCCCGCGCTCCGTTCACAAAGTTTGTTATGCTCCAATTGCGCTGCGATTTTGGTAACATCACCCGCGAGATTTGAATGAGTTCAACCAAGCGACATGAAAATTACCGGATGTTCGGCAAAACTTCTTTTGCCGAGGCGGACGAGGACTTGCGCCGTTACTGGCATTTGCGCACGCCGCAGGAACGCATGGCGGCGTTGGAAGAATTGAGGATCGCAAACTATGGCGAAGAGAGAATTAACGCCCGAATTCCGCGAGTTTTTGGCGTGCCTGAACCGCGCCGGAGTTGAGTATCTTTTGGTGGGCGGGTTCGCCGTGAACCATTACGGCTACCATCGCTCCACCGAGAATATTGATTTCTGGATCGCGGTCTCGGACGAAAACTTTGATCGGCTCCTTGCGTGCGTCCGTGATTTTTTTGGCGGCGATCTTGACGGGCTGGACAAAAAGTTTTTGCAGAATAACGAGGCGTTGTTCTTTGGTGGCGTGCCGAACAAGATTGAAGTGTTCAAGCACGCGAGCGGTTTGGAATTTTCGCAGGCGTATCCGCGTCGCGTTGAAACAATGATTGATGGCGTGCCAGCAAAAATGATTTGTCTTAACGATTTGAAAATCAACAAGCGCGCCAGTGGGCGGAATAAAGACTTGGCCGACTTGGACAATTTGCCTGATTAAAAAGTCCATTGATCTGGATCAACCCCGGACGGATGCGCGGTGCCCGCACTTTTGAACACGTGACTGCCGATTGACCGCTAGGCCTTGCCAGCGATGTTCCGATTCAAATTGAAAAATGCGATAAAACCGCAGAACTCGTCAGTGCTCGCACTTCCGCCTTTTTAATTTTTAATTTTTCCTTTTTAATTAACGAATGATTACGCGCTATTCCCGCCCCGAAATGCGGGCGATTTGGACCGACGAAAATAAACTTAAGATTTGGCTGCAAATTGAACTGCTCGCGAGCGAGGCGCTCGTGAAAGAAAAAATTGTCCCCGCCGCCGATTTCAAAAAAATCAAGGCCGGTTGTGACAAATGGTTCGCCGATCTTCCCGGCCTCGTCGCCCGTCAGCGTGAATTAGAAAAAGTTCTCAACCACGATGTCATCGGCTTCACCACTGCCGTCGCCGAGGCTATCAACGACGACGCGAGCCGCTGGTTTCACTTTGGCCTCACGAGCAGCGACGTGGGCGATACTTGTTACGCTGTGCAGATGCAGCAGAGCGCGGACATCTTGATCGCTGATGTGAAAAAACTTTTGCCCGTCATTGCTCGTCGCGCGCAGGAACACAAGTTCACGCCGTGCATGGGTCGCAGCCACGGCATTCACGGCGAGCCGACGACGTTCGGTTTGAAGATGGCGCTGATGCACGATGAATTTTCCCGCGCGTTGCGCCGGTTGATCGCAGTGCGCGAGGTGGTGTCCGTCGGCAAAATTTCTGGCGCAGTGGGAACGAGCGCGCATTTGTCGCCGCGCGTCGAGGCGTTTGTGTGCAAGCAGCTCGGCGTGCAGCCAGCGCCCATCGCCACGCAAGTCGTGCAGCGCGACATCCACGCGGAATTTCAACTCGCGATGGCGCTCGTCGGCGCGAGCATCGAACGCTGGGCGGTGGAGTTTCGCCACTTGCAACGCACGGAAGTTTTGGAAGCGGAAGAACCGTTCACCAAAGGCCAAAAAGGTTCCAGCGCCATGCCGCACAAGCGCAATCCCATCACCTGGGAACGCCTCACCGGTCTCGCGCGCGTGCTGCGCGGCAACGCGATGGCCTCGCTGGAAAACGTCGCCCTCTGGCACGAGCGGGACATTTCCCATTCGAGCGTCGAGCGGATTATTTTCCCGGATTCTTGCACGCTGTTGGATTATATGTTCGGCCTACTCACGCGCTTGATGGACGGCATCGTGGTCTATCCCGCGAACATGAAAAAGAATCTCGGCTTGAGTTTGGGAATGTGGAACAGCCAAACCATTTTGCTCGCGCTCATCAAAAAAGGTCTCACGCGCGAAGCCGCCTACAAGATTTGCCAAGACGCCGCGATGCAAACGTGGGAAGTAAAACACGCCGGACGCGACGACGCTGATTTTGTGGAGCAACTCAAACTAGATTCCACCGTGGCGAAACTTTTCAAAGCGGGCGAATTGGAAAAACTCTGCTCGCTGGATTTCCATTTCAAAGAAGTTGGAAACAGATTCAAGAAGCTCGGTCTGTGAGCCACGACGCTTTTCGCCCGCAAGCCGTCTCGGTTGTTGTCTGGCGTTCGTCTGGCCAACCGCCGCGCTCCGGCCAAATAATCCCACCACCGAATGTGGAAATTGCTGCCGTTTTTTTGAACGCGGGCACAATGACCGCCCGACCAAAACCGGTCGGCCAGCCGACTAACCACCGGCAAACTGGTGAGCCCCTTCCGAGCCAACATCGTCAAATGAAACTGAATCAGTCATCGCCGCCTTACCCAAACTTGCCGCTATCAGGCAAAAGAGGATCGCCAAATAATTTGATGACATGACAGGCTTCATAAAAAAATTATGCAGAAACTGTTTGAAATGGAAATAGCGTTCCAGCTTTAACTGGAAACACACTTAAAACTCGTCGTTCTTTCATCTCATGAAATGCCCGGGTCTTCTGCACCGAACACCGCTCATGCGACCTGACTTTGATGCCACGGATGGGCATGAAAAGTCATTCAAATACTTTTACTTCTATCAGGGCGATTGCGAGCCGGTTACCAAAACAACATTCAGCGGTTGATGCCGACGGCGATGCCAGTCGAATTGGACTCGATCTGGATTTTTGCCGCCTCCAATCCGTCGCGCGTGGCGGTGAGCGTGATGGTGCCTGGCTTCAATGTGGAGCGGATGGCCACGCGGTTGATGCCGCATTCGGTGTCGAGCCAGAGGTTGTTCACGGAATTAATTTTGCCGCTGTCGTAGCCGCCGCGCCAGATGGCCGGGCCTTCCACCTTGAAATCCACGCGCGCCTCGTCGGTTGGGCAGCGGCGGCCTTGCTCATCCACGACTTCCACGTCGAAGAACGCCACGTCAGAGCCATCGGCTTGCAGGCCAGCGGGGGAGACGTGCGGGGTAAGTTTTAATTTTTTTGGCTCACCGGCGGTTTCGATTTCCGTTTGCGCGACGACTTTGTCTTTCGCGGTGGCAACGGCGGAAATTTTTCCGGCGGCGAATTGAATTTTCGGGAAAGCAAAAATATAGCCGTTCATCGGCTTGCTGGATTTGCCGAGTGATTTTCCGTTCACGAATAATTCCACCGTGTCGCAGTGATTCGCGGCAACGTAAATCGTCTTCGTCGTGTTCGGCGGATAATTCCAGTGGCCGATGATGTGGATGTCTGGCGCAGAATTTTGCATGACGCGATAGACGTAGTAAGCCTGTTTGGGCAATCGCACGGAATCCACTTTGCCGCTCACGCGACAAACTTCGCTGCTGTCCTGCCGGCCGTCGGCGTTCGAATCCGACCAGTAGATCGAGGCGTAGCCTGCCCACTTGGAATACGCGGCGTTGGTGTTGGAAATAATGTGGCTGATGTAATCGTAATAACGTCCGGCGGCGGCGATGCAAAAAGTTTCCGAGTTCCAATCGTAAGTGTCGTTCGGGCCTTGCTTGAAACCAAAATGCGGCGGCGAGAAGTCGTCCCAAAAACGGCGAGCGGCCTCGTCGCGAAAATCCTCCGTCTCGATGAACGGTGCGCGGTCACGGCGTTCGTCGCTGTAGGCGCGGAACAAATCGTTGGGCCCCTGGCGGCTGTCCTTCTTGTCGTCCTGCCCGATCATCACGCCAAAATATTCCGCCACCGGCGTGGCGGCAGGTTCGTTCAAGGTGCGGCAACCCATCGCCCGTCCGCCGTTCGGATCCCATTGCTTCCGCAACTCAACCATCTGCTTCATGTGTTCCGTGGTGACGCCGTTGTTGCCCGCCTCCCACAATACGATGCTCGGATTGTTGCGAAAATAAATCATCGTATCGCGCATCACTTCCATGCGCTGTTCCCACTGGCGCTTGGCGACTTCCGGTCGCAAGCGTTTATCCAGCACCGGGTCGCCTTCCTTGTCGCCCGCCGGGCAGATTTGCACGATGCCGGTCTTGTCGCAGGCGCGCACATCGGCGGCCTGCGGCGCGATGTGCATCCAGCGGATGTAATTCGCGTGGGTGCTGCGGATGAGCTGCGCGTTGTAATCGTGCAGCCAGTCGGGATACGCCTGACCGAGTCCCGCCCAATCGTCGCTGCTGCGCTGCGCATAGCCGGTGAGCCAGACGAACTTGTCATTCAGATAAACGCCGCCCGTGCCGACGCCGCCCTTGAACTCGGCCTTGCGAAATCCTGTTTTAATTTTCTGCACGTCCACGATTTTATCATCCACCGTGAGCATGGCATAAACGTCGTAAAGATTGGGCGTTTCATCGCTCCAGAATTTTGCGTCCGCCAGCCTGCCGCTGGCGGTGAACATTTCCGTCTGGCCGTTCACCAGATCAAGCGCCTCGCTCAAAAATTTCGCGCAGACTTTTCCCTCCGCATCCACCACTACTGCCGAGAGTGTGATGGATTGCTGGTCGCCGGATTCGTTTTTCACCTGCGCCTCGAGGTTCACGTCGCAGGTTTTATCCTTGATGGAAAAATTTGACGGCCAGACATACACGCCCGTCGTCTTGAGGTTTTCGTAGAGCGGCAGCGTCTGGTAAACTTTGCCGACGAGATGCAGCACGATGTCGTGGTTCAGCCCGCCGTAATTGGGATTGAACGCGCGCCCCATCCACTCGAAGCTCGCGCCAGTCGCTTCTTCCTGATAATCGTTGCTGTTGTCCACCTTCACGGCGATGACATTTTCCGCGTCGCCAAAATTCACGAAGCCCGTCAAATCCAGCCCGCACGCGGTGATGCCATTTTCAAACCGGCCAACATATTTTCCGTTCACCCAGAAACGTCCGGCTTGTTTCAATCCTTCAAACTCCAGAAAAACTTTCCCGTCCTTCGCGCCGGCCGGCAGCTTGAAGTGCTTGCGATACCAGGTGATGCCCGTCCAGGCGTAGCGGTCGCCGCTACTGTGGCTGATGATATGAGCGTAGGAATCCACGTCGTTGTAAGTGTGCGGCGCGCTTACGTCCACCCACTTTGAATCGTCGCAGGAAATTTCCATCGCGTTCGTTACGTCCTCGCGAATGAATTTCCAGCCGGGATTGAAATTGAAATCCGCATGCTGCGAGGCGGGCGGCGTGTAGGCGGCTTGCGCCTGAACCGGAACGGCGCAAAAAAGCGCCGCCGCGCCCAGCATTCCGGCAACATGAGTGAGGATGTTTTTCGTCATTTGATTTGAAAATGTTACCGGGTTTGTTTTGTCAAGGGTATCGCCAGTTTTGTGCACCGGTTGGTTCATGGCACGACAATCTGGTAAAACCGTTGCGGATGATTCGTGGCGTCGAAATCATCGAAAGTCACCGGGCTGTTGTTAAAAGTTCCGGTGTCCAACAAGTCCCACAACGTCATGGGTGACAGCAGCAGATTCGTGCTCGCGCGCAACTCATAATCCCGACCGGTCGGGCCGGTGAAATTCAACCGGATGCCGCCGCCGGTTTGCGGTTGCACGCCGCCAAACACCGGCGGCAGCGTGCTCAACACCGTGAGCGTGCCGCTGGCGAGAAAATTGTTCGTGTCCCACGCGAGATTCGTTCCGAGCGAAGGCAGCACCAGGCTGCTGAATGAACCCGTCAGCGCTTGCGCATTGAACAGTGGGAAGCTGTCGCCCGCTGCCGGTGAAACGCCGCCCATGTTCGTGACAACCAGCGCGCCGCCGCGCGAGAATGTGCCCGCCACGTTCAACGAATCGTTCGCCCGCGGGGCGGAAATAATTTCCATGGTCGTGATGCTTCCGGGCGACAGCGTGAGATTGTTGCTGAAGGTGAGCGTGCCGATGGAATTTCCCGGCTCCAGTTTCGCGCCGCTGGCGACAAAGAAATTACCATTCACCGCGCCGTTGCCACCCAGTTTTTTTCCGCTGCCGAGCGTCAGGCCGCCGCCCGTGCGCGCGCTGACATCAAGCAACGCGGCAGCGGAGATGATCATATTCGTTGAATTGGCAATCGCTCCGTTTCCAACCAATGCAAGCGTTCCTGACTGAATGAGCGTCGCGCCGCTGTAAGTGTGATTGTTGGTCAGCGTCAGCACGCCGTCGCCGGTCTGGAGCAATGCGCCCGAGCCGCTGATGATGCCAAAGTTGGAATCGGAAATCGCGTCACTGCGGCTGAATGCCAGCGTGGCGTTGTTCGTGATGTTGCCCGAGCCGGGAACGCCGGACGTGCCATCGCTGCCAATCTGGAGCGTGCCGTTGGAGATGGTCGTGCCGCCGGTGTAAGTGTTCGCGCCGGTGAACGCGAGTGTTCCGCCGCCGGTCTTGACGATGAAGCAACCGCCGGCGATGACGCCGCCAAACGTCGTGTCTCCGCCGAGCGCACCTATGGAAAAATTCTGGCCCGCACCGCCGTTGATCGTGCCTGAACCCGACAACGCGCCAAGGTTGAACAAGCCGGTGGCATTGGCGTTCATCGTGCCGTTGTTAAAGTTGTAAGCGGTGCTCGCGCTGACGGCGGTCAACGTGCTCAAGCGGAGCGCGCCGCTTCCCTGTAAAGTGATGGTGCCGGTGTAGGCGGAATTAATTCCGCTCCAGGTGTGCGTGCTGGAGGCAATGACGGTGAGCGGGCCGCTGCCGTTGAGGTTTCCGCTCCACGTGCGGTTGCCGCCGACATTCTGCTCGATGCTGTTGGACAGGACGTTGATGGGGTTGTTGTCGGCGACGTTGATATTGAACGTGCCGCCGTTCAGCGAAATCAGGATGCCGCTGCTGGCATTGGCCTGGACGACGCCGGAATTCACCAGGATGTTTGCGCCTGCGTCGCTGGTCGTGGTTCCAAGACTCAGGTTGCCGCCGCCGGTCTTGATGATGGTGTTGCTCGCGCTGGTGAAAATCCCGTTCACGGTCAGACTGCGACCAACTCCCACATTCCAAATCTGTGGCGCGGCGAGGTTGACGGCGTTATTGAACGTCACATTTTGATTGGCCGCGCCCAGGTTCATCCCGTCGCCGCCAATCGTGAGCGTGTTTCCGATAGCGACCGTCACCGCGCCGTTCAGGTTGTTGGAGAAAATCAAACCGCCGACGCTCACGTCCGCACCCAGCGTGAGCGCCGCGGCGTTCACCGATGAAATGACGTTGTTGAACACCCCGACCGCGCCAGCAGAGGGCGTCACGCCGCTCCAATCGGCAGCCGTATTCATCGTGGTGGTGTCGGACTTGATCATTTGCGACGTCGGGAAGGTGGTGGCGCTCGCGACCTCCGAGTAGGCGGAATTGCCGCCGCTGTTGCTGGCACGGACGCGATAAAAATAGAGCGTGCCTGCCGCGAGACTCGCGTCCGGATAACTCGTCACGCCCGCCCCGACCGAGGTGATTTGCGTGAAGTTGGAATTGTCCGGTGAACGCTCGATGAGGAAGTTGCTCTCGTTGGTGGAATTGTCCGCCCACGTCAGGTTGATCTGCGCGGTGCTGATGGCAGTGGCGACCAGATTGGTCGGCGCAGCGGGCGGGATTTGCGCCGTGCCGATCACCACGCTCAACGTTCCGCTAGTGTTCAAGGCAGCCGTGCTCCATGTCAGACCGCCCGCCAGCGGCGGCAGGTTGAGGGCGTTGAACGAACCCGCGTAAACGGCGGCGTTGAAAATTTTAAAGCTATCGCCGTTGGCCAGCGTGCCCGCCAGATTGGTAACGACGAGCGTGCCGCCATAGGTGATCGTGCCAGCCGCATCAGCGAGGTCTTTCGCGCCGGTGATTTTTTGAATTTCCATCGCCGCTGTGCTGCCTGCGCCAAAGGTGAGATTGCCCCGGAACGTCAGCGTGCCAATGGCGTTGTTGCCGGGCGCGAGCCGGCCATTCACAGTGGTGTTGCCGCCGATGATACCCGTTCCACCCAGCGTGCCTGCCGCGCCGACGGTGACGGCTCCGGTCGCATTGGTGGCGTTGCCATTGATGAGCAGCGTGCCGGTATTCACGGTCGTCTGGCCGGTGTGCGAAATGTTCGTGCCGGAGAGAGTCCAAGTGCCGGTGCCGACTTTGATGAGCCCGATATTGTTGTAAGTGCTGCCGGCAAACGTCGCGGACGTGTTCAATCCGCCAACGCTCCAGTTGACCGACAATCCGTCACTGCCGGTGCCGCCGGAAAGATTTCCCCCCAGCGAACCGGATAGTTCGCCGATGGAAATAGTCGGCGTGCCGCCAATGCGGTTTTGCATACTGACACCGGCGGCGATGTTCAGCTTTACGTTAGGAAGACCGGTGGAATTGTTGATGCGAAAACTGCCGCCGGCACCGTTTTCGATGACGTTGATGCTGCCGGTGAACGCCGACCAGTTGCCGCTAAAATCTGTGCGGACGAACGGCGTCATCACCGTCAACGTGCCGCCGCCGGTGAGCGTGCCGGTCATGAAGGAGCGGCCGTCGCAATCAATACGCCCCACGTTGCCCGTCGGCACGATGAAGTTAGGCGGATAGGTATAGTTGTTTTGCAAATCCAGATAGGTCAACGTGCCATTGATGAAAGTGACGGTGCCGTTGCCGAGGCCGTAGCGATTGCCCGCGCCATTCACGCCGCCCAGCACGATGGCCCCAGCCTGAATAATCGTGCCGCCGCTGTAGCTGTTGCTCGCGGTGAGGGCGAGAATTCCACCGCCAAGTTTTTGCAACGTGCCACTGCCGACCACCGGTGCTGCAACCGTGACCTGCGTGGCGCTGCTGGTAATTTCAATGGAATTGGTTCCCGAACTCAAAGTGATCCCGCGATCCGTGAATGATTCGCCGGTGATGCGGAGCGTGGCGTTGCCGGACAGGACGAGATTGGTCGGGCTGGTGTTCAACTGGCTGCCGAGCGGACTGGGGAAACCAATGCCATCGAGTTCCGCGACTTCAACGGTGCCACCGGTAATGATATTTCGTCCGGTGTAATTGTTGTTGAGCGTGTTGATGACGAGCGTGCCGGAATTGGTTTTGGTCAACCCGCCGCCGCCGATGATCGCGCCGTTGCCTGTGAGAGTATAATTCGCCGTGCTATCCACGGTGACATTCGCGGCGAGCAGCGAGTCAGTAAGGTTGACCGTGAGATTGGACGAGCCGGTGCTGTCAAAGCGCACGGAATCCTGCGGCACAAAAACATCCTTCGTCACGCCGTTGAGCCAGTTGGCGCTGGTCGCCAGATCCCAGACATTTCCGTTCTGTCCGCCCGTCCAGGTGAGTGTAGAGGGCGACCGCACGGTTTTCACGACGAGCGCAATCTGGCCAGGCGAATTGGTGATGGTGACGGGGATGCCTTCGAGTCCCAGCACTTTTATCGAATTCGCATTGCCGACCAGCGCGCCGGAATAATTGATGAGCGGATAAATTCCTGGCGGCAACGTGGCGTTGAGCTTGTGGATGAAAAAAGTGTTCACGCCCTGCAACGTGAGGTTGCCGTTGACGGTGACGAGATCATTGCTCATGCCACCGGGAACATCGGAAAGATCCATCGCCATGGACGAGCCATCTTCCATCACCAGTCCGTTGCCAAAAGTCAGCGTGCCGGGAGAACCCATGCCCGCGCCGGGCGTGATCGCGCCCCGGTATCTGATTTTCACCAACTGACTGAAGCGTCCCGTGCCCGCAACGCGCCCGCCGGTTGCGCCACCCGCCAGTGCGCCGCCCCACGCACCACCCCAGACCGAGACGGGGCTTTGTTGGAGATCGCCATTTACAACGAGCGCGCCGTCCCAAACCGTGGTCGCACCGGTGAAGGTGTTCGTTCCCGACAACGTGAGTTTTCCTTTGCCAACTTTGGTGAGTTTCATTCCGCCGCTCAACGAACCCGTGCTGCCATCAAAGGTGTAATCTTTCGGCGAATACACCGTCACATCGCCGGGCGTCAACGTGCCGGAGAGGGCGATGGAAGTATTGTTCGAGCCGGTGAGATCGAAGAGAACCGAATCAGCGGAAGTGTAGGCGACCGGGATGGGGTTGGAAATCCAGAGCGCGTTCGTGAACCAACTGGCGGTGGTGCCGGCATCCCAGACGTTACCTGCGTTGCCGCGCCAGACGAGTTTGGAATCCACCATCGGCGGTGGTGGTGGTGGCGTCATGCCGTTGCCAAGGAAATAATCCACCATGCTGGCCTGCACATAACCCTTGGTCGTGGTTTCATCGCGGTATTGCGGATTGTGCATCAGCGTGTAGAGCCGGTTGGTCGCGGGATAATCGGTGGTGTAGATGCGCAACGCTTGATTGCCATTTTCCACAACGACGAGTTCCTCGCGCCAGTCGCCAAGTATGTCGCCCCAGAAAGCCGGCCGGCCGCCGTTGGCGAGATGCGAGCCGGGCGCGTCGGTGTTTTTGTCAATGAGATCGAAGTAGCCCAGCGAACCATTGTTGACCTTCGAGATGCGGACGGTTTCGTTGGGTTGTAAAAATTCCCGGCTCAAATCACCGTCCCACCAGATGGCTTCGGCGGGAAAGAAACTGTTCGCGTAAATTTTGTTTCCCTTGCAATCCCAGATGCTGGGCCGCGTAGAAACGAGTTCGGAGCCCTTAAACGCTGGATCAAAATCAGTGGCGTCACCACGGCCTACGTCCACGACGCTGCCGGCATACCATTTCTTGATCATCTTGCCGTTGCCCGCATCGTAAAGCGCGGTGGCCAGGCCGCTGGCATTGTTTTGCTGGATGACAAATGTCTCCAGGCCGGGACGATCGGGATCGAGGTCGCCCATGTGGAAACGGTCGCCGTGCTGAACTTCGGGAACGTTGAAAAGCTGCGTGCCGTTGTCGTCGAGGGTGAAACCGATGTCCACAAACTCGTCCTTGCCGTCATTGTCGGGATCGCCGAGCCGGATCTGGTGGGCTTCCGCTGTGTAATCACCGGTCAAATCCGAGGCGTAAAAAAACCGCTGCGTGAGCTGGCCGTTGCGATAATCCCATACCGTCATGTTGCCGTGAAAACTGTTGTCCGCCGCGCGATTCTTGGCGGCCCACAGCACAGAGGGACGCTGGCCGTCGGGATAAAAAATTCCCATGTGACCGTTCATCGGCCCGTCGGACAAGTTGAGATTGGGCAAAGTCGCGCGGGCCATTTCCGCGCCGGTCAGGCCGTTGATTATGGAGAGGAACTGGACGTTGTTGTTCGGAGCGGTGAGCGTTGCGCCGTTGCCGAAGACCACGCCATTTGCGGTGCGCAGAATCACCTCGGCCTTGCCGTCGCCGTCCATGTCAAACACCGTCATGTTATCGCCATGCCCCATGCTGACGGTGGAAGCGCCGGGTTCGATGTTGTAATGGTTGGTGCTGTTCGGCCCCAGATTGATTCGCCAAAGCAGGGTGCCATCTCGCTTGTAGGCCTCCACATACTGACTGGTCTCGCCCGGCGGCTGGCGGTCCACAACAAAATCAAACTCGCCATCGCCATCGAGATCGCCGACCCAGCAGAACTTCACATCGAGATCACCATCGGGCGTGGTCTGGAGGGGCACGCGCAGGTAAAGACTGGCTTGCACGGACGCATTGGCCGGGAGCGTGGCGGGAGGCGCGAGCGGATTGGCCCAGACATCCGGCACCTCGATGCCATTGAGCACTGGTTTCACGGAATAGGTGTAACTGGTGGTGGCGAGGTTCGTCGGCGCGTCCACATAATCGGTGGTGTTGGTCAACGGCGCAGTGTTGATCTTTATGGCGGCACCGCCATTGGCAGAACGGTAAAGATTGAAACCGATGTCACTGGGATCATTCCCCAGCAACCGCCAACCGACATAAACCTGCGTGGTCGTGTTGCGCAGCGCAATCATGCCGCGACCCAGGCGTTCCATCTGACGCTGGGCGCTGGCCGTCGTCGCGCTGAACAACACTGCGGCCAGCAGCAGCAGGCCGATGGCTTTAATGCTTTTCGGGTTCACAATTTTTAGTTTAACATTCACGTTACACCGTTTCTCAAAATAAATTTCACGATGACTCCCCGGTTTGGACGTGGCAGCGGCGTGAGCGCCGTGCTCCCCGAAACGAGGGCTTGATGCTACTTCGGCATCCAACCAATTGGCGGCTTCGATTTAATACAAACCAAAATCACCGGTTAAAATAATTTCTGCGCTTCAGCACAAAGCTGCCCAGCACAACCGCCAGCAGTCCGGCTAAAACCAACCAGCGATTATAGCCTGGTTTGATTCCGGACTGCTTGTCTGGCAGCACAGAATTGTCGGCAGAAGCAACGGTGGGTGCGACGCTAGGCTGCAAAACCGGTTGCGCTGTCGCCACCGGGTTTTTTGCCGGGACGGACGGCGCACTTTCTACTACTGCCGTTTCTGCCGTCACTACCGTCGGCAATGTCAATCCGATGGCTGCGTCCCCGCGCGACAAAACTTTCCCGGCGAAAATGTTTCCAACTTCATCCGTCATCACAAAAGAAGAAGTCAACTTCGACGGCAACTTATCCAGAAAAACCGCGCGCACTGCCAGCGCATTGCCCGCCGGACGCGGGAACTTCAGCAGCACGGCGAACTCCAAACCATCCGACCTCACCGCAATCGTGTCCGGCGCCAGCGTTTTGTCGCCGATGGAAACTTCATAAAACCGCGTTGCAAATTCCTTCGGCAATTCAGCGGCAGGCCCGACGGTGCGCACGCGGAAAACTTCCGGCGGCGCGCCCGCCAGCAGCGTCTTGCCGCCTTCCATGCCAACGGTCAACACGACTTCCACCGTCGCCTCCATCACGATTGCCCGCGTGCTGCTATCAAACGGGCCATGCGCCCAAGCGCAGGGCGCGAGTAGAAAAATGGCAGTGCTCAAACGGAATGGCCAGAGGCAGTTCATCACGGAAACGATGTGCCATTTAATAATCGGCAAACGTGTTCGCCTGATTGGTGCCAATCATCCAAAAAACCGGCTCGACGTGACCATCACAAAATCCGACATCAGCCCTTTTGCTGTGTCGGCTGGTGAGCAAATCTTTGGCGTTGGTGTAGGCGTTGCGGGAAGTCGGCACGAAACGTCCGTCATCAATGACTTGAGTATTGCTGGCCACCGGGTTGTCAGCGGCTGTGAGGGAAGCCACCTCCTCGGCCACGAGAATTTTGTTGACTGGATTCCGCACGCGGGTTTGCTTGAAAGGATATTGAGGACCCGTCAGGGAAAAGGATGAGGTAATGCCATGCGGATTGGACGGGTCGGTCGTGGGCGCATCAAAACTGGTCATAGAATAGCTGGCCGGGTAGCCGGCGGTGCGCGTCGGGCTGTCCAGATCCATGGGACAACGGAAAAAATTTGTGTTTGCCCCGACCCCGATCGTAACCAAAACCGGACTTTTGGCCAGCGGTGCCGAGGGTGCGTTCATGAAATAAATCCAGTCCGACGGAAGATTCACCCCGCCATTGGCCACGGCGGCACTGCGGGAGCCAGAACCGGGATAAGTGTCCGCATAGTCGCCCACATAAATCGTCGTGCCCAGATTGAGCTGTTTGATGTTGTTGAGACAATAGGTCTGTTGCGCCTTGGCTTTCGCCTTGGCCAGCGCGGGCAGCAGCATCGCGGCGAGAATGGCGATAATAGCGATGACGACGAGCAGTTCAATCAGCGTGAAGCCGGATGCCGCACGAGACGGAATATTTTTTTGATAATTTTTCATCAGAGTGGTTTTAGCCGTGTGTTATTCAAAGCCGGCTGGAGCCTGACGCCCCAGCCGGAACCTAACCCATTTTTCGATCAACCCCGACCGAAATTTTTACGGATACACCATGCGGTAAAACACGCTGCCATTGGCGGGATCAATAGTCATGTTCGTTGAAGTCACAGTGTCCGAACCGGGCAGCGTGACCCAATTCGTGCCGAAGCCATCAGCAAGCGAGTTGGTCTGGATTTGCAGATGCCAGCCGAGGTGATCCGCTGGCCATGACAACGTGAGGGTGCTGCCAGAAACTGTCGTGGTGATGTTTGTCGGCACTAGAGAAACAAGCGGCTGAACTTGAATGTATCCAGTGCCGGTCAGGAACGTCGGATCGGTGCCGTTATAATAAACGCCTGCCGCCTTGCTGACGCCATTCAGAATCAAACCGGCCACGATGTTTGTGCCGGAGAAATCCAGCCGTAAGGTCGCGCTGTTGGAAACCGAGACGGTGGAATTGGTGAAGAGCGATGCCTGCAACAAATCCAGCGTGCCCGCGCTGACGATGGTGTTGCCGGTGTAAGTGTTCGCACCCATCAAGATCAAAGTGCCATTGCCGGTTTTGGTGAGATTACCCGTGCCGGACAGAACATTGCTCAACGTGATGCTATGCGGCACGTTCGCGGCATCGGCGGCTTTGAAGATAGGATTATTTGTGAGCGTGATCGGCGCCTCAGACGCCCAGTCGGCCAAGGCACCGATGGTGCCGTTACCAAATGTAGCTGCCACGGTGGGACTTGGCAGATTGATGATCAGCCCCACGCTACCCAAATAAAGGGTCGGATTGTTCGTGCCGGCCACCGTCAGAGTGGATGTGGTAGCGGTGCTGCCAGAATTAAGCGTGACGCCGGAGAGCGTAGCCGTGCCGCCGATGATGGCAGCGATGCTGGGACCGGCACCGATGGACATTTGCAATCCATCTGTTCCCAGATAATTCAGCGCGCCGCCGCTCACCGTCAGGGTGCCATTGCCCGCGCCGCAGTGGACGGCAAACTTGCCGGTCTGCGTCACATCAGCAACCGTCAACGTTCCGCCGGTAATGGTCATGTCGGACGCCCTCGCAGCGGTGCCGCTTTGGCCGACGTTGACGCTGGTCGCGAAAACATTTCCGCTTGCGATGATCAGGCCGCTGGTGGTGCCACCCTGATCCTTGTTGACCTTCACATCTCCCAGATTCACGTTGCCAGCAGAGTTGAGGGTCATGGCTCCTGCCGTGTTGCCGCCGCTGCCGATGGTTGTCGCCGTGTTTGTGAGATTCGCCGTGCCGTTGATGGTTGCGCCCACGCCGGTCTGCCCGCCAGCGGTGGCCAGGTTGAACGCGGAGGCCGTGGCCGTGCCGCCGGTCAGGAAGAAGTTGGCACCAATCGTAATCGCGCTTGCGAGCGAACCGAAATTTCCGCCGCTGATGGTCGTCGCGCCCGAGCCGCCGAAGATCGTGGTGCTGCCGGTGTAAGTGGGATTGTTGAGCGTCAGTGTGCCGCTGCCAGCTTTGATGAGCGAACCAGCGTCGCTCAAATTGCCGGTGAAAACGACAGGCGCATTATTTCCGCCCACCGTCAATGCCACCGCGCCGCCTGCAGTGTTGGTCAGCGCCAAAGTTCTCAAACTGTTAGTGGAGTTTATTCCAGCAAGCGTGGCCGCCGTGATGCTGCCATCGAAGATCAGCGTGCCCGTATTGTAATTTAACCCGCTGTTTTGCAACGCAAGCGAGTTCGCAACTTGCAATGTGCCGTTCGAGATGACCGTCGTGCTGTTGAATGTATTCGCTCCGCTGAGAACCAGCGTGCCGTTGTTGCCCGCGCCGCTGTTGACGATGAGTCCGTTCCCACCGCCGTTGCCCGCCGTGCCGATGACGCCGCTCAACGTGACGACCTGTCCGCTGGCCGCGTCAATCAACGCATTCGTGCCGACTGCGCCGGAGGCTGCGCCGATGCCGATGTTGTTGGCGGCGGTGAAAGTTGCGGTGCCGAGCAGTCCGCCGCCGTTGAGGATGATGCTCGGACTGTTCAGAAAATTGTTCGGCGATGAAAGGCTCAACGTGCCCCCGTTCACCGTCGTGTTGCCGGTGTAAGTATTATTGCCGTTCAACGCGAGCGTGCCGTTGCCGGTTTTTGTAAGGCCGCCCGCGCTGCTGATGACGCCGCCCAAAGCAAAATTATTTCCGCTGCTGTCCACCGTAGTCGTGTCAGCGATGGTGATGTTATTGCCGACGCTCACCGCCGCGCCCGCCTGCAATGTGCTGTTGCCGGACACGCTCAAATCACCCGCGCCGAGCGCGCTGCTGTGGCCCAAGCGCAACGTGCCACCGGCGTTGACGGTGGTGCCCACGGTGCCAGCCGCCGGACCGTAGCTGTTGGCGCCGGAAAGAATGTTCGTGCCAGCACCGTTGAACAAAATGGTTTTGGCGGCGGCGGTGTTGCTGACGGTTCCAGAAAATGCCAGCGACTTGCCGCTGCCGACAGTGACCACGGCGTTGTCCTTCAAGGCCACGGCGGTTTGGATGTTGTTCGCCGTGCCGCCAATGACATTGACCGACGCGCCGGAGCCGGTGTTGTCGAGCGTCAGCGCTTTGCCGCTGTTTGCGATGACGAATGAGTTCGCATTGGTCAGAGACAAAGTGCTGACGGTTTGATTCGCGTTCAGCGTGACTGTGCGTAAAGCCGAGCCGATACCTAGCGTGGCGGCGTCGCCCGCCAGATGCGGCACGTTAGGGTTGCTGCTCCATTTGGTTCCGTCCGTCCAGTTGCCGTCAACATCGTTGGCCCAGGTGCCAACCGTTCCTCCAGCCGCGCTAACTGTTAGGATCACGGTGGAGCCGCTGACAGAAATCACGCCGACTTTTCCAAGACCAACGCCGTTGCCGCCGGTGTAGGACGGCGTGGGATTGGGCGCAACTCCGCTGATAGCCGGGGCGGAAATCAAAGTGTAAACGCCGACATCCAACGCCGTTCCCGGCACTACGACCGTGATCGGATTGGTGTTCAAGTTCAGCGTGCCTTGCGAAACGAGGAGCGACGGGTGCGTGTTGTCCGTGCCGGATGATGCGCCGTTCCACGTCAGAGAAATCGGTTGCGAACCCGCGTCAAAAATCCCACCGGAAGCGGCGACGATGCGGGCCGCGTTGGTGCCGACCAAAGTGCCGAAGCCACTACCGCGCAAAGTTGCGCTGCTGCCGAGCGTGTAGGGACTCGCCAGCGCAGAGACATCAAACGTGCCTCCGGCACCGATGCTCACCGTGGAGTTGCTCGCCAGCGCGCCGCTGCCGCTCAAGCTCAACGTGCCACCATTAATGGCGGTGTTGCCGCTGTAAGTTGCCGCCGCCGTGAGCGTCAGCGTGCCGGTGCCGGTCGAGTTGGTGAGTTTCAAACTGCCGCCGCTGCTGGTGAGCGCGGTGGCAAAAGTCACGGCCTGTCCGGCGGTGTCAATGCTGATGGCATTGTTCGCTGCCGTGCTGAAGCGGGCGGAGTAATCGAAATTATTTGCGCCGGAGTATTGCAACGTGCCGCCACCGAACGCGATGCTGCCGCCGCTGCCGAACGGGCCGGTGCCGGCATCCGCCACACCAGCGTTGAGGAAACCGCCGTTGATGGTCGTGGTGCCACCGTAAGTATTCACGCCACTCAAAACCTGCGTGCCGTTGCCGGTCTTGGCCACAGACATTGTGCCGCCAGAATTTTGGATGATGCCGCTAAACGTGCCGCTGGCATCGCCACCACCGACTGTCAGGGTGGGCGTGCCGCTCGATGCGTTTACCGTGCCAGCACCGGTCAGGGCGCCGATGGTGTCACTGAAGCTGACCAAATTGAATGTGCCAGTGACATCCACGCTGCTAGCGCTCGGAACGGCATTGGCCGCGCCCAATCTCAAGGTGCCCAGCGTGATGATCGTGCTGTTCGTGTAGTTGTTCGCCGCGTTATTCAACGACAGAATCGAATTGGCACTGTTCTGGACGACGCCTGCATTTGGCCCGACCACGCCGTTCAGGTTCATGGCTGAAACGCCGCCGCCAGTGCCGACGTTTTGAATGGTGATGACGCTGCTGCCGCTGCCGCCGATGCTGCTGTTGATGTTGATGGCTTTGGTGGTGGTGGCTTGATTTTGCCGGATGAAAAGATTCCGCGCGCTCGTGGCGGTGATGGTGGACGTCCCCAAAACGCCAATGGCCAAAGTGGGGGTGGTGGACCCGGTATTGGCAAAATCCAGATCCGTGTTTTGGATGATGATGTTTGGGTTGAAAGTCATCGTGCCGCTGGAGGACTCGCCGATGTAGGCGTTGAGGGTTCCGGCCGGGTTGTTCACGGCGTTGCCGGTGTTGTCCATCGTTATTGCAATTGAGCCGCTGGCATTGATGGCCCAAGCGCGCGCCGATGCTTGACCGTCATTGATCACTCCGATGTTCGTGGCAATATCCAGCGTGAACGTGCTGCCGCCCGCTCCCAACTGCGCAATGTTGCCGACCCCGCCAGCCACCCCACCGCCAGCCCATACGGCACCGGAACTCCAGTTGCCGCTGGCGCCCGCCACCGTGGTGAAAGTAGCCGCCTCAAGATTGGCTACGCCCGCCAGCAAAAGCAGACCGCTCATCAGTAAAATATTTCGAATGCAAATGGATGTGTTGGGTTTCATTTTTGTATGGGTCGGTTGGTTTTGTGACGGGGTTGATGATGCTTTGCGACAGGCGTTAATCAGCCCGTGCAAGACAAACCGCGTGCGGCTGGCACAAGCGGCTGGATGACAGCATGGCTGATTGAACGGGTGTTTATGCCGATCAACTTACCAGCGGACGCAGGATTGAAAATCGCCAGTGATGGTTACTTCCAGCGGGGGCATCGCCAATTGTGTTGATGGCGACGAGCCGTAAAAACTTTTGCGCGTGCGGCGCATTGAATCTTGTCTTTGAATTTTGCGTGATGCAATTTCACTGCGTGTTCCCGCTGCGCCGAAAAATTTTCTCGCCCGTCATCATCGCCTTGATGTTGCTGGCCGGATGGCGCGGCGCGGGCGCGGAGTCATCCGACTACTTGATTGATCTCTGGACGAGCGACAACGACCTCCCGGACAGTTCCGTGAGCGCCATCACGCAGACGCCGGACGGCTATCTTTGGATCGGCACTTACAACGGCTTGGTGCGGTTCGACGGTGTGCGGTTCGTCACCTTTGATCCGCTCAACACGCCCGCGCTCAAGCACGCGCGCATCGTGGCCCTCTTCACCGACGCACACGGCACGCTCTGGATCAACGACTACGACGGATCGCTGACGGCGCTGCGGAACGGTGTCTTCACCCACGAATGGCAGGGCGGCCAGGTGTCTGCGCTGTTTTCCAGATCGAACCAGGTTTTTTTTGCGACGCTGGGTGGCAACATCCTGTATCGTGCGGAAAATTCCAATCCGCCCGGCGATTGGCAGTCCGTCAGCCTGAACGGAAAAATCACGGGCAACTCTTTCCGCCAGGACGCGGGTGGCACGCCATGGTTTCTATATCGCGGCGGCACCGTCGGCCGCATCCTTGGCACTAACGCCGTCACCATCCCCGACCACTCCGGGCTGGACGGCGAGAAAGCGAACTACCTCGCCACCGACCGCGACGGCCAAGTGTGGGTCGGAACGGAAAAAAAAAATCGCGCGTTGGAACGGAAATTTTTTTGAGGACGAAAGCCCGACGAACGGTGAACCGGCGGTCAACACCACACTGCTCCTTTGCACGACCGGAAAAGATTTCTGGGCGTTCGCCAACGGGACAGTTCGCCACGCGGTCAACCGGCGGTGGATTGCCACGGTGGATTCGTGGAGCGACCTGCTCCAAGCCGCCTCGATTTACATCGGCACTTATCAGGAACGCGCTGGCGATGTTTGGATTCGCGGTTTCGGGCAAGGATTGTTTCATGCCAGCGCGGGTGGAAAAACTGAAAGAATTTCCGCCGCCAACGGGCTGCCCGGCAACCGCGTCAACTGCTGGTTTGAAGACCGCGAAGGCAACATCTGGGCGGGCATTGACCGGGGCGGTCTTGTGCGCCTGCGGAAAAAACAATTTCAAATCCTCGCCGCCGGTTCCGCCGTCGCCACCGTCTGCGAGGACGCCCGCAGCAACATCTGGATTGGAACTCTCAGCGCCGGCCTCGACCGCTGGCGCGACGGCGTGCTTGAACATTTCGCGCTGCCCGCCGCGACGAACCGCGACGCGTTTTTTTCCGCCAGCCCGGACGCGCAGGGCCGGCTGTGGTTGAGCGCCGACCATGAGGATTTATTTGTTTTGGAAAACAATGGAATCGTCCGCAGCACAAATGCAATTCACGGCATCAAATCCATCCTCGCCGGCAGCCGTGGCCGCAGCTGGTTCGGACGGCAGACGCAACTGACCTGCCTGACCAACGGCGTCGCGGTGAATTACGGCCAGTGGAACGGCTTCGCACGCACGGATGTTCGCGCGCTCACCGAAGACCGGCAGGGCAACCTTTGGATCGGCACGGGCGGCGGCGTGCTTTACAAATTCGCTGACGGAAATTTCACCGCCTTCAAGCCGGACAGCGTCGCGGAGAACCAAGCCATCTGGTCGCTGCTACCGGACGACGACGGGGCGATTTGGGCCGGAACTTTTCGCGGCGGGCTGTTGCGTTTCAAGGACGGAAAATTCACCCGCTACAGTTCACGCGACGGGCTGCCCAGCGATGTCATCTGCCAGATTCTTGACGACGGCCTCGGCAAATTATGGTTCGGCTCGCACAAGGGAATTTTTTATCTGCCAAAAGACTCGTTCACCGCGCTTGACAGCGGGAAAATCCCATCGCTGCCCTGCACCGCCTATGGTTTGTATGACGGCCTGCCGACACTGGAATGTTCCGGCAACTACCAGCCGTCCGCCTGGCGCGCACACGACGGCAAACTTTGGTTCGCCACGTCCAAGGGCGTCGTCGCCGTCAGCCCGGATGAAGTGCGGCCCAACCACCTGCCGCCGCCGGTCGCGCTGGAAAATCTTTTGGTGGACGGGAAAAAAGTTCCGACTGTCGGCGCGGTGAAAATTCCGCCGGGCGGCCATCAATTTGATTTCATTTTCACCGCCTTGAGCTTTACCGCGCCGGACAAGGTGCGCTTCCGCTACCGGCTCGCAGGCTTTGACAACACGTGGGTTGAGGCCGGCACAAAACGCGCCGCGCACTACGGTCCGCTGCCGCCGGGCCAATACCAATTTCAAGTCATCGCCTGCAACAACGACGGTGTGTGGAACGAGCAAGGCGCAACCCTCGCCCTCAAACAACTGCCGTTCTTCTGGCAGACGTGGTGGTTTGCCACACTCGCGGGTGTCGCCGTCATCATCGCGGTCGCCGTCGGCGTGCGGCAGGCGGCGACGCGCAGCCTGCGCCGGAAACTTGAGCGGCTCAAACAGCAGCGCGCCATCGAACGTGAACGCGAGCGCATCGCCCAGGACATCCACGACGACCTCGGCGCGGGGCTGACACAAATCATGCTCCAAAGCTCGCTCGCGCGCCGCGAATCGCCGGAGCAAATGCAGACGGATTTGACGCAGGTTTCCGAAACCGCGCGCACTCTCGTCCGCGCGATGGATGAAATCGTCTGGGCCATCAACCCGGAGAATGACTCGCTGGACGGCCTCGTGACCTACGCGGGAAAATTTTTCCAGGAATTTTCCACGGCGGCGAACCTGCGCTGCCGGCTGGATTTGCCGCCGCAGCCGCCCGCCGTCGCTTTGTCCGCCGAGACACGCCACAGTCTTTTTCTCGCCGTGAAGGAGACGTTGAACAACGTCGTGAAACATTCGCGCGCGACGGAGGTTTCGTTTCAACTCAAGCTGCCGCCGGGCGCGTTCGTCTTCGTTATCAAGGACAACGGCGTCGGCTTCACGCCCGGCCGTTCCAATGGCAGCGCGCCGGACCAGGAACGTCTTTCTTCCGGCCACGGCCTGCGCAACCTCGCCCGCCGGCTCGAAGAAATCGGCGGCAGCTTCGTCATCACCAGCGCGCCCGGCCAAGGCACGCAGGTGGAACTGACCGTGCCGACCGGCAGCCACCGGCAGATGGAATTGAAATAATTTCCGAACAGATAAAAGATTTATGAAGAATGAAAAAAACGCCATAA
Organism: Limisphaerales bacterium; assembly: GCA_025360325.1. Classification (GTDB taxonomy): domain Bacteria; phylum Verrucomicrobiota; class Verrucomicrobiia; order Limisphaerales; family UBA11358; genus UBA11358. Next base: position 66,365 of record JANYCI010000013.1, on the reverse strand, counting down.
AAGTTTCCATCGTCGAGGACGACGTGAAAGTCCGCGGCAGCCTCGCGCGGATGGTGGATTCCGCGGCCGGTTTTGTCTGTGTGAGCCAGCATCCCGACGCAGAAAATGCGCTGAAGGAGATTCCTGTCTCCCAGCCGGAAGTCGTGCTGATGGACATCAATCTCCCCGGCATGAACGGCGTGGATTGCGTGCGCCGGCTTAAAGAAATTTTGCCGAAAATTCAAGTCGTGATGCTCACCGTTTATGAAAACACCAACATCATTTTCAGCGCGCTCTCGTCCGGCGCGAGCGGCTACCTGTTGAAGCAAAGTTCACCCGAACAGATTATCGAAGCCATCCGCGAAGTTCACGCTGGCGGCTCGCCCATGACCAGCCACATCGCCCGCAAAGTCGTTGCCTCCTTCCAAAAAATCATCAACCCATCGCAGGATTACCAGAAACTTTCGCTGCGCGAGCAGCAGGTGATTGACTGGCTGGCTCAAGGTCACACTTACCAGGAGATCGCCGACGCCCTAAAAATCAGCTACGCCACCGTTCACACACACATCCGCCACATTTATGAAAAATTACACGTCCGCTCCCGCACGGAAGCTGTGACGGTTCATTTGCGCCATGTCGGCAGCGCGCAAAGTTAAGAATCATTTCCAGTCAGCCTATACCGCAGCGCTCAAAGACCGATTTCGTAAAGCATCAAGTCGTGGCGTGCCGGTGTGCTCCGGTCACCGGCGAACTTGCCGTCAACCCAGACCTGCGCCTTGCCGGTGACATTGCGGATTATTGCAAGTGCCCAGCAGCATGAGCGGCTGGTCGTTGAGGAGAAATCCTTTGTCAGTGTCAAAGCGAATCGTGAGGAAGCCGCAGCGCGTGGTGACTTCATTCGCGACTGCGCCATCACGCTTAACGACGGTGCGGAGGGAATACAGCGTCGGTTCATCCACTGACCATAGTTTCGGCGACGCCACCGCGAGCGTGAGTTTGGCGACGGATTGTTTTAACGGAGCAACGGTGGCCTTGGTCGTGGCACTGACAACCGTTTTGCCCGCCGGATCAATCAGCGTAGATTCCACTTCGACAATCACCGGCGCTTTGTCGCTGCCGTTGAGCGTGACTTCGACGGGAATTGTCCACTGGCCGTCGGCATTGTGGACGGGATTGGCGAACACGCCGTCGGTCGCGATGTGGATGAGATTTTGTTTCACCAGCCAAGTGTGGCGGTAAAGACCCGCGCCTTCATACCACCAACCTTCCTGCGCGACGGCATCCACTTGCACGGCGATGACATTCACGTCCGAACTAAACTTGGCGAACGGCGTGATGTCCATATAGACCGCCGTGTAGCCGCACCAGTTGCGCGCCGCGAGGAGGCTGTTGACCCAGACCGTGCAATGCGCGCGATAGCCTTGAGAGATGTTTCGCCTTCTCATCGAACGGCTGCTCCACCGCCCAGTCGTGCGGCAGATTGACCTGCTTCCAAGCGGAGTCGTCAAAGCCTTTGGCACGCGGCTGCGGCGCTCGTAATCCGTGATGCTGCCCGCAAGATACGCCTCGGATTCATAGATACCGAAATCGGTGATGCACTTTCACCGCTAATCCGTGTATGCCCAGATGTGGCTTCCAAAATCCTGAAACCGTTCGTCTCCCTACATCACTCGCTGGCTTCAAGCGCGTCGAACAGCTTGTCATAATCCGTGCAAGACTGAACCGTTTGGACAGTGGTGAAGGTGCCGGAGAGAACTATCTTCAAAGCGGACTGGCTGGAAATAAATTTGGCCGCGCCATCACCAAAGAGAACACTGAAGCCCTTGGATGGATGATGGGCAAAAGATGTGGCGCTGAAGGTTGGCGGCACGCCGAGATCGGGCGTTTGCACATAATCCACCATGAACAGTTTGTGCTGCGCCTTGCTTTGCTTGGGCATAAGCCGCAGCGTGGCGGGATCTTTTGGATTGCCGGCCAGATAACCGGCGGCATTCACGATACGCGGATTGAACAGGTAGCTGGAATAAACCTGGCCGCCAGCATCCGGCGAAAGAAAAGATGGCTTCGAGTAGGTGTTGATGTCCGGCAGGCTCGTGGAATTGGCTGCATTAAAAGCCGGGTCGTAAAGAATGTGGCCGTCGCCCGCCAGATTCCCGGAATAGAGCAGACCGAGGTTTTGGAAATCATAAACGCTCTTGTCCGCGTTTTGCGAAATCGTAACGCCGGTCGGAACAGTCTTGGGGCCGACCAGCCAGTAGGCGTAGCCTTGACTGTGAATTTCATTCAGCGGATGGCCGCCGGGATTGGACAGATGATCCGACCACACTGGATACCAGTCGTTGTAATCCGTCGAGTAAATCGCGCAGCCAGTAGAAATCTGGTGCATGTTGCCGATGCAGCGGGCGGTGATGGCGCGGCTCTTGGCACGCGCCAATGCCGGCAGCAGCATCGCCGCCAGAATCGCGATGATGGCGATGACGACGAGGAGTTCGATCAGGGTGAATGCCTCCGGCTTTTTACTTTTCATACGTCACTGTCAATTTTTCGTCGCGAGAATGGATTGCACATTGCGCAAGTCCGTGTGGGCGGTTGATTGGTCTGACGACGTGATGGTGTTGAGCGCCAGCGTTGAACCTTCGACCCATTTGGTGAAAGCCACATGGCCATCCGCGAAGGAAAAATTCGCGCCGTGATGCCAGAGCCCGGGAATGTTCAGCCAGACATTGATCGGTCCCTGTCCGGGCGAACCATCGGGAGTAAAACCAAAGTGTCCGTCATCAATGGAAAATTCCGCCTCCTCAACAAACACAAACGCCTGGGACGGTTTGGGCGTGGTGATTTGGGACGTTTTTTTGTTCACATGATAACCGGTCAAACTGTAGTGAGTCCCGCCGACATCCTCTCCGCTCATGTAGCAATTCATAGCATAACTGCGGACGCGAAATGCTATGCCTCCCGGCGCAGCCTTGATGTCTGCCGGGCAGCGATAAATGCCCGTGCTTTTGTTGTAGGAATATAATTGTCCGTTTTGCAGCAGCGTGAGATTCACCGCGTCCGCAGCATTCTGCATACTTCCCAAAATCCACGCATTCGTCGTGGAATTTTTAGGATTCAACGCCATGACATCGTTGTAGTCATCCGCATACATGTGCCAGCAGAGCTGCATCTGCTTCAGGTTGCTTAGGCAGGATGTTTGCAATGCCTTGCTCTTGGCTTTCGACAACGCAGGCAAAAGCATGGCCGCAAGAATCGCAATGATGGCGATCACCACAAGCAATTCAATCAACGTGAATCCCGCCGGTTTTTTTGTTTTCATGGCAACTGCTTTTTCGCGATTGAATGTTATCTGACAGTAAAAACGCCCCGGTGTGCGCGGGGCGTTTTTTTCTCCCGCATCATTGAGCTAGTATGAAGAAACTTTGCGGCAATGCCGGATTCACCGTCACGGAAAAGGCGGTGAGATTGCCGCTGCCATCAAAATTACCGGTCGCCGCCGTGGTCCAACTTGACAGCGGCAACGAGAGGTTCGTGCTGGTCAGGATGGAAAACGCGCCGCCCGGTGCGCCGCCGGTGGCATTGAACGCCAGCATACCGCTGGACAATTGGCTATAGTCCACACTGCTGATGACCGGCGGGGCGGCGACGGCGGTCACGGAAATAGTTCCACTCGTTTCGAGCGAGTTGGTATTCCAAGTGTAACCGTTGGGCAACGTCACATTGCCATTGAACGTTCCTGACAAAGTGCCATTGAACAGGGTGAAACTGTCGCCGACGTGCAGCGCCGCACCAATGTTTGTCACCAACAGCGCGCCGCCGAGGGCGATGTGTGGAGCGGACAGTTTGTCACTGTTCGGGCTGGCACCACGATTCAGTTTCATCCACGCCGTGCCGCCGAGATTGACGGAATTAGTTACCGTCAATGTGCCAACCGCACCACTGATGCCGCCGCCGGGCGAAACCGTGCCACCCGCTGTGGTGTCAAGAATGCCGCGAAGGGTTCCCTCGCCGCCGATGACTTGACCGGAATTCAGCGGCATCGTCCCGTTGCTGCGGCCAATGACATCCAAGAACGCCCCGGATTTGATCAAGATGTTCGCGCTGCTTCCGATGGAACCATCCGTCAACGACACCGGATCATTCACGAGCGCCAGCACCCCATTGCTCACGATGGTGGAACCGCTGTAAGTATTTTGTCCCGACAAAATCCATTTGCCAGTGCCGACTTTGGTGATAGAAGAAGCCGTCCCATCATTGGCAATGGTTCCAGCGAAGGAGCTGGTGGTGTTCTTCCAGCCCACGCGCCAGGTGGGATTGGCGGCACTGCCGGTGCCTGGTCCGATGATGGCTCCATTGATCCCGGCCAGCTCGCCGATATCAATCGTGGCATTCGCCGTATTGGCGCGATCCATTATCACACCGCTGTTCAGGTAGATGACGGCATTCGAGAAACCAGCGGCATTATCAATGCGGAATTCATCACCGGAAATATTTTTTCCGGTCACGTTGATCAAGCCGGTGAAGGCGGACCAGTCACCGCCCATGTTATCGCGAACATAATTCACCACCAAGTTCATGGTGCCTGCGCCAACCAGTTTGCTGGCCAGCCCGGAAGCGTTATTAGGCCCGCGCGGAAACATCTGCACGGTTCCCGATTGGCCCGCTGGCACCACCAAAAGGTTTTGCGGCGAAAGGTAGTTGTTGGCGGTGCTGCCATTATAGCCAAACAATTGGAGCGTGCCGCCATAGAAAGTCACCGAGTTAGTGCCCAGCCCGGAACTGTTGGCATTGTTGCCGCCGAGCACGAGCACGCCGTTGCTGATAATCGTGCCGCCACTGTAGGTGTTTGGAAGCACGCTGTTATTGATGGTCAAATTGCCGGTATCCGATTTTATCAGCGCACCGAGACCGGTAAGGGCACCGTCCAGCTCAAGCGTGACTCCCGGCACTACGCCAATAATGCCGCCGGTTCCATTCAAAGTTGCACCCCGGTCAGTGGCGCTGTCTGCGCCGTTGTAGTTCAAGGTCGTTCCAAAGAACACCAGATTGGTCGGGTTGCTGCTGGCCGCACCGATTCCCGAAGGCGAACCGGCATTGGCGACCGATGAGACCACGAGCGTTCCGCCGCCAATGATCGTCGGGCCGGAGTAACTGTTGGTTGTCAGCACGGTTAAAGTTCCGGAGTTGGTTTTAATCAATCCAGTCAACCCGGCAATGTTGCCGCCACCAGTGATGGTGTAGGCCGTCGTATTGCTCACCACCACTGCGGTCGGCGAGACCGAGACGTTCAAATTCACCGTTGGATTCGCGACGCCGGCTGCATCGAAGCGCACGCTGTCGCCGGTCTGAAAGGCAAAGGAGGTCGCTCCACTGATCCAGTTGCTGACACCAACCGCCCAGTTATTCGCGCCGCCATCACCCACCCAGGATAAATTTGTTGCCCCACGCGGAGTCTGGGTGATGACCACGCGGATTTGATTCGCCACATCATTGGTCACCACTGCGATGTTGCCGACGCCGCTGGCCGAAAAGTTAGTGACGCCGCCATTGAGATTGCCGCTGTAGGTGAACAACGTGTAAGTGCCGTTCGGAATCGTTCCGCCGCCAAAATGACTCAAGCTGATGATATTTGTGCCCGTAACGGTGAGGTCGCCGACGATGTTGATGAGATCGTTAGTGCCGCCGACGCTGGACAATTCAAATTGATGATTGACGTTGCCCGTTTCCGTAACGTTGTTTGAAAAATTCAGCGTGCCCGCCGCACCGCTGCCTCCGGGACTGATGGTTCCGCCCACCGCTGTCACCAATCCCGTCACCGTGCCGAAGCCGGATAAAATCTGATTCAAGGTGAAGGCGGGATTTTGCGAGATGTCAAACCTCGCACCACTGGCGACGAAGACCGGGCAAGACATCAACCCAGAAACCCCAAGAGCTAAAGTGCCTTGGCTGATGACTGTCGCGCCCGAGGAGCTGTTGGTGCCATTCAAGGTCAAAGTATTCACGTTAGTTTTGATTACGGTTCCCGAACCGCTGATGGCATTTCCGACCGCAGCATCATCGGCGCGGTTGAAGATCAACGTTGCATTATTGACCACGCCGCCAGTTCCCAGCTGGCCGGAAGTGCCGCCATTGCCAACCTGCAACGCCCCCGCGTTGATCGCCGTCGTCCCATTATAGGTATTGGTTCCGGTAAGCGTGAAAACACCACTGCCGACTTTGGTCAGCGCCAGAAACATTCCGGCGGTCGTTCCCGTGCCATCAAAAATTCCGTTGAAGGTGGTTGAGGTATTCAGTCCGCCAACCGAGTAAGTGGTGCCGGCACTGCCGCTGCTGCCAATTTTCACGAGAGTGCTCGAACCGCCGCTCAATGCGCCCAAACTGATCGTGCTGCCGGAGCGATTTCGCGCGGTCAGGTTGACCACGCCGTTTCCAAGATCAAAGGAGGCATTGGCATTGCCGACGTTGTTGTTTCCGCCGCTATCATTGAGCCGCAAACTGTTTGTCAGCGGAACCCCTTGACTGGTCACGCTGGCCATCACGACTGCGCCAGTAAAGTTGTTCATGTTTCCACCGCCGACACCGTTGCCGCCGATGGTGAAGGTGGTGCCGGAAATGGCGTTCGTGATGATCACCGTGCCGCCGCTGCTAATCCATGACCCATTCGCCAGCGTGCTGCCGCCAATTAAATTCATATCCACGAATACGGTGCCATTGACCGTGAGCGTATTGCCCATGTTCACGGCGGCGACATATTGCAGCGTGGTGCCGTTGTTGAGGGTCATGCCGCCGATGCCGGCGCTGTTGGTGCCGCTGGTGCCCGTGCCGGTCGTTCCGTTGTTAATCTGCAAAATGCCGCCGTTCACAATCGTTCCGCCACTATAGCTGTTCAACCCGCGCAATAACAAAGTGCCGTTGCCATTTTTCGTCAGGCTCGCCGTGCCTTTGATCAATCCCGGATGACCGGCGTTGGCAACGGAAAGGATTCGACCGGCGGCCACATTCCAAATTTGATTGGCACCAAGAATGTTGCTGTTGTTGAGCGTGAAATCTTGCGAAGCCGCGCTCATGTCTGCCAACAAAGGTAAAAACAAGGCCGCGCGCGGCAAGAACCGCCGGCTGCGTTCATCGCTCTAGCGTCACGCTCATAAGGCCGATGACCACTTCATTCGCCAGCGCGCGAACGGTGAGCGATTTCAATTCCTTCGTCGCATCCAGCGGCAAGTCCAGAACCGTCGCCGCACCGCCGCGAATCTTTCCGCCGCGACCTTTGAAACTGTCCATGTCAAGAAGGCGGATGTTTCCCGTCCGCAAATCCACGCGCGGCGGAATCGGCTCATCGCGGCGGAATGCGTAGTCATCAATGAAATAATCCTGGTCAATCGGCCACCAGTTCACCGGATTGTTCAAAGCGAGCCGTGCGGTCGTGCCGTCGGCGTAAGTCGCGATGACTTCGCCATTGTCAAAACGGCTTTTCAGCGCGTCTGTCGAACCCGCCATCAGCAAAAATGCGTGCGACGATTTTCCCGACAGCGGCACGGAAACTTCGCGCGGATGATTGTCCCATTGCGAAGTGAAAATAATATTTTTCGCGCCACTCTCGCCAGGCGCGGCAAACGAAATTCCGTCTGGCAAAACAATTTTGCCGCCGTTTTTTGCTGCGAGTTCGCGTAGGCCGGAATCATCCACTTCAAAATTTGCGTTCGGTTCACACCAGCCGCCGATACCCTGCTTGGGCTGCGCCAGCGACGCGAACGGCGAGCGCGGCGTGCGGTATTCATTGCGGAAAATCTGTGTGACCTTGTCGTTGAAAAATGACGTGAGATTAACGGTTTCAAATTTAGCAGCGGCGGAAATTTGTTTATTCCAGTCAAACGCTTCGATTTTTTTAGGAGCGTCGGGCAGAACCTCCATCAACATCAATGCGACAGGAACTTCTCCTTTCCAATTTATGACGACTTCAAATTTTTCCGCAGGCGGACTTTCAATTTGAATCCGCCGCACGCCGAACAAATCTTCAACCCAATTCCATTTCGCGGGCCGGCCATTGACGGTGACTTCCGGTTCGGTTCGCAGCGCGGCAATTTGCAGGTTCAGTTCCATCGGATTCGGAAATTTCGATTCGACCATATATTTTTCCGTCAAACCGTCGCGCCGGAATTCAAAATTAAAATCAGGATGGCGGATGCCCGCGTGATCCCATTTCGCCGGAAAGCCGGGAACAATTTTTAGTTCGCCCGCAAGCGCGTCCGGCTTCACGCCGAAAAGCCCTTCGACCAGCGCACGGGAATTGACGCCGGTCGGGTCGCAAAAATCCCGCTGCGCCTCGCCACGCGCCATGTCGTGCGAGGTCATGCAGCCGAGATTTCCCGGACACAAACCGAGGAACATCGAGTCGAGCAACTCGCCTTTGAAAAGCTGGAACGCGGTTTCCGGCCGGTTGGCCTGCCAGAAGCCGAGCGCGGTGTGCGCAGCCTCGGCCATGACGACGTTGTTGAGCGACCATTGATAGGGCATCCAGCTCGTCTCCGGCAGCGTGAAAAGATTTTCGTCCGGCACATTCGCGCCGCGAATCGGAATGTGCGCGATGTGGTCGTCAATCCAGCGGGACATCCACCATGCCTGTGTGGGCGTCGGCACTTCGGAATCAATCGTGTGATAAAACGTCCATAGCCCGGAGTTCGGATGAACGAGTTGCAGGCCGAGCAAATCTTTCGACTCGGCAAAATTCCTTTCGCCCGCGAGCCAGAGATATTTGTTCATGCCGCGCAAAATCAAATCCGCCTCGTGTTCGTAAACGGTCGAGTCCTTGCCAAGAATTTTTGCGACGCGCGCGGCCATGGTGTTCGCAAAATAATTGTAGGCGCTGGCGTGCGCTGTGCCGCCACCATTGTAATTCAAATCATCGCTTGCCCAAATCGCGCAATAGGCTTCGTAAAGCGGCAGCTTGTCGTCACCAAATTCGCGGCGGAACAAGCGGCGTTCCCACGCGAGATGCCGCTCGATGACCGGCCACATTGCGCGCGCGTAATTCGTGTCGCCCGTCCAGAGCAGATGCCGGAAGAATGCGTCCACGGCGACGAGGTTCATGTCGTAATGATTCTTCGACATATCGCCGTTCGAGTGAATAGCAGCCTCGCTGCGCGCGAGATTGAACTGTTCGTCGGCGGGCGGAATGTTTTCGGGAATCGGACTCGTGTTTTGATTTTTTGCAAAGCCTGCGAAGTGCGTGGCCGTGCGTTCGTGCCAGCCCAGCGCGTCGCCCGCGTATTGCCCGCGCCAGCCGAGCAACCGCGTCCGCCACGCAACCGCTCCGTGCATATAAGACTGTTGCTTGTCATCCCAAACCGCGTCGGCGGCGATATTCAGCGCAGCGGCAGCAGCATTGATGAACGGATCGGGCGTCTCGACGGCGACGCGCTCCGCAATTGTGCGGCGATGTTCCTCGGCGGCGTCAAAAAGTTTGGGCAAATCTTCGGCGGTGATTTTTTGGAAATCCTCGCCGGCTGGTTGCACCACGAGATAAAACGGCTGACTAGGCGCAAGCATGTTCTGACCAATGACCACTGGCTCGGCCGCATCCGGCTGGGATGCTGGGAGACTTTCGAGGGCCGCCCCGAACAGCTTGTCTGGTTGCGCCCATAAGTTCGCATCGCCGATGGCAAGTTGCGCGCCTGCCGAGGCCACGCCCGCAATCTCCGCGCCTTTGCCGCGCAGGGTGAACGCATTTGTCGCCAGTGAAATTTCGTTGCCCGCGCATTGTTCCGGGTGGAGCTGGAAAAATTTCCCGACCGGCTCGCGTTCGCAGCCGATGTCACCGCCGCGTTGACCGCGCATGCCGTTCGCACCGCCAAAAGCCCAGACTAATTCGACCGGCAACCACGGATAATCCAATTCGGCACGAACAATAACTCCCTTGATTTTACTCGACGGCAAAACCGTCAGGCGCAACTGGCGGGTGTCCATCAGCAGCGAGTCCTTGATTTCATAAACCATCGAACCGGGCCGATAACGCGCGACGATTTTGTCCGCGTCGTTCAGCCATTTCACGCCGGCGGTGGTCTTGATGCCGAGTCGCAGATTACCGCCGCGCCCGGGCAGGTAGAGCGAAAATTCCGGACGGTCGCCGCCGTCGATGCGGAAGCCGGAATTCAGGCAGTAGAGCGGACGGTTAAAAAATTCCCCGCCGTTCGTGATGACAAAATCGCCGCCAACCGGCCAGTAACGCAGTGGACGCGCGACGTTGTTGGAAAAATTCCCGCGCGGCTGGTAAATCAACTCCGGGCGGTCGGGCACGACGACGCGGTTCGTCTGCGCGCCAGCCGGGGCGGTTGAAATCAGCAGCGAACCCAACAGGGTTAATTGAGCAAGTTTTTGCGATTTGAATTTCATTGTGGAATTTCTCCCATGGGCGCGGATGAACCCGTTGGATGTGGAGGAACAGATGTGGCGGGCGGCGGAAGTTTCAGCCCGGAAATTTTCAACGTATAACAAAACTCGCACGGCTTCTCCGCAGGAAATTTTACTTTGAGTCCAGCGGCATTCTGCGTGAACTCAAGCACGCCTGCGTGACCGAGCAACTCCACCTTGCTGATTTTTCCATTAAGTCCTTTGTCGCCACCGAGCGCAGGAATCACCAGCTCATTCGTCGGCCACACGAGGCTGATGGCGTAAAGGGTCTGGCCCTTCGTAGTGAAATGCACGCGACCTTCCTCTGACATTTTCCACGGACGCGTTCCGTAGATCGCCTCGCCATTCACGCCGAGCCATTTGCCGATGGCGTGCAGAACCTGCTGCTGCGCGTCGGGAATGGTGCCGTCGGCTTTGGGCGAAATGTTCAGCAACAAATTTCCGTTGCGGCTCACGTTCATGACGAGATTGCGCACAAGGCCGGCGGGCGATTTCAACGGCAGGCCAACCATTTTTCCGTCCGCGTCCGGAACTTCAACGTAACCAAACTTGTCGGCGATGGGGTCGTCCGGCTGCCAGACAAAATCCGTGATCTGCTTCGGCGCGCGGCCCTGACGCTCATAGTCCATGACCATGCCCGCGAGAAACGATTCACCCTTTGCGCTAACAGCCACTTGTTTCCCCCACGTCGCCGCGCGGTTGTAGTAATATGCGAGCAGCCGCACCTTGAGCGGATCCCAACTGCGGTCGCCGCCGTTCATGTCGAACCACAGCATATCGGGCTGATATTTGTCAATCAGCTCCATGTTTTTGGTCGTCCAGGTTTCAAAAAATTTCGCGTGCGCCGTGTCGCTGCGGTCGGCGACGCTGTAAAAATCCGCCCACTGCGGATCGAACTGGTCGGTGCCGGGCATCGGCGTGACCCAGTTGAAATGATTGTTGCTGTGGTTGGCGATGCCGGCCTTCAAACCTTTTTTCCGCAGGGCGACGGTGAGGTCGCCGACGAGATCGCGATGCGGGCCGTAGTTGAACGCGTTGAATTTATTGATGTCACTTTTCCAATTGGAAAAGCCGTCGTGATGTTCGCCGCTGGCGATGACATATTTCGCGCCGGCATCTTTGAACAATTGCGCCCACGCATCGGGATCCCATTTCGCGGCGGTGAACAGCGGAAAGAAATCCTTGTAGCCGAATTTTTCCGGCGGGCCGAAATGCTCCGTGTGCCACTGCATCATGCCTTTGTTGCCGCCATACATATAGCGTTCATACCATTCGCTGCCGTGCGCCGGAACGGAATAAATTCCCCAGTGCATCATGATGCCGAACTTCGCGTCGCGAAACCATTCGGGGTCCTGGTAATTCGCGCGGATGGATTCCCAGTTCGGCTGCACCGGGCCGGGCGGAATCGCGGGCAGCTTCGCGGCGGCGGCGTCAATCAATTCCTTCCGGTCGGCGGCGCGCGGGCGCAGCGTCGGGTCGGTCACGCGGCCGGCTGGCGGAGTTTTTGCGGCTGCCGGAGCGTCCGAATTTGTCGCGGCATTTTGTGCCGACAATTTTGCGGAGATGCCTACCAGCAAGAGGCCGAGAATGAGTTTTGATTTCATGGATTTATTGAATCGCCGAATCACTCCGAGATCCTATTTTTTTGAGGTGAGCGTGGCCGTGGCAGATTTCAGCCCGTCGGCTTGGGCGACAAGTTTCAATTGGCCGGGGGTTTTGGTTTGAACGATAACTTGGGCAAGACCGTTGAACAGGCTGCGCTCGCTGCCTTTGTCGGATTCATGGCAGCTTGGGTCGCCGTTGCCGACACCTAGGATTTTTGCCCCGGTGATTTCAAACTTCACTAGATTATTCGCCGTGGGAACTTCACGGCCTTGTGCATCAATCGCAGAAACATTGATGACGGCGACATCTTGGCCGTCGGCGTTGATGCTTTTGCGATCCGTAGTCAGCACGAGTTTGTCGGGCTCGCCGGTAGTTTCGACAATTGTCTTCGCGGCCACCTTTCCGTTCTTATAGCCGCGCGCTTCTAGTTTACCGGGCTGATACGCGACCTTCCATTCGAGATGCGAAAGGCGTGGCATATTCTTTTTACCGAGGCTCTGGCCGTTCAGAAAAAGTTCGACCGCCTCGAAATTGCTGTGAACCCAGACTTCAATCTCCCGGCCTTCTTTGCCCGGCCAATTCCAGTGCGGGAGGATGTGCAACACGGGCTCATCCGTCCACCACGCCTGATAATAAAAAAAATTATCCTTCGGAAAACCGCAGGTGTCGAGGATGCCAAAATGCGAACTGACGTTCGGCCACGAATATGGCGTCGGCTCACCGCGATAATCAAAGCCGGTCCACACGAACGCACCGGCGAGCCACGGACGCGCGGCGTAATGTTTCATCCACGCCTCGGCGGTCGAACCCCATTCGCGCGCCGCGTCGCCGCCGCGCGGGAGGTTGCGGTCGTAGGCGGAAACGTAGCCACGCGTCTTGTCGTTTTCGTAGATGCCGCGGGTGCTGACGGTGCTGGCTTCTTCCGAACCAAAGCCCGGCGTGTTCGTAAATGCGACGTGAAATTCATCCAGGTCGAGAAACTTGCCGCGATTTTTTGAATGCGTGCTTTGCCACCAATAATTAAAACCCTGCACGTCGAGAACCTTGGAAAATCCGTTTCCCCAGTCCCAATTCATCGCGCATGTCGCGGGTCGCGTCGGGTCAAGACGATGCACGAGGTCTTGATTAGGCACCGCCAGGGTTTTCGTGGGTTCTTCTTTGCCCTGCGCGGTCAGCTCTTCGTTGGCAATGCCCCACGCAATGATGCTGGGATGATTGCGGTCACGGCGGATGAGATTCTCAAAATCGCCGAACGATTGAGGTGTGTGTCCGAGACGACGTTGCTCGGTATAAACCAGAATGCCGAGGCGGTCGCAGGCGTCGAGGAGTTCGGGCGTAGCCGGGCCATGCGCGGTGCGATAGGCGTTGACGCCGAATTTTTTCAACTGCAACAACCGCCATTCATTGAGCGCGTCCGGCACGGCGATGCCCACGCCCGCCGCATCTTGATGATTGGCGGTGCCTTTGAGGAAAACGCGTTTGCCGTTCAAGAGAAAACCCTCATTCACATCCCACTTGATGGTGCGAATGCCGAAGGGCGTTTCAAAAACGTCGGATGCCTTACCGTCCACTTCGACGCGTAAAACAAGTTTGTAGAGATAAGGATTTTCCAATGACCAAAGTTTTGCGCCGGAAACTTTTACTTTCTGCGACACGATTTTTTCCGCGCCGCCTTCAATTTTCATTGCGGCTTGCGTGACGGTGGCGACTTCAAGACCAGTGGAATCCACGACGGTGGAAACAATCCGTGCCGTCACCGGCGTGCTCAAATCATTTCGCAAAGTTGTCTCCGCCGAAACTTCCGCGTCTTGATTGATGACCGTGCTGGTCACGAAAGTTCCCCAATGCGCGACATGTGCCGCGCCGGTTTTCACCAGCCAGACGTGACGATAAATGCCCGCACCCTCGTAAAACCAGCCTTCAAAACGGCTCGCGTCCACCCGCACGACGAGCGTGTTCGTGCCACCGTAATTGGCCGCACGGCTGATGTCATAATAAAAACTGCCGTAGCCGCTGACATTGCGGCCAAGACAGACGCCGTTGAGCCAGACGAGGCAATTGCGAAACACGCCATCGAATTCAATCCACAACGCGCGGCCTTTATCGCCCGCCGGCAATTCAAACGTGCGCCGATACCAGCCGATGCTGTTGGTCTCGAAATGTTTCCCCGCCGGCTTGAATCCGTGATCCTTGTCGCCGCGATGTTCGAATGGTAGTTCCACCAGCCAATCATGCGGCAAATCGAGCGTGCGCCAGTTGGCGGTGTCGTAGCTGGGCTGCACAAAGGAAACATTTTTGCCGAGATTTACGGCGGCGGCATCCACACGTAGCGGAGCATTTTTGGCTTCCTGCGCATCGTCATCGGGACGATTTTTATCGAGCCGCGCAAATTCAGGATAATCAAATTGCGCCCCCGCATCCGGCGCGTCGCCAAGATAAAACTGCCAGCCGAAATTCATGAGCAGTCGTTCGCGGTGAAGACCGGTTGCCGACGGCAAAGGTTGCGCGCCAAGCAGCACGCCCGGCAGCAGCAACAGGATCAGATACGGAAGAAATCTTTTTGTCATTTTGTTTCGGTATCGCCGGTCATTTCTTCGGCACAATCTTCAATGCAATTGCATAGTTCCCTGCGCGTTCACCGGGAATGGCCACGGTCAGGCCGGTGTCATCGCGCGTGAAAATTATTTTCTCGGTTGAGCCGAGCAGTTCTATATTCCCGATTTCATCTTTGTAGAGCGGCGAATTGGCCGCGAGCGATTTGATGACGAGCTTGCCGTCCGCCGGCCAGCCAAGCGCGATGGCGAAGAGCGCGCCAGCCTTCGTGGTGAAGCGGATGTCCGCCGCGCTGTGTTCCGGGCCGATGCCGCGCGGCGCGTTCTTGACGCTGGCTTGCGCGGTGGCGTCATGTTTCACGGACGGGCCTTCGCCGTAAATTGTCCACGGGCGCGTGCCGTAGATGCAGTCGCTGTTCACGTCCATCCATTTCGTGAAGTCGTCAAGAAAAGCAATCGCCTTGTCGTCTATGCTGCCGTCGCCGCGCAGCGGGATGTTCAGGAGAAAAGTGCCGTTCTTGCTGACGACATCCACGAGGAGATTCACCATTGAGCGCGCGGAGCGGTAGCCGGTTTTGTAGCGGTTGTCGTCGTAATGCCACGCGCCGATGCACAAATCTTTTTGCCACGGCGTCATCAATAAATCTTCCGTGAGATTGCGTTCGAGGTCGTTGACGACGGCTCTTTGCTCGTCCGTGGTGAGTTCTTTGGAGGTGATGACGCCTTCAAGTTTGCCGTCGTGCCACTGTTTGTTCGCGTTGAAATAATGCGCGGCGATGTTCAGTCCGGCGTCGCCGAGCGGCAGTTTGGAATCGTCGAAATACAGCAGGTCGGGATGATATTTATCGAGCAGGTCTTTGGTGCGGTTGAACCACTTGGTCACATACGCAGCGTCCGGCGGCACGCCGGGTTTATGATTTTGCGCATACAAATCCTGCGGATCGAGGCCGTCCCACCAAAGACCTTTGCCGTCGGCCTTCGTCAATTTTCCATCGTAAGGAATTCCTGCGAGCGGGCCGTTGGTGTCCGCGCCTTGCGCGACTTCATACCAGTTCCATGCGCGCGCGGAATGCACGCTCACACCGAATGGCATTCCCGCTGCGTGCGCGAGCTTCGCCCAGGTGCCGACGATGTCGCGCTTGGGACCGACGTTGACGGAATTCCACGGTTGAAATTGCGAATCATACATGTCGAGGTTGTCGTGGTGATTCGCCATCGCGACAAAAAATTTTGCGCCCGCGCGCTGGTAGCGCTTGAAAAGTTCTTCGGGATTCCATTTATCCGCCTTCCATTCGTGAATGACATCCTTGAAACCAAATTGTGACGGCGGTCCGTAATGCTCGACGTGAAATTTATTCTGCGCATGGCCCTGCACATACATCCGCTGCGCATACCAGTCGCCCTGCTGCGGCTGGCATTGCGGCCCCCAATGCGCCCAGATGCCGAACTTCGCGTCGCGATACCAGTCGGGCAGCTGGTAATTTTGCTCCAGCGATTCCCACGTCGGCTTGAACGGCCCGGGCGCAATCGCGTAAGTGGCGGCAGGCGATTCACCAGCGGCCAATGCACGGGGCAACCACATCGGCGCGGTCATACTGGCGCCGGTGGCGAGCGCGGATGATTTGAGAAATTTACGGCGGGAGAATTTATTTTTCATAAGCGTGGTGTGCAAATTATTTTGAATCGCGGAGATGCCGGGCTTTGGGGTTTCCGCGTTTGAATTAAAAATAGGTTGCTCCGGTTCATGGCAGTTGTAACCGATAAAATGTCTGCGGCATCCCGGCCAAGACCGCGTTGGTGAGTTTGAAACCGCCGCTGTTGTCGAACTGGTTCGTCGCCAGCCGCGTCCAGTTGGCGGCGGGCAGCGCGAGGTTTGTTGTCGTCAGCACATAGTAGGAAACATTCGTCGGGCCGCCGCTGCGCACGGTCACGAGGCTTTGATTCAACGGGCCGTTGATGAAATAATTATTGATGGCGTTGGCGTAGGACGGGCTGGTGGAATCTCCCTGGATGTAGGCGTCGGATTCCCAGTTATACACGACGTTGTTGACGTATTCGTTGACGCCCTTGACCTTCGGATTGCGCGTGTGGTTATCAATGTAAAAGCTGCGGAGAATGCTCACGCCGCCGACCGTCTGGATCAAACCGCCCGCCGAATGTGTCTGCAAGCCCTGCGAAATCATCGTGCTCTGGATCGAGATGTTCGAGGGATCGCTGCCGCTGATGGAAAAAGTTTCGTCCTGTCCCCACGAGACGGAGAGATGATCGAAAATCATGTCGTGTTCGCTGGAGATCGTGATGGTGTCGTTGCCGTCGCCGTTGATGCCCATGCGGACGCGGAGGAAGCGCGTGATGGAATTGTTCGCGTCCGTGTAAGAAAGCCGGTGGCCGTAAATCGTCACGCCGCCGCCCGGCGCAGTCTGACCGGCGATGGTCACATTGTTCGCCACGCTGATCAGGCTGTTGATGCGGATGACGCCGCTGATATCGAAGACCACGGTGCGATTCGCCACGCTCACCGCATCGCGGAACGAACCCGCGCCGGTGTCGTTCGCGTTCGTGACGTGATAAACCGTGCCGCCGCGCGCGCCCGTGGCGAAGCGACCAAAGCCCTGCGCGCCGGGGAAGGAAAGTAATTGCGCCTGTGCCGGCAGAGCAAATACCGAGATCAGCACGAGCCCGTAAAAACCCATCTTCGCGGCGAAGCGCGAACAAATCTTTTGTCCATTAATTTGGATGCACATGGGGTCGTGCCGATATTAAATCATAGCGACCTCGAAAATGCACCAGATGTTCGTCTGATTACCTCAGTTGATTTCGCAAACTTTTTATTTAGCTTCACAAAAAAGTTTAGGTCTGGTCGTATTCACCGAGCGCACGAATCCAAATATTTCGGAAGCGAACTGGATTGTGGTGATCCTGCAATTCGATGAACACTTCCGGCGGATGCGGCTTGAGATACGCGCCGAGCGATTTGTGCGGCACGCCGCCAATGCCGTCGGTCGATCCGAAAAATTTGCGCCGGTTTTGCACTGCGATGCCATTGTGGATGACGGTCACGCTCGCTTTTTTAACAAGGTTGGTGTTCACGTCCCATCGCGGCGATTCAAAAATGAGGTCGTAGCTCTGCCACTCGCCGGGCGGCTTGCTGGCGTTGACGAGCGGCGGTGACTGGCCGTAAAGCGCGCCGGCCTGTCCGTCGGGATAGGTGGGATTGTGGTAAGAATCCAAAATCTGCACTTCGTATATTCCGTTGATCAGCACGCCGCTGTTGCCGCGTCCCTGTCCGCTGCCTTTCACCTCGGCGGGTTCGGCGAATTCGAGATGCAGTTGGAAATCGGCAAACTTGTTCGTCGTGCGGATGCCGCCCGCGTAAGGCACGACTTCAAGAAATTCGTTTTTAATTTTCCATTTCGCCGGACCGTTGCTGCTGCTCTGCCATTGCGACAAATCTTTGCCGTCAAAAAGAACGGTCGCATCCGACGGTGCGAGCGCGAGCAGGCTGAACGTCGCGCCCGGCGTGACGATGCGCGGTTGCGGGCGCGTGCCGTCGTGGACGTGCCACGGCGTGTCGGGAATCATCGGCGTGTTGGTGTAGCCGAGGTTTTGCTGGGCGAAAATTTTTACGGCGGTCAGCGTAGCCACGCATAGAATAATGAATCGGCGGATGGTCATAGGGGGGGATTTTTCAACGACGGCGTTAGCGAAACAAGTCTTGATAGTTGGGCGTTCGTGACATTAAAAACTAAATAGCTTTGCCCGCCATCAGACGAACATCTGATGTGTCGGTGGCGCGAATCTGGTTTAATCAATGCGACCTCCATTTTTATCCGTCATGCGCCTCATCGTTTTTCTGATCACTGGATTGTTTGTGGCGGACATTGCCCTAGCCGCCGACACCGAATGGCAGGCATTGTTCAACGGCAAAGACCTCGCTGGTTGGGACACCGAAATGATGAATCTGCCCGACCCCGCGTGGGACGTGCCGGGACTCGCACGCGGCACGAACGGCGTCTATCTCGAAGCCCTCGGCAAAAACCGCGACCCGCTCCACGTCTTCACCGTGACCAACCTCGACGGCGTGCCGACGATCCACATTTCCGGCCAGGGCTTTGGCATGATGATGACCACGGCGACGTTCACCAACATTCATCTGCGATTGCAAGTCAAGTGGGGCGACTTGAAGTGGAGCAAAAAAACGAACAAGCCCTTCGACACCGGCCTGCTTTATTTCTGCCACAGCGATGCCGGTCTGGCCGACAAGACGTGGCCGCGTTCGTTTGAATTTCAAATCTGCCAGAACGAGTTCGGCGACCTCTATGCGCTCGCCTCGCAAATCACCGTCCCCGCTCGATTGGACGGAAAATTGTGGCGCTACGATCCCGCCGGCACGAACACATTTTTTCTCCAGAAAAAACCGATTGGCAATCACTGCGCGCACAGCGTGGATGCCGAAAAGCCAAAGGGCGAATGGAACACGCTCGACCTGATGACCTTCAATGGCGACAGCATCCACGTCGTCAACGGCCAGGTCGTTATGCGCCTGCACCACGCGCAGCGGCTCGATGGCGACGCACCGGCAGCGATCACTTCCGGAAAAATCTGTCTTCAAACGGAAGGCGGCGAATGTTTTTTTCGCAACGTGGAAATCCAGTCCATCACGAAAATGCCGCTTGAATTTGAGGAAAACCAAATAATAAGATAAAGCTCCAATCGCTGTTATTGAACGGGAATGAAACCCTCATTTCTCATTTGAATAAAACTATGTAAAATCCAGCAAGCTACTCTGGTGTTGGGTTTCTTTCTGGGGTGCTGCTCAAATCTAAGTGGCTGTCTGAATCATCAAAAAGTTTGGATTGCGGGTTGAGGTTTGAGTTGTCGGTTTGCTGGTGAGTGGGAAAATTGTGCAATGATGCGTTGGCATCGGCCTTGGGTTGAGGCGGCTCACTTTAAGCACAGCTTCCGTTGGGGCGTGAAAAACGCCATCTATGACACCAGTCGCACGGACGCCCAATGGACTTACCTCGAACCCATGTTGCCCAAACCTGCCTCACGCGGACGCCCACCCACGGATCGGCGGAGAATCCTCGATGCCATCTTGTATGTCGTCAAGTGTGGCTGCCCGTGGCGTTATCAGCCGAGCGACTTTCCGCCGTGGCAAACCGTCTATCATAGCTTCCGGCAATGGACGCTCAATCACCTGTGGGCCGCCCTCAACGACGCGTTGCGCACGCTCGTCCGCAGAACTGAGGACAAACACGCACGGCCCACGGCTGCCATTCTCGACAGCCAGCGATTCGCCACGGCCTCAAAACCCAGCCTAGCATCTTCGGACAGGGGTAAACTTCTAATCTGCCCCTTCAATTCTTTAAGTCGGCACTCGGCCAGTTTCCGATCCTTGGTTTTCAATGCGCGCCGAAATTGCTTGCCGCCTTTCTTAATGAGGGCATAATGGCCGCCCGATGATTCAAGCCGATATAGGTTCTCTGCCACTTTGTGAAAAACCGGTTGTTTAGCCGGTTTCAAGCTGTTTTGCGCGGTCGTTTTCATGGCAAAAAGCAGCACAATTTGGATAGGGTGACAAGTTTGGGTGACGAGTCGGCTTTTCTGCTCGAATCAAGTTCGAGTTTTGAATCGGTATTTATTAGTTTTTTGCGTGCTTAGCTCAGTGGTAGAGCATTACCTTCACACGGTAGGGGTCGCAGGTTCGAAACCTGCAGCGCGCACCATTTTTATTATTTTCCCAGTTGGTTAATTTTCTTCCCGTCCGACGGATTTCAGTTTTACTGTTTCAATCATGTCCGCTGAATTCCCAACCCTCTTTGCGAGGCTGCGGCAAATTCTGGTGCCGTATGCCAAAACGCTCGCCGTGACGCAGGACACGCCCGCGCGTTATTGCCTGACCGGTGGCGTGCATCCCACGCACAAAACCGCCATGCCCGTCGCGTGGGTCGAGATCGGCAAAAACTACGTCAGCTTTCATCACATGGGCGTCTATGCGTTTCCGAAATTGCGCGATGAAATGTCGGCAGAACTGAAAGCGCGGATGCAGGGCAAGTCCTGCTTCAATTTCAAGACCGCTGATGAAAAGCTGTTCCAGGAACTGGAGCAGGTGACTGCGCGAGGATTCGCCGCTTTCAAGCAGGCCGGTTTCCTGACCGGCAACCAGCCGTCGGGTAAAAAATAAACTATGAAAAACGAATCGCGCGAAAATCGGATTGATTACATCGAGTTTCCCACCGCCTCAAACAAAGCTCATCTCGCCACCAAACAATTTTACGGCGACGTCTTTGGCTGGAAGTATCAAGCTTGGGGCGATGATTATTCCGACACCCAGAGCAGCGGCATCAGTTCCGGCCTCAATGGCGCTGGCGAACATCAGACCGCCAAACCTTTGGTCGTTTTGTTTTCCTCAAATCTGGAAGCCGTGCGGGAACGCATCCTCAAAGCTGGCGGCAAAATCTCACGGGATATTTTCCCGTTCCCCGGCGGACGACGTTTTCATTACGTTGATCCATCGGGCAATGAACTCGGCGTGTGGTCAGACCAATGAGTTTTTGCGGACAGCCCCCGCTGGCACAGGACAGTCAAATTTCCTTTTCATCAAGTGTTTTCCAGTTATGCTGTCGTGCTCTAAACTAGAGACATAATGGACGCCGCACACATACGAAATTTCAGCATCATTGCCCACATTGACCACGGCAAGACGACGCTTTCCGACCGTCTCCTCCACATGACCGGCACTGTCGCCACACGCGATATGTCGGAGCAGTTGCTCGACGCGATGGATCTGGAGAAGGAGCGCGGCATCACGATCAAGGCGCATCCGGTGACGATGCTTTACAAGGCGAAGAACGGCGAGACGTATGAGCTGAACTTGATTGATACGCCCGGCCATGTGGATTTTGCGTATGAAGTGTCGCGCAGTTTGAGCGCGTGCGAAGGTGCGTTGCTCGTCATTGACGCCGCGCAAGGCGTCGAGGCGCAGACGGTGGCGAATTATCATCTCGCAGCGAAGTTGAATCTCACGATCATTCCGGTCATCAACAAGATTGACCTCGGTCACGCGGATGTGCCGCAGGCGAAACGGCAGCTCGAAGATGTGCTGGCCATTCCCAGCGAATGGGCGATTCCGTGCAGCGCGAAACAAGGCATCGGTATTCAGGACATTCTCGAAGCCATCGTTGAACGCGTGCCAGCGCCGAAGCCGACGGGCGAACCGAGTTTGCAGGCGCTGGCGTTCGATTCGTATTTCGATACTTACAAGGGCGTCGTGACGCACGTCCGCGTGTTCAACGGCGAGATCAAGCCGGGCATGATGGTGAAGTTGTTGCACTCTGGCCGGAACGTCGAGGTGAAGGAAGTGGGCAGCTTTAATCCCAAGCCGTATATCCGCGAGAAGCTCGAAGTCGGCGAGACAGGCTACATGACGGCGAACATCAAGAGCGCGGCGGACGTGAAGATGGGCGACACGATCACGGACGCGCGGAATCCTTCGTCGGTGTTGCCGGGCTTCAAAGAGATTCATCCGATGGTGTTCAGTGGTATTTACCCGATCAACACGGCGGATTATGAGCAGTTGAAACAGGCGATGGGGAAATTGAAATTGAATGACTCGGCGTTCGCCTATTCCTCGGAAACGTCCGTCGCGTTGGGCTTCGGCTTTCGCTGCGGCTTCCTGGGCTTGTTGCATTTGGAAATCGTGCAGGAACGGCTGCGTCGTGAATACGACATGGACATCATCGCGACGTATCCGAGCGTGGTCTATAGAGTCACGATGAATGACGGCAAGGTGAAGGAAGTGGATAACCCCGCGTTCATGCCGGACGTGACTTACATCCAAAAGATTGAGGAGCCGATGGTGACGGCGTTCGTGATTTGTCCGAACGAAAACATCGGCGACATGATGGCGCTGATTTCGGACAAGCGGGGCAATGTGGATCACACCGAGACGCTCGATCAACGGCGCGTCATGCTCACGAGCCTGATTCCATTGAATGAAATCCTGATTGATTTTCACGACCGCATCAAAAGCATCACGCGCGGATTCGGCAGCATGGATTATGAACCGGCGGATTATCGCGAGAGCGACATGGTGAAGCTCGATCTGCTCGTGAACACCGAGGCGATGGATGCGTTCTCGTGCATCGTGCATCGCACGAAAGCCGAAGGGCGCGGACGCTCGCTGGCGGAGAAATTAAAAGAAGTCATCCCGCGCCAACAATTTCAGATCAAGATTCAAGCGGCCATCGGCGGAAAAATTGTGGCGTCCGAAGTCATCACCGCCTTCCGTAAAGATGTGACGGCGAAATGCTACGGCGGCGACGTGTCGCGCAAACGCAAACTGTTGGAGAAGCAGAAGGAAGGCAAGAAGCGGATGAAATCCATCGGCAACGTGAACATCCCGCAAGAGGCGTTCATTGAAGTGTTGAAGGCGTGAACCCAATTTATCAACGTGACAAAGAATAAGTGGTATCGCGTGTTGGGATTCGTGATGGTTCCGCTGGGATTGTTTCTGACCGTCACCGCATTGTGGTCACAACGCAAGCCGGTGAACAGCATCCCGTGGGTCAAGCTCGGCCCGGTGGGACTGATGTTGATTATTGGCGGCATCGGCCTTCTGTTTCTGCCGAACAAGATTAAATTCAAATGAACGGAAACGTTTTTTATTTTGAAATTGCGCGGTGATAGATGCGCCAGCCGAAACCGTTCAATTGGAAACGCGGCAAGTCTCCTGTTGCGGTGTCATTGACACCGCAAATGTTCACAGGCTTAAACGATGCCACATTAAGTAGCTTCACCGAGCCGCTCACGGGCCGGTTGCAAAAATTGATCATCACGAGAAATTCTTCATGGCCGTCCGTGCGCGTGAAGGAAATGATTTTATCCGCGTCGGAATTTTCCAGCCACGTCACGCGGTCGCTGCGAAGGGCGGCGTGGTCTTTCCGCAATTGGATAAGCTGCTGGTAAGTTTTGCGAAGTTCGGGACGGTCCTTGGGATGCCAGCAAATGGTGAGCTTATCAAAGAGTGCGGGATCGCCGGACTCGGTGGCGTCGCCGACTTCCATGCCGTTGTAGAGCAGGGGAACACCGTCGAGCATGAACATCAATGCGGATGCGGCGAGCGCGCCGTTGATGCCGTAACGAGCGACGGCGCGAGCCTCGTCGTGGTCGTCGGAAATTCGCAAGTGCAGCGCGCCTTGCGGAAACTGCTGCAAACTTTCTTCCCACGACTGGCGGATTTTTACGGCGGGTGCGTTGCGGAGCATCACGTCGTTCAAGGTGGCGAGCAACGGCCAAGAATAGTCCACGTCAAACGCCTTGGTGAGCAATTCGGGCTTGCTGGCTTCGGCAAGCATCATGATGTCGGGTTTGACTTGGATGAGGGCGTCGCGAACTTGTTCCCAAAAATCCACCGGCACCATGTGGGCCACGTCGCAACGGAAACCGTCCACGTCACACGTCGTGATCCAGTATTTGAGCATGGTAATCATGTATTCGCGGAGTGCGGCGTTGGTGTAATTC
The DNA here is from genome assembly GCA_025360325.1 of Limisphaerales bacterium. Classification (GTDB taxonomy): domain Bacteria; phylum Verrucomicrobiota; class Verrucomicrobiia; order Limisphaerales; family UBA11358; genus UBA11358. Next base: position 42,300 of record JANYCI010000013.1, on the reverse strand, counting down.
AGGCCGGCAACATCCGTCCAATCCGGCACGGGCGGGATGACGTGGCCGGGCGCGTCCTGTTTGTAAAAATCTTTGTTTGTCATCATCACGCTGTCCCACGCGGTGTGGTTGGCCACGATGTCCATGATGACTTTCATGCCGCGCTGATGTGCGCCGTCCACGAGTTTTTTGAAATCGTCGAGCGTGCCGTAGTTCGGATCAATCGCGTAATAATCCTTGATGGAATAGGGGCTGCCAAAATCGCCTTTGCGGAATTTCTCGCCGATGGGATGGATGGGCATCATCCACAGCACGGTTACGCCGAGTTCTTTCAACTCATCGAGTTTCGCGGTGACGCCCACGAGATTTCCGGCGGGTGAGAAGTGGCGCGGAAAAACTTCATAAACCGTAGCCGAGCGCAACCAGTCGGGGGAAGGGCGGGCGGGGGCGTGACCGGCATCCGAATCTGCCCGCAGACCAGTGGGAAGAAAAATAGCCGTGATGGAAAGCAGCAGAACCAGCCCGGAGGAGACGGAAAATTTCATGGAAAATAAATGCCCGATTCACGCGGTGAACGCAACCGCACGAAAATGTGTTTTAATTTTTTGGCGTGTGTTCCGCCAGCCACTGCAAGTCTTTTTTACTGTCGGCATCCAAGCCGCTGATCCCTGACAGCCAGCTTGAACCACTAATCCAACCGGTGAGGCTGGGGTTAAATTTTGTCAGCGTGACGGCACCCTTCCAGCGCTTGGTTTCCGAGTGGCCATCGGCAAACACCAGCGCGGCGGAACTGGCGTGCATACTGCCGGGAAGCTCGGTGAAGGTGGTGCCGTTCCCGTTGGACGCGGCAGGGTCAACGTAGAGGCTCGCATCATCGTTGCTATTCGGGTGCTCGTCGGTGATGACCCAGCAATCACTGGGGCCGGGCGTGTGCAGGTCGCCGCTTTTTTTGGCGCTGAAAAAAGTGGGCATCTGGCTGCGGCCACCGTTGGGCGAGCCGTCGGCCTTGAGGCCGAACCATTTTTCGCCATCGCCCATCGCTCCGTTCATCGCGCAACTGCGGATGCGGTTGGCAAAGCCGCTTTGATTCGCGCTCAAGAAATGGTCGGAAGGGCAGACAAAAATTTTGAGCGACTTGGCGACGTATTGACCCATGAGAGCAGTTCCCAGAACCGGCTGATCCACGGTGAGGTAGAGGGTTTCAGTATTCTTGATATTGGCGGTTCCGTCCATAGTCACGCCGTAGGGACAAATCCAGTTCACCTTGTTACCACCCACGTTGCGGTCGGAATTGGTGACGAGCTTTTCATTGTTGTCGCCCGAATACATGATCCAAGCCAGCCCCAATTGCTTGTAGTTGCTCAAGCATGAAATTAACTGCGCCCGCTCTTTGGCCTTGGACAGTGCCGGCAACAGCATCGCCGCCAGAATCGCGATGATGGCGATGACTACCAACAGCTCAATGAGGGTAAAACCCGCCGGCCGGTTTTTATGGGGGTGGACTGCAATGTTCATACGTTTGCTGGGAGCCGGGCGGATGATTTCACTCATCCGCCCGGCTGTTGGAATCACGGCTGAATCAGGCGGAAGTAACGGTTGCCGTTGCCGGTGGCGGGCCAGTTGGTGCTGCTCTGCCCGTCGGTGTTTCCCACGGTGCTCCACGAACCGGTGAGGCTCGTGCTGGTCTGGAGGCTTACGCCCGGATAGCCAGTCCACGTCACCGGCAATACGCCGCCGGTCGGCTTGGCGATGACGAGGTTGCCAAATTTCGGCTCCACCGTCTGGGTGCCGAACGTGTCCAGCGGCAAAATGTAGGTGCCGGTGGTGCTGCGGATGTAGCGCTTATGGTCTTGAGCAAACCCAGCTTCGTTATCCAGACCATTGATTGCATATTTGTAGGTGACGATGCGCGGCTGACCGGCCAGAAACGTCTTGGTGAACGTATAGACCAAGGTGCCCGGCGGGTTATTTGCCAACAGATAGTTGTTCAATGAAATCGGATCCCATGAGACCCAAGGAATGAAATCACCGTTGATATTGACCAAGTCATTGGCCGAGTCAAACACATGGGCGTCTGTGCCCACCGCGTTGGTCATGCTCACACGGAATGTCACCGTGGTGTCCACGTTCAAAACATCAATCGAATAAAGGTCGCTGAACACACCCACGGGCAGCTTTAGCACCGCGCCGTTGGCCGCTGTCAGCGTCAACGAACGGTCATTGGAAGTTTCGTAGCCGCCGTTTTGCGCGTTCACATCGTTCTGGGTGTATTTGAATGCCGTCACCACCGCGCCGGGTGCGCCGACGAATAGGTTCGTGCCGTAGTAAATGTTTGTGTTGCTGCCGCCGTTGTAGGCGGGAAAGTTGGTCAGCGCGAGCGCGGCGGGGCCGGTTCCGGGCCAGCCGTTGAACGCGCCCGCAACGAATACCGAGGAGCCGGGGGTAAATAAATTGAGTTGAATCTGGTAAGTCATGTCCACCGCAAACACCACATGATTGGTCACCGGTGCCGGGGCCAGCGTGCCAATGAGCCAGCGGCCTTTCGGCAGATCCAGCACCACGGGCAGCACCTGCGTATTGCTGGAAACGGTGAAGCTGCCGTCCGCGCCGAAATTTTGAAAGTCTGCGCCAAACGCTACTTCGCCCCAGGTGCCAGGCGTGCGGAACTTGAAGCCGTAGGAGCCGGGCGCGATGCCGGTGATGCTGTTGGAGAAAACTCCGTTGCCGATTGGATTCAAGTTCGTTGCCGCGCTCCAGCCGGCGAACCCGCCGATGATCTCAAAGCTCATGTTGCCCGGGTCGGCATAGCCCACGCGGTTGTTCAACGGGCTCCAGCCGTCTGCATTGACGCCGGGATAAAAATAAAATGTGTTGGAACCGTTTGCGTTGCTTTTGATTTTGGCGTTGTTGACGCCGGGATAGTTGGGATCGCTCCAGGTGGCACCCGTGACTTTGAATTCGTGATAGGTGTCCGCCGGGCCGGTGGATGTGGTAAGGGTAAACGGCGAGCCGAGCAGTTGCAGACCGGCATCACCGGGCGTCCACGACGGAGTCACGCCGCTGCCGGCTACATAAGTAAGGTTGCGCGCTGGCGGTCAACGCGGCGGCCAACATTGCGCCCAGACCCAGCAGGATTTGTTTTTTATTCATAGGATGGATTTTAATTTTGAACCTGCCGACGACGGCAAAAAATAATTTTGGCGCAAGACAGCGTTCGGGTTCACGGGACAACATAGCTGCGCTCCGCAAATTATCCATCGCATCTTTGTGCGAAAGCAGGATTGGGAAAAAATGATTAAGCTTGGAAGTGCCTCCGAAAATACTTTCCGCGCTCGTGCTGCTGCTTTTACTGCTGGCGTTGCGGGGGTGGTCGCAATCCGCGCCCAACACATTCTGGCAGACCCAAAGCATCTACCAGATTTTTACCGACCGTTTTTTTGACGGCGACGCCGCGAACAACAACGCCTCTGGTTCCTACAATGCCGCCAACGGCGCGAGTGTTCACGGCGGCGACTTTCGCGGCATCGAACAGAAATTGGATTACATCAAGGCACTAGGCTTCACTGCCATCTGGAGTTCGCCCATCGTCAAAAACGGCAGCGGCGAATACCACGGCTACTCCGGCGCGGATTTTTATTCCGTAGATCCGCACTGGGGCACGCTCTCGAATCTGCAAGTGATGGTGAACGCCGCGCACGCCAAGGGTTTGCTCGTCATTCAAGACGTGGTGGTGAATCACGGTAGCACGCTCAACAACATTGATGGTAACACCGCGTTCACCACGAACGGCTACAATTTGACTTACGCGAACTCGTCCAAAAAATACGCCGCGCCGTTCAACACTAACGCATTGAATCCATCGCTCACGAATTTTTTTCACAACTTCGGCGCAATCATTGATTACAGCAGCACGCAACAGTTGGAGCTTGGCGAATTGAGCGGCCTTGATGATTTTCGCACCGAGTCCGCTTACGTCCGCACGAACCTAGCGGCGGTCTATAATTATTGGATCACGAACGCGGGCTTCGACGCCTTCCGCGTGGACACGGTGAAGCACGCCGAAATGGGTTTCTGGCAAGACTGGTGTCCGCGCATCCACAGCGCCGCCGCGACTAACGGCAAGCCGAATTTTTTCATGTTCGGTGAAGTGTTCGACGGCTCGGATACAAAAGTCGGCAGCTATTCCGGCACGAATGGCGGCGGCGCGTTCAAGCTGGATTCGTTGCTCGACTACCCGCTCTTCTTCGCCGCGCAAAATGTTTTCGAGCGGGGTGGTAACACGAAACAGATCGAAGATCATTTCAATAACCTTGCCGCGAACTACGATGCCGCCACGCTCAACCAACTCGTCACCTTTCTCGACAATCACGACACGACGCGTTTCCTTAATTCCGCCAACGCCAATGGCGACACGAACAAACTCACCATCGCGCTCACGTTCCTGCACACCTCGCGCGGCATTCCCTGCGTCTATCAAGGAACCGAGCAGGCGTTCAACGGCGGCACCGATCCGAATAATCGCGAGGATATGTTTGCCGGGCAGTTCAAAGATGCCGGTCAGTCTGGCGTGGACAGTTTTAATATGACGCATCCGCTTTTTTTACAGATCGCCAAGTTGAATAATTTCCGTCGCCTCTATCCCGCTCTCTCGCTCGGCTCACACGTCAACCAGTGGAACAATTCCAGCGCCGCTGGTCTGTTTGCCTACTCGCGGCGGCTCGGCACGCAGGAAGTTTTTGTCGTCTTCAACACTGCGAGCAACGCGCAAACACTCGCCAGCCGCCCGACGATTTATGCGCCCGGCACCGCGCTGGTGAATTTGCTGAACCCGAACGAAATAATTTCTGTCCTCGCCGGGCCGCAGACACCGCTCATTTCCGTGCCGGCCATGACCGCAAAAATTTTTCTCGCGCAAACGCAACTGCTCCCGCTTGATCCCGTCGTCGTCACCAATTTTCCGATGCACAGCGCGACGAACATTTCGCCGCTGCTGCCTGTGGTATTACAATTCAGCCAGCCGATGAATACCAACAGCGTGCAGTCCGCGTTCCGCGCCGTGCCGTCCGTCAGTGGCACGTTCAGTTGGTCGCCTGCGCGCGATGTGATGACGTTCACGCCCGCCGTCGGCGGCTTCGCGGCGGCGACGAACATCACCATCACCGTGAGCAATTCTGCCTTCGCCACCGCTTCGGGAAAAACACTTTACGCGCCGTATTCATTGCTGTTTCGCACCGCTGCTGCGCCTCCGCTCGTGCTATTTTCCAGCCCCGCTGCTGATGGCGCGGTGATTTCCAACAACGTCACCTATCTCGTGCAAGTGTGTTTCACCTCCACGCTCACCACGAACACGGCCTCGTTGTTCCAACTCACGATCAATGGAATATTGCAGCCGTCTGCTAATTACATTTTGCGGCCCGTTGGCGCGATCGCGGGCTGTTCTGGTTTTCGTTCGCTGCTTTACAACTGGGCGGTGACGACGCCCGGCACCAATGTTCTACAAATTGTTTTCAGCAACAACGTCGCGGTGTTGTCCGATGCGCGGACGGTCATCGTCGCGCCACCGCTGGTCATCATCGGGCTGACGAGCAACGCGCAGCAAGTGGTGTGGAGCAGCACGCCGGGGCAAAATTATCTGGTGCTGGCCACGACAAATCTGATGCAGCCGTTCACGCCGGTCAGCGGCGTCATTTCGGCCAACAGCCTGACGACTTCGTTCACGGACATCTCCAACGCGCCGCCCGCGCCGCAAAAGTTTTACGAGATCGAAGTCGTGCCGTGACGGAAAAATACAAAAACGGCGGCGGACAATTTGCCCGCCGCCGTTTTGAAATTTTCGTTTGCGGAGATTATTTCCCCAGCGCCTTGGCCACCGCCGTGGCGAGCATCTCGCCGCGCAAATCCTTGCCGATGATTTTTCCGTCCGGCCCGACCAGCACGGTGAACGGGATGGATTCCACGCCATATTTTTGCGCGAGCTTGTTGCTCCAGCCTTCGCCGTCAAAATACTGCGCCCACGTCATGCCCTCGGTTTTTTTCAGAAAGTCATGGAGCTTGGTGCGGTCGGAGTCAAGGCTCACGCCGATGATTTCAAAACCTTGGGCATGATATTTTTTGTAAGCTTCGATGACGTTCGGCAGTTCCGCGCGGCAGGGGCCGCACCAGGTCGCCCAAAAATCCACGAGCACCACTTTGCCTTTGAGCGCACCCACGGAGAGCGGCTTGCCGTCCAGGTCTTTTTCCGCAAAGTCGGGGAATTCTTTGCCGGGTGTCAGCGCCGATTGTAATTTTTTCGACTCGCCGCGCTGGGCGATCTTGTCCACGATTTTTCCCGCGCTCTTGCCGTATTTGGTGTCGCCGTAATTGTCCTTGAGGTTTTTCATCATCTCCCCGGCTTTTTCATTGTTTTCAAAAACTTGGAGATAGAGCATCGCCTTCATGTAAATGATCTGCGCGGCCTCGTCGGTCTTGGCGCCATTTTGCGCGGCAATGAGGAAATCAAACTGCGCTAATTCGGTTGCGAACTCGGCTTCGCTGTTGATCGTTTTGCCGTCTTTGATTTTGGCGCTCACTTGGCGGACCAGCTCATTGAGCGTGGTGTTGGTGCTGGTCTGCGCGGACGCCACCTCTAACGAAAGCGTGGCAGCGGCGAACAGTGCCAATAGATTTTTGAATTTCATAATGTTCGACGTTTGCAGTTTTTGGGCCTGCCCGCAACCTTTTTGCTGAACGAGCAAAGGTATCGCCGCGCGACCACCTGCTAAAATGGACTGGCCCAAAATCTCTCGATAAATTGTTTTTCTGTTTGCCCAAACCGCGTCAATCCGCAAATTTATTGCGTTCAATCAAATGTTGACGACCCTGCGTATCAAAAATCTTGCTCTCGTGAGCGACCTCACGTTGGAACTTCAGCCCGGTTGCAACGTCATCACCGGCGAAACCGGCGCGGGTAAATCCATCATCCTCGGCGCACTCAATCTCGTTTTGGGCGAGCGCGCCGACCGCACGCTCATCCGCAGCGGCGAGGAGAGTTGTTCGGTTGAGGCCGTGTTCGATGTGAAAAAACTTCGGGCACCGCTGAAAAGTTTTCTCGAAGAAAACGGTCTCGAACCCTGCGAGGAAAATCAGCTTGTGCTCAAGCGCGCGTTCACGAGTGCCGGCACTAATCGCCAGTTCATCAACGGCTCGCCCACCACGCTCGCCACGCTCGGCAGCCTTGGCGAATGGCTCGTGGATATGCACGGCCCGCACGATCATCAGTCCCTGCTGCACGCGGCGAAACAGCTCGCGATTCTCGATGCGTTCGGCGGGCTGGAAAAAATGCGCGGCGAATTTGGTGAACTCGTCCGTCGCCGCAGCGTTCTGGAAAATGAAAAATCCGCGCTCGTCGTGGATGAAAAAACTTACGCGCAGCAACTCGACCGATTGCGTTTCCAAGTGCAGGAAATTTCTACCGCGCGGCTGCAACCCGGCGAAGATGAAGCCGTCGAAACCGAATTTCATCGCGCCAACAACGCCGCCAAGCTGTTGCAGTTGAGCCAGGCTGCGCTGGATGTTTTAAGCGAGAGCGATACTTCCTTGCTCACGCAGTCCGGCGCGGTCGGGCGCGTGCTTGCGGAACTTCAGCGCGTGGACATTGGCGCGGCAAGTCTCGTCGAGTTGCACGTTCAGGCCAGCGAAATCTTGCGCGAACTCCAGTCCGCCGTCTCGCACTACGCCGACAAAGTAGATGTTGACCCCGCCCGCCTCGCGGAATTGGAAGAGCGATTGAACTTGCTGCAAACCCTCAAACGCAAATACGGTGCGACGCTCGCCGAAGTCAGTGCGTTTGGGGACGAGGCGAAAACGAAATTACAAACGCTCGAATCGCGCGACGCCGAACTGGCGCGGCTCAATGCGGCGTTGGCAAAACTGGATTCCGAAATCTTGAGCGCCGGTAAAAAACTGTCCGCTGCGCGCAAAAAAGTTATCCCACCGCTGGCCAAAGCCGTCACCCAACAGCTTGACGATCTTGGCTTCAAGCAAAGCCAGTTTGATGTGGCGATCAATTCCCAATCTGAAATCTCAAATTTCAAATCTCAAATTCCGCAGGCAGGTCTGGATGAAATTGAATTTCAATTTGCGCCCAATCCCGGCGAGCCAGCCAAGCCGCTCCGCGCCATCGCCTCGTCCGGTGAAATGGCGCGGGTGATGCTCGCCTTAAAAACCGTGCTGGCCGCCGAGGATGAAATTCCCGTTTTGGTTTTCGACGAAGTGGACGCCAATGTCGGCGGCGAAACGGCGAACACGGTGGGCGAAAAAATGAAACAGATTGCGGCGAAACGTCAGGTCTTGTGTATCACCCATCTCCCGCAAGTCGCCGCCCCCGCCGATGCCCATTACGTCGTGACCAAACAGGTGACCGCTGGCCGGACGATTTCGGAAATCCATTTACTTGGAAAAAAAGACCGCGTCACCGAACTCGCGCGGATGCTCGGTGGCCAAAGCACCGCCGCTCGCAAACACGCCGAAGCCTTGTTGAAATAAGTCTGTCCAGTGCCAGATTATTTCCAGATAGCCGCGCCGAGGGTGTTATCACTATTGGTGATAATGGCGAAATTGGGCGAGACAAACTGAAAGTAAATCGAGGCCGCTCCAGGTAACGTGGAATAATTCAAATCTATGTTGCCGGAGTTTGTGCCAATCCGCGTGTAGTCATATGTGCCAATCCCATTAGTGTCTGCATCATGCGTGGTGACAAAGTTGGTTGAGTCCACGAAAGTCAGCTTGAAATGATAGTTATTGTTGATAACCAGTGTGCTGTGGTTAACCAAATTTATCGGCGCATTGCCACCAGACTTCTGCGATTTTACTCCAAATACTCTTTGATTAGTCTGTGTGAAATTGCCTGTCCGATCATAACTCTCTGAATAGGCAGTGCCATAGTTTGTTCCGACGAAAGTGATTACGGTGTAATCCTGACCGTTGCTATCTAAATTTTTTAAGAGCGCACCGAGTGGGCTGTAGGCAGCATATGTGTAATTAAGGTTGGTGTTTGATACATGAGTAAGCAAATTACTTCTGATATAATTTCCCGCAGTAAATACAATGCTTTCACCATCGCCGTTATTGTTCACTGCTACCACGGTTTGATTCAGGATGGCCGGCAGCACAAGCGTCGGCGTAGAGGTAAATATGATACCGCCCGTATCCAATCCATTTGTGTAGCGTGCAATATTCGGTGCGGTGAATGCGAGCTTGATGGTCTGCAAACCTTCATTCGTAGCGGTGGGTGGCGCGGTGTAAGTCAGTTTTAATAGCCCGCTGCTCGGTGTTTGTTTGGTATAAGTATAGCTTCCTAGGCCGTTCACGTTGTTCGTATCCGTCGCTATCTGGCTGAAAGTTGTCGCGCCAAATGCCACGCCAAACGGCGCGATTGCACTGTCGTCCGGCGTGATCGCCGCCGCCAGTCCGCTCAAACTTGCCGGGGCGGTGGTGTAAAGGAACTTAGTGTTATTAGTAATAGATAAATTGCCGCTGCTATCCACGGCATAGGCTGAAAAATAATTGGTGCCGGGTGTCAATCCCAATGTAGTCGTCCAGTTTGTCCAACTATTAGCAGGACCCGCTGGGAACCAGCCCATGCTATTCAAGTTATAGAGCACATTGGTCACGCCCGCATTGTCCAAAGCTTTGCCGCTGGCAAGATACAAATCATTTCCCGCGCTGGTCGCCGCCGTCGGCGTCGTCACGGTCAAAACCGGCTTGGCGATGTCCACGAAGTTCGCGATGAACGATAGGTTGGACGCCATCAAGAAAGTCAGCGCCGGTTTGTTGGTGATGATGAAACCGCTGCCGTCCGCCCAGTTCGTGAAGATAAAACCGACAGCGGGTGTGGCGGTCAACGTGTAGTTCTTCCCAATCTGCAACAACGCATTGTTGTAGGCCGGAGCAATGCTGCCTTTGCCATTCGTGCTCACCGTCAATTGGGCGCTCAAGATATAAACTAACTTCACCGTATTAGTCAGCGATAAGTTGCCCGTGGTGTCTATAGCGTAAGTGGATAAAACATTTGTTCCCGGCGTCAAGTCGAGTAAAGCTGACCAGTTGCTGAAGTAATTAGTTGAATCCACCCCGAGCCAGCCGCCGTTGTTCAAGTTATAAAACACATTTGATACTGATAAGTTATCTCCCGCCTTGCCTTTGACCGTGAACGCCGCGTTGCTCACATTCCCGCTCACGGGAATGTTCGTGATCGCCACGGTCGGCTTGGCGATGTCTATGAAGTTAGCTATAAATGATAAGTTAGACGCCATCAAGAAGGTCAGCGTCGGTTTGTTGGTGATGATGAAACTGCTGCCGTCCGTCCAGTTCGTGAACGCAAAACCCACGGCAGGCGTGGCGGTCAGCGTGTAGTTCTTGCCGATCTGGAGTAACGCGTTGTTGTAAGCGGGAGCGATACTCCCTTTACCATTCATGCTCACCGTCAATTGGGCGCTCAAGATATAAACTAACTTCACCGTATTAGTCAGCGATAAGTTGCCCGTGGTATCCACGGCATAAGTGGCGAGCAAGTTCGTTCCCGGTGTCAACGTCAAGTAAGCTGACCAGTTAGTGAAGCCATTCGCTAAATCCGCACCGAGCCAACCGCCGTTGTTCAAGTTATAAAACACATTTGATACTGATAAGTTATCTCCCGCCTTGCCTTTGACCGTGAACGCCGCATTACTCACGTTTCCGCTCACGGGAATGTTCGTGATCGCCACGGTCGGCTTGGCGATGTCTATGAAGTTAGCTATAAATGATAAGTTAGACGCCATCAAGAAGGTCAGCGTCGGTTTGTTGGTGATGATGAAACTGCTGCCGTCTGTCCAGTTCGTAAACGCATAACCTACGGCGGGTGTGGCGGTCAGCGTGACGTTTTTCCCGATTGGGAGTAACGCGTTGTTGTAGGCCGGACTGATGGTGCCTTTACCATTCATGCTCACCGCCAATGGCGTGCTCAAGATGTAAATCATTTTCACCGTGTTAGTCTTGAAATTACCGTTGCCATCAAGCGCCCGCGCATAAATCGTATTGGTGCCGGGCGTCAGCGGCACATTATCCGCCGTCCAGTTTACCCAACTGTTTGACGACACTCCATCAATCCAAGTATTTCCATCCGAGGAAACATCTACGAAAGTTACGCCGACATCATCGCTGGCCTTGCCGTTCACAGTGAACATCGCATTGCTCCATTGCTGGTTGGGCGTAGGCGTAGTGAAGGTAACGGTCGGCGGTGTTGTATCCGGGATGATGATAGTGCCGATCTGCCAGTGGCCGTTGCTTTTTCTGGCGGCAAATCCACCACTGGCCGAGTCTGTAAAAGATAGGTAAAGTAAACCGTTACCACTACTGCTGCTAACGGTTACCTTCCCAGTGCTTCTATTAGCAAGTGAATAAGTATAAGTTCCGGTATGGATGCCAGAGTTATCAGTTAGCGTGTAGCCGGAACTAGTAAATAAAATGGTTTCAGTTCCTGAAGCGTCGGCCCCGCCGCCGCCATCGCTGATGTCTAAAGTAACAGTTTTGCCCGCAAGCGAAGCGGGCGCTTGCCCGGCATACATGATAAACGACCCGTCTTGAAATGCCGACGGGCCTTGCGTGAATAAATATCCGCCTGAAAGCAAATCGTTAAAATTGTAGTCGGCGGTAAAAATTCCGGCGCGAGTATCAGTGATTGTCAGCACGGCATCCGCTCCCGACTGAACATAGGTGAAAGTGCCGTTGGCGTTTGGGGTTCCAAGTAGGTCAACCCGGCTGTAACTGTTGGCCGCGTTGGCGATAAAAACAACCGTGTAGCCGCTAGTGTCAAAAACTGTGGTGTCGCCACTGGTGATCGTTTGAAACAGCGTTGAGCCATGGAGGGAAGCGGGTGCTTGCGCGCGAACGCCGGGCACAGACAGCACCGTTAGCAGCAACATGACTAAACGATTGATTGTTTTCATAACAAGTATCCGAATAAAAATTATCAGCCCGCATTAGTCTGGCAATAGTAATGTGCGGCGTTGAATTTGTTCTATGGCCCAGCGCGCGTGTTCGGCGATGAGTGGCTCCGGGTCAATCGCGGCTTTTTGCAACGCGGGCAGGGCGGTCTGGTCGCCGACATTGCCGAGCGCGACGCAAACGTTGCGCAGAAATCCGCGCCGCTTCGTGCGCAAGATGGGCGAGTTGGCGAAGCGCGATTTGAACTGCACGGCGTCGAGCGAAAGCAGTTCGATTAAATCCGGCGCGGCCAAATCTTTCCGTGCGTGCGGCGCCATCAATTTTCCTTCGCGGGCAAACCGGTTCCACGGACACGCGGCGAGGCAATCGTCGCAGCCGTAGATGCGGTTGCCGATGAGCGGGCGCAACGCTTCTGGAATCGCGCCTTTCAATTCAATCGTGAGATAGGAAATACAGCGGCGCGCATCGAGCTGAAATGGCGCGGTGATGGCGTTCGTCGGACAGGCGGTGAGGCAGCGCGTGCATTGGCCGCAGTGATTTTTTTCCGGTGCGTCCGGTGCTAGTTCGAAGGTGGTTAAAATTTCCGCGAGAAAAAACCAGTTGCCGAGTTCGCGGCTAATGAGGTTGGTGTGCTTGCCGGCAAAGCCGAGGCCGGCGCGTTGCGCGAGATCCCGTTCCAAAATCGGCCCGGTGTCCACATACCAGAGGGAGCGGGAATTCGCGCCGGCAAGTTCGTCGAGGAATTTTGCGACCAGTTTTAATTTTTCGCCGAGGATATTGTGATAGTCAGAAAATTGCGCGTAGCGAGCGACGACGCCGGTGGCGGATTTGAAATTTGAAATTTGAAATTTGAAATTCGCGTAGCTCGCCGCCAGCACGATAACGCTTTTCGAGTCCGCCAAAACTTTCTGTGGTTCCACGCGCTTCTCCGCGTTGCGTTCGAGCCATTGCATCTCGCCGTGTTTTTTTTGCGCGAGCCAGTCCTGAAATTTTCCGGTGGAGGCCGGCGGCGCGGCGGTGGTGAAGCGGCAAACGTCAAAGCCGAGTTCCAACGCGCGCTGGCGGATCGCGGACTTCATGGACGCGTGCGCTTGGCGAGCTTGAACTGCAAGGCGATTTGCTGGGCGACTTCGCGCGGCGAACGCAGGCCGGTATTCACCAGCACGTCCGCCTGACGGTAGAAAGGTTCGCGGGCGGCGAGCAGGTCGCGAATTTTTTTCTGCGGATCGGGATCGTGGAGCAGGGGACGGTGCGACTGGTGCCGGACGCGTTCCCAGATTTTTTCCGTGGACGCCCAGAGGCAGACAACGAGCGCGTGGGATTTTAGTCGGACGAGATTTTCGGGATTGGTCGGGAGGCCGCCGCCGGTGGCAATGACCGTTTGAGTTTTATTCGCCAGTTCCTCGACGACTTTTTTTTCCAGCAAACGAAAAGCCGCTTCGCCGTCTTTCGCAAAGATGTCCGCGATACTGCGCCCGGTGTATTCCTCGATGAGTTCGTCCGTGTCCACAAACTCAAAATGCAGCACATCCGCGACCAGCCGCCCGACGGAGGTTTTGCCTGTGCCCATGAAGCCGATGAGCGCAAGGTTTTGGAGTTGCCGGACATTCTGCATAGGGTGAATCTGCAAAAAAAAAATCGCGGACGCACGCTTCAATTTTCCAGCGCGGGATTTTAATTGCAAAGCGTTGGATTGCGGTTTGAATTTCTCCCGGGCAGATTGCCCACTGCCATGCACATTGATTCTGCCCTGCTCAACCGGCTGCTCGTCGGCAACATTGAATACATCCTGCTGGTCATCTCGATGATGATGACGAATATGCTCTGGCTGCGGTTGCTCGCCATTGCTTCGGGCGTGGCTGGATTTATTTACAGCACTTGGTGGCTGCACGATCCGGTCGGGGTTTTTTGGGAAACCGTCTTCACGCTCGTGAACGTCGTGCAGATACTCATCATTAAATATCGCAACGTCACTGCCCGCTTCAGCCCGGACGACCGCGATTTTTATGAGCGGATTTTCCCCCAGCTCGAACCTCACCAGATGCGCCGGCTGCTCAAGACCGGTCATTGGCGCACCGCCCCGGCGGGCACCGAACTGACGCGGCAGGGCGAAGTCGTTTCGCACCTGTGTTTTCTGAACACCGGCTCCGTTGAAGTGCAGGTGAACGGTGCGACCGTCGGAACGTGTCCCCCCAAAAGTTTGATCGGTGAAATCAGCATCGCCAGCGGTCAGCCCGCTACCGCCACGGTTGCGGCTCAAAACGAAATCCACTATCTCGCGCTCGAGCGCCACGCGTTGCACAAGCTCATGCGTGCCGAGGCCGAGATCGCTCATGCGGTGGAACGCAGTCTGCGGCGAAATTTGGAAACCACGCTCATTCAACGCACCCAGCCGCCCGCCAGCGGCGTGTGACGATTTGCGCTAAATTAAAAAAATATGAAACTGCCGCCGCTCATTCTCGCTTCCACCTCGCCGCGCCGCGCGGAACTGCTCGGTCTGCTCCCGCTCAAATTTCAGATCGTCGCCAGCGATGCCACCGAAGTCGCGCACGCGCATCTTTCGCCACACGAAATTTGCCAGCTCAACGCGCACCGCAAAGCCCGCGCCGTCGCCGCCAAAAATCCCGGCGCGCTGGTGCTGGGCGCGGACACGTTGGTTTTTTTGGATCGGAAAATTTTTGGCAAGCCGCGCAACCTCGCCGACGCAGAGAAAATGCTTTCGCAGTTGCAGGGGAAAATCCATCAAGTCGTGACGGGGGTGAGCTTGATTCATGTGGGTGGACAGCGCGAAAGAAATTTTTCCGTGAGCACAGATGTGCGTTTTCACCCTTTGAATCCGGCGCAAATCCGCCGTTACCTTTCAAAAATAAATCCGCTCGACAAGGCCGGGGCTTATGCGGTGCAGCAACACGGCGAACTCATCATCGCGGAAATTTCCGGCTCGTTCAGCAATGTCGTCGGCTTGCCCGTGGAGGAATTGCACGCGGAACTGGCCGCGTGGAATCGTCTTACTTGATCTCGAATTTTTTCCCGAAGATGCGCTCACATTCAAGCATCACATAGCGGTCCGTCATGCCGGCGATGTAATCGCAAACGGTGCGGTGCAAACCGACTTTCTTCAAACGGCGCCGCGAGCTTTCGCCGATTTCTTTCGGGTGCGTGAGAAAATAATTGAACAGCTTTCCAAGTAATTTCACCGCTCGCAAATTCGGCTCGTGGACGACCGGGTTGTAATACAGATTTTTGTAAAGATACTTCCGCATTTCCAAATTCAGCTTGCTGCGCTCCGGCGTGTGTTGCACGAGTGGCTTCGCACAGAGGCGCACGTCATCGGCCGATTGCACTTTGGCTTTCGCGATGAGCCGCTCGCTGTTTTCGACGACGTCCTTGATCTGCATATCAATGATTGTGCGGATGATGATGTAGCGGCGGGATTCATCGGGCAACTTGCCGTATTCTTTGCGAACCAATTTTTCCGCGTGCGCCCAGACGCGGATGTTTTTGGTCAATTCCTTTTCATCAAGCAAACCGGAGTCGAGGCCGTCATCGAGGTCGTGGCTGTAATAAGTAATTTCATCCGCGAGATTCGCGATCTGCGCTTCGAGCGAAGAATTTTTTGCGTCAAAATCTTTGCGCTTGCCGGGGTGATCGTAGGCGGTGTGATGTTTCGCGAGACCTTCCCGGACTTCCCACGAAAGATTGAGGCCGGAAAAATTCGGATACTTCTGTTCTAAAAATTCCACGATGCGGAGGCTATGCTGGTTGTGTTCAAAACCGCCGCGCCCTTTCATCAATTGGGCGAGCACGGTTTCGCCTTTGTGACCGAACGGCGAATGGCCGAGGTCATGTGCGAGCGCAATCGTCTCGGCAAGATCGGTGTTGAGCCGCAGCGCGCTGGCGATGTTGCGTGAAATCGCCGCGACTTCCATCGTGTGCGTGAGCCGCGTGCGAAGGTGATCGCCCGTGCCGTTGAGGAAAACTTGCGTCTTGTATTCGAGGCGACGAAAAGCGCGTGAATGAATCACGCGGTCGCGGTCGCGCTGATACTGCGTGCGCATTTCCGGCGGGGCTTCCGCGTGTTCGCGCCCGCGCGTGTCGCCGCTGAATTGCGCGAAGGGCGCGAGGGTTTGCCGTTCGATTTGTTCGAGTTCTTCCCGGTTGCGTGGCATAAAATTAATTTGGATTGTATTTTCCGCCGTAGCCAGGATCGTAAAGCACAATTCCCGCTCCGCTTTCATACATGAGGTTAAAATGCTTGTCCACGCTGTAAACGCGACACTCGGCCTGGCGCGAAAGTGTGGCGATTAAAATATCATTCCACGGCACTGTGCAACCATTGTCGCGCAGCCGCCACGCCAGATTTTTTGCGGAATCCCACGCGGCATCCGTCATCGGAAAATATGGGATGCAACTGAACTGTTCCTCCAGCGCCTTGCGGTCTTGCGCGCGTGCACCGCCAAGGACTTCCAATTTCACCGGCCCGCACCAAGCGGCCTCGTATTCTTCCAGCAACGCCTCCAGCGCGAGCTTGACGTAAACATTGCCGTCGCGCCGCAACGACTCGATCCACACCGATGAATCTACCAGCACCATAATCTCAAACGTCCCGCGTTTCGGTTTCGTCGTTCGTGGCGGGATAATCAAACTTGCCTTCCCGCAACATCCGGCCAAAGTTTTTTGCTTTTTTCCGGTTGAGAAAATCCCGCACGGCGAAGGCCACGGCGGGACTGTTTTTCGAGTGGCCAGTGACCTTCAACAATTCACCCAAGGTTTTTTTGTCTATATCCACTGTCATTCTCATGTGCCTAAAATGATGCAAAAAGAATCATTCGTCAAATCGAAAAGAATCTTTATTTTTTAATGACATCGGCTACCGAAATCCCGCGCAGCTCGAACAACCGGCGAATGGTGTCCTCGATCAAGTTGTTCGGGCAACTGGCGCCCGCAGTGATGCCCACGGTAAGTTTCCCGGCGGGGAGCCAATCGCGCGTTTCTTCCTCGGCCTTGATGTGCTGGTTGTAGTGAACGATGAGCGTTGCCGATTCCATCTTCGCCGCGTTCTTGATGAAATACGTCGGCAGCTTCGCCTCGCCCATCTCCGCGAGGTGCGACGTGTTGGAAGAATTGTAGCCGCCGATGACGAGCAAAAGGTCTGGCGGCTGCGCCAACATTTTTTCCAAAGCATCCTGCCGATCCTGCGTTGCGCCGCAAATGGTGTCGAAAAACCGGAAATGTTTTTCCGCATTTTCCACGCCGTGTTTGTTTTGCATCGCCGTCTTGAAACGTCTTTGAACTTCTTCCGTTTCACCGCGCAACATCGTGGTCTGATTCGCCACGCCCACCGCGAGCAGATGCAAATCAGGATCGAACCCGGCGGAATACGCACCCTCAAATTTTTTCAAAAACTCATGCTTGTCGCCGCCGTGCAAAATATAATTACAGACGTAATCCGTCTCGCCAAGATTGAACACCACGAGATAATGTCCGCTGCCGTAAGCCCGCGCCTGCGAGGTCGTCGCCTTCGTTTCTTCGTGCTTCGCCTTGCCGTGAATGATGCTCGTGACATTCTCCTTCGAGTATTGCCGCACGCGTTTCCAGACGCTCATCACGTCGCCGCAGGTGGTATCCACCATTTCGCAGCCGATGGATTCCAATTTTTTCCGCGTGCCGACCTCCGTGCCGAATGCCGGAATAATTACCACATCGCCCTTTTGCAACCGCTCCAGTTCCTCATCCGTCGGCTTGTGCGCAATGATCTGAATGCCCATGTTGCGAATTTGATCATTCACTTCGGGGTTATGAATAATTTCTCCGAGCATATAAATCGGCGTGTGCGGAGAGACTTCAGAAAAATACTTTCGCGCCGCGTAAGCCAGGTCAATCGCCCGTTCGACGCCGTAGCAGAAACCAAATTCCTTCGCGAGTTTCACCGTCAGATCGCCCGCCGCCAGCACGCCGCCATTCGCGCGGATGTTCTCGACCAATTCACTGCGGTAATGTGACAAGACCTGCGCTTGCACCGCCTCCATCACATCGGGACGACGGAGGTTGATTTTTTTGCGCGGCTCGCCGGGAGGCAATTCATTCGACATGACAGGAAATTAGCGGCGAATGGCAGAATCGTCGAGCAGAACTTCGGTGGAACTTGGATGGAAATTTGGTAGAAATCGTCGCGCTGCGACGATTAGCACCGCGTGCAGCGGTGCAACCATTCGTTTGGAGATTCGCGAGACAATGAAAGTGTTCCGCCGCTGCACGCGGCGGGTTTGTCGCAGCGCGACAAACGCCACCGACTATTTTTTCGCCGCCTTTGTCTCCGCCTGCAATTCATCCAGCTCCGCCTGTAATTTCTGTTTCACCTTTTTCTCCATGCGATCAATGAACAGCAGCCCGTTCAAATGATCCGTCTCATGCTGCACCGCGCGCGCCAGCAAACCGCCGCAACGAAATGAAATGGGTTTTCCCTTCGCATCGAGCGCTTTCACATCCACCGATTCGGGCCGCGAAATCTCCGCGTAGATTTCCGGGAAACTCAAGCAGCCCTCGCTGCCCTTCACCCGTTCACCCACCGGCGTCACTTCAGGATTGATCAACACCAACGGCATGATGCTCGCCACGTCTGCCGGCTCGCCGTCGAGTTCCAGCGTGGAAGGCCGATCCGTCACCGCGCGCACATCAATCACCGTGAGTAATTTCGCCACGCCCACTTGCTGCGCCGCGAGACCGACGCCGTGGTTTTCCTCCATCGTCTCGAACATATCCGTGATGAGCTTGCGGATTTCCGGCGTGACACTTTCGATGCGTTCGCCTTTTTTGCGAAGCACTGGGGAGCCGTATTTTACAATTTCTAAAATCATTGGTTGAAAAATATATTAACCACCAAGACACAAAGCTCACCAAGAAAATTCAAAACAAAAACTTTGTGCCTTGGTGCCTTGGTGGTGGATCAATCTGCGTTGACGCCGAGAATTTCCAGCACGCGCTGCAATTCGTCGTCACTGAAAAAGGAAATCTCCACCGCGCCTTTGCCCTGGGCGTATTTCAAGTGAACCTTCGTCCCAAACTTCTCGCGCATTTTTTCTTCCAGCCGACCAATGTTCGCGTCAATCGGCACTATGGCTTTCGTCTTGGAAACGTCGCCAGAAGATTTTGCGCCACGCGTTTGCAGCTTGGTAATCAGCCCTTCCGCTTGCCGCACGTTCAAACCTTCCTTGATGATGCGTTCGGCGGCGAGCGCTTGCAGCGCGCCGTCGGACAATCCCAAAATCACCTTCGCGTGACCCACGGAAATCCGGCCTTCGCGGATAAATGTTTGCACCGCCGCCGGAAGTTTCAGCAACCGTGTCGCGTTCGCCACCGCCGCGCGGCTCTTGCCAACTTTCTTGGCGATGTCTTCTTGCGTGAGTTGAAATTGTTCCGCGAGCTGCGAATAGCCGAGCGCCTCTTCCAGCGCATTCAGATTTTCGCGCTGCAAATTTTCGATGAGCGCCAGTTCCAGAACGGAGCGGTCGTCTGCCTCGCGCGTGATGACGGGGACTTCCGGCAGATTCAAAAGCTGCGCCGCCCGCCAGCGCCGTTCGCCCGCGATGAGTTCAAAAAATCCGTCGCGCTCGCGCACGATGAGCGGCTGCACAATGCCTTGTTCGCGAATCGAATCAGCGAGTTCTCGCAACGCTTCGGCGGAAAATTCCTTGCGCGGTTGCATCGCCGTTGGCCTGATTTTATTGAGCGGAACGCGTTGGATGCGGTCGCGCGAATCGGGCAGGGTAGCGGCCACGGTGATCGCGGGCGCAAGATTTGTCATGGGCGGACTGCCGCCCAAAAGTGCGCCGAGGCCACGTCCCAATGCAGGTTTTGACATGGCCGCAGATTGTCGCAGCGATGCGTCAAAGTCAATTTCAGTCCAACCGGTTTATGCTTGCCACGAGTTTGCGACTGCCTCATTTTTCGTCCGTCCCCAAATCAATTTTTCTTCCATCTTGTGAAAACCCTCGCGCGCAAAATGTTTGTCGGCTGCGCCGCTGCCGTGCTCCTGGCCGGTTGCGCCACGCCCACAACTTCTTGGGACACCACGGATAATCCCAAAGGCAAATCTGTGCTCGATGGCTACGGCAAAGGTGGCTGGGAACTCGTGAGCTACACCAGCCGACCCAAGGACGCCACGGGAACGAACTTTGTGTATCAATACGTTTTTAAGCGCCCGAAAAAATGAAGCCGAATAGAAAGTGAAAACGGCGCGGTAACCAGCCGCACCGTTTTCTTTTGCCTGATGCACTCAAACCAACCGATGATCCAGAATTGCTCCCGGACATTTTATTTATCGTCCGCCCCAGACTTTGCTTTAGATTTTCCTGCGTCCCGCTAAACTCATTTTTGTGAGCAAACATGAACGTATGGCCGCCTTCGCCCAACAGTTCGCGGGCGACGGTGTGGACGCCCGCTACGCCGGTTATTTTGCGCTGTTCAACCAGCAGAAATTTTACGAGGCGCACGACATTCTCGAAGACCTCTGGCTGCCCGACCGACATGGTGCGAATGGCAATTTTTACAAGGGCCTCATCCAACTCGCGGGGGCGTTCGTGCATTTGCAAAAAAATCGGCTTCGCCCGTCCGCCGCGCTATTCAAGCTCGCGGCGGCGAATTTGGAAAAGTATCCGCCGCTGCACGAAAAATTAAACCTCGCCGCAGTGCTGCAGCTCATCACCGGCTGGCTGTGGCGGCTGGAGAAAGATGAGTTCACCATCAACCCGTTGACGAACGCGCTGGTTCCGCAGCTCGCGTTGCAAAGATAATTTTTTAGCCACGGATGGGCACAGATGAAACACAGATAAGAAAAGTGTTCGCAGATGACACAGATTCACGCAGATAAAACTTAATCTGCGAAAATCTGTGTCATCTGCGGATAAAATGTTTTTCTTATCTGTGTCTATCTGTGGCCGAATTATTTCTGCTTGGAAAATGCCGCGTCAAACGCCGCTTGGTTGGGCGCGAAATCTAGTTCGCGGACGAACGCGCAGCTTTCGGTCGCGCCGTGGATGCGATCCATCCGGCCATCTTCCCATTCCACCGAGAGCGGGCCGCGATAGCCCACGTCGTTCAGAGCGACAATGATTTCCTCAAAGTTGATGTCGCCGTGACCGAGCGAGCGGAAATCCCAAAAGCGGCGCGCGTCCGTAAAATCCGTGTGGCCGCCGAACACGCCCACGCTGCCATCGCCGTGGCCCCACCAAACGTCTTTCATGTGCGCGTGGAAAATACGGTCGGAAAATTCGCGAATGAATTTCACATAATTCACGCCTTGATAACCGAGGTGCGACGGATCGTAATTGAAACCGAAGCGCGGATGATGTTTCACCGCTTCGAGCGCGCGTTTGGCGGAGGCGATGTCAAACGCGATTTCCGTGGGATGCACTTCGAGCGCGAAGTTGACGTTTTCTTTTTCAAACACGTCGAGAATCGGCGTCCAGCGTTTCGCGAAATCGGCAAAACCTTTGTTCAAAAAATTCTGGCTCGTCGGCGGAAACGCGTAGAGCGCGTGCCAAATGGAAGAACCGGTGAAACCATTGACGACCGCTACTTCACCTTTCTTCGCGCCGGGTTTCGCATCGAAAAATTTTCGGGCGGCACGCGCGGCGGCTTTCATTTTTTCGGCGGCGCGTTGGCGAACGCTTTCAGGTTTGCCGTCGCCCCAGACATCGGCGGGGAGAATCGCCTGATGACGTTCGTCAATCAAATCGCACACGGCCTGGCCGACGAGGTGGGAAGAAATCGCGTGGCAGGTGAGTCCGTATTTCTTGAGCAACGCCCATTTCTTTTTGCAATAATCGGGTTCGGTCAAAGCGCGATCCACTTCAAAGTGGTCGCCCCAGCAGGCGAGTTCCACGCCGTCGTAGCCCATTTTTTTGACGAGCGGCAGGAGTTGCGCGAGGGAGAGATCAGCCCATTGGCCGGTGAAGAGAGTGACAGTGCGTGGCATAAGTTTTGTAAAAAGATTTTCGTTATGTTGCCAAAGCCAAGGTTCAGGTCAATCATTGCTGTGTGGTGAAAATTAGCGACGCATGAAGGAAACTAAAACCAACTGGCAATTAAAATTATTGTTTGATGGGCAATGTCCATTTTGCTGCCGCGAAGTCGCGTGGTTGAAGCGTCGTGACCGTGCAGGCAAATTGGCGACCGAAGATATTTCCGCGCCCGGTTTTGATGCGGCGATTTATGGCCTCACGCAAACGGAAGTGGAAGGCGTGATGCACGGCATTTTCCCCGATGGCCGAGTCGTCACGCGCGTGGCGACGTTTCGCGCGGCGTATCGGTTGGTTGGTCTCGGCTGGCTGGTTGCGCCAACGAGCTGGCCGGGCTTGCGTTGGCTCACGGATAAATTCTACGAATGGTTCGCGCGGAACCGGGTGAAAATCGGTGGCTGGTTTGGCGGATCAAAATGTGAAAACGGAAGCTGCCGGGTTGGTGAAGGGAAAAAGTGAAGTTTGCTGGTGGGGCGAGCGTCTTCGCGAGCCGGGGCGTCGTCAGACCAAGCGGCTCGCGAGGACGCTTGCCCCAACAAACTTCCGCTTAACTTTTCGGCAGCGCGGAACTTTTCCGCACTTCGAGTTCCGCCGGGAGCGGTGAGAGTTCGAGCGGTTCCTTGCGAATGAGTTTCATCAACGCTTCGACCGCCGCGACGCCCAGACGATGCTTCGGTTGGCGCACGGTGGTGAGCGGCACGCGAAAATATTCCGCCGCGAGCACATTCCCGAAACCGACGAGCGAAATGTCCTCGGGAATTTTCACGCCTTGCTGCATCAACGTTTCCGCACAGCCGATGGCGACGAGATCACTCACGGCTTGCACGGCGGTTGGATTACAACCTTCATTCACCATCTGCAACGTGGCGCGGACGCCGTCTTCAATCGTGCTGCCCGCTTGAAAAACAAATTCATCATCCGGCTGCAAACCGGCATCGCGCAGTGCGCGGCGATAACCTTCAAAGCGTTCGTGGGCCCATGGCGCAGCGGGCGGGCCAGTGAGATAGGCGATTTTTTTGTGGCCGAGATCGAGCAAATGTTTCGTGGCCGAATAACTCGCGGCGAGTTCCTGCGTCTCGATGCTGGGAAAATTTTTGCAGAACGGCGCGGGCGGGCCGAGCAGCACGGACGGGATTTTCCGGGCGGTTATTTCCTGATAGATGCGCGCCTCGGCCTCGAAACGATACACCGGCGTGATGAGTAAGCCGTCCACGCGGCGCGCGAGCAGGCGGCGCAGGCAGGCGTCTTCGCGCTCGGATTTATTTTGCGTCTGCGCGATGAGCAGGTCGTAGCCGAAATCGTGGGTGCGTTCCTCGATGGCAGAAACGATGCGGGCGTAAATCGGATTCAGCGTGGAGGGGATGACGAGGCCGAGCAGCTTCGTGGTGTTCGTCCGCAAACCTTGCGCGCTGGTGTTGGGCGTGTAACCGAGATCGTGCGCGAGTTTTTTTATTTTCGCGCGCGTCGCCTCGGATACATCTGGCGCGTCACGCAACGCCTTGGAGATGGTCATCACGGAAACGTTGGCAAGCTGGGCAATGTCTTTGAGGCGGACCATTTTTAGAAGGTTGAAGGTTGAAGGTTGAAGGTTGAAAATGAAATTCGCGGCGTCCATCGGCGTTTTAATTCATCATTCATAATTCTGCCTTCACACTTTCAGAGATACGTTCCGCGCCAGTGCAATTTCCGGCGCAGCGCTTCGAGGAAGGAGCTGTTGGCCAGTTGCAAAATCCGCACGGAGCGGCGGCTGCGGCGGATAGTGATTTCATCGCCGGCATCGAGTTCGCCCGCGAATTCGCCGTCCGCGCTCAAAATCGTGGCGGGCGCAGCGGCCACGGCTTTCACTTGCAACGTCGCGGACAGCGGCAAAATGATGGAGCGGTTGGAAAGCGCGTGCGGACAGATCGGCGTGAGGGTGAAAACATCCGCCGTCGGCAAAACAATCGCGCCGCCAGCGGCGAGCGAATAGGCCGTCGAGCCGGTCGGCGAACTCACGATGAGGCCGTCGCAACGGTAGCGCGTGATGGGTTCGCCGTTCACGCTCACGTCGAGCGAGATCAGCCGCGAGACCGCACCGCGACTGATGACGATGTCGTTGAGTGCCGGGGCGATGACATTTTTTCCATGGCACTTACCGGTCGCCTCGATGAGCGCGCGGGATTCAAATTTGAATTCGCCGCGCCAAATCAGTTTCAGCGCGTCGGCCAGTTTGTCCGAAGAAACGGCCGTGAGAAAACCGAGCGCGCCGATGTTCACGCCGAGGATGGGGGTGCGAAATCCGGCGATGTCGCGCGCGGCGTGGAGCATCGTGCCGTCGCCGCCAAAGACGATGATCAAATCCGTTTTGCTCGCGAGCGCGGGTGCGTCAGGAAACACGGGGCATTTGAGATTGGCAATTTTCGCCGTGGCCGGATCGCAAAAAATTTTCCGCCCGGTGCGCGCGATGAGCCGCGCCGCGAGGCGGACGATTTCCGCGCAAGCGGCTTTCTCCGGGTTGCCCACGAGGCCGATGCGACGAAATGGTTCAGCGGACTTTTTCAATCAGCGTCAAAAATTCTTTGTTCCCGGCAGGGCCGAGCAGCGGAGATTCAACCACACCGCGCCAGCAAAGGCCAGCCTGCGCCGCGACAAATTCTTCCAGTTCCGCGATCACGCGCGCGTGGACCGTCGGATCGGTGATGACGCCGCGTCCTTTGTCCGCCTCCGCTTTGCCCGCCTCGAATTGCGGTTTGATGAGCGCGACAATTTTCCCGCCGAGCTTCAGCAGCGGCACGGCTGGTGGTAAAACTTTTTTCAGCGAGATGAACGAGCAGTCCACGACGATTAAATCTGCGGGCGGTTCAACCGTTGTGTCCACAACGGACTTCCCTCGCCCCTCGGAGGGGAGAGGGATTGAGGGTGAGGGGTGAACGGGCGGGTTTGATGTTCTGTTGTCATTTGATTGTCCTACCACACTCCGACCCCTCACCCCGGCCCTCTCCCCTAGGAGGAGCGAGGGAGAAGGCACGAAATGCTCCGGCTTCAAAAAACGTGCGTTAGTTTTTTCCATTACCACCACGCGTGAGTCGCTTCGCAATTTCCACGCCAGTTGGCCTTGGCCGACATCCACCGCAAAAACTTTTTCCGCGCCGCGTTGCAACAAGCAATCCGTGAAACCGCCCGTGGAGGCACCGAGATCAATGGCGATGAGATTTTTTACCGCGAGTTGAAAATGTTCCAGCGCGTGTTCGAGCTTGTGTCCACCGCGACTGACAAATTTTTCGGGCACGTCCACCGCGAGGTCGTCGCCGGGTTTCGTGGAGTCGCTGGCCTTGCGCGCGGGATGGCCGTTGACGCGGACTTTGCCGGCGAGGATGAGCCGCTTGGCCTGTTCGCGGCTGGCGCACAGGCCGCGTTCCACGAGGGTTTGATCGAGTCGAGCCGCAGGCATTGTCCGGCCAGTGTAGGACAAATTCTGGGAGGGGACAATCTGGCTTTTGAAATTACTAGGGATTAAACACCTTGCAAACGGAACCGCATTTCATCCGCTGATTCCGTAGATTCACGCCGATTAAGTTTTGCCTCATCTGCGAAAATCTGCGGAATCTGCGGACAAAGTCGGTTAAAGATACAATCCTAAAATTAACTAATGATTCATCGGTTAGCCGCCTGATCCTGATACCCAATTCCATGCAATTCATCCTTTGAAATTCAACCGTCGCACGTCAATATCGTATCTCCCATTTATGAAAAAAAACCTGCCGTGTTCCATGATGACATGGTTGAAAACGCTGGCGGTCGCGTCAATTTTCACCAGCGCTCAAGCCACCGTTCTCGCAGCGGAAGATCACTGGGTCACGACGTGGGGCTGCGCGCCGCAACTGACCGAGCCGGGCAACTTGCCGCCCGTGTCGCTCGCTCACAACACGCTGCGCCAATTTGTCCGCGTGAGCCTCGGCGGAAAAAATCTGCGCGTCCGTTTCGCCAACATTTTTGGAACGAACTCCGTGACCATCCACTCCGCGCACCTCGCGCTCGCCGCTGAAAAGGGCAGTGCGGGCAGCGGTGAAATCAAGCTCGCCACCGACAAGGCACTTACGTTTCAGGGCGCTTCCGAAGTGGTCATCCCACGCGGCGAAACAATTTTTTCCGATCCGATGGAATTTGATTTACCTGCGCTGGCCGAGGTCGCGGTGAGTATTTACTTCGGCGACATTTCAGCCACGACCATCACCGGCCATCCCGGTTCGCGCACCACGTCGTTCATCGTTGCGAGCAATTTTGTTTCGGCGGCGAGTTTGCCGGACGCAAAAAAAACGGCGCACTGGTATCTCGTCACGGGCATTGAGGTGTCGGCGGACAGTTCCAGCAAAACGATTGTTGTGCTGGGCGATTCCATTACCGACGGACGCGGCTCGACCACGGACAGCAATAATCGTTGGCCGGATAATCTGGCGCGACGGCTGAACACGAACGCGCCGACCGCCAATGTTGGCGTGGTCAATATGGGCATCGGCGGCAACGGAATTTTTGGCGGCCTCGGCCCGGCGGCGGTGAAACGTTTCGACCGCGACGTGCTCAAACAAAGCGGCGCGCGCTGGCTGATTGTGTTCGAGGGCGTCAACGACATCGGCGGCGCGCATGGCGAAAACACGGCGACGCTCGCGACGAATCTCATCGCGGCTTACACGCAGTTCGCCGTCAAGGCACACGCAAAGAACATTCGCGTCTATGGCGCAACCATCACGCCATTCGGCGGCAATGGATATTTTTCTCCCGAGCACGAGGTGATTCGGCAGCAGGTCAACGCGTGGACTCGCACCAATTCACTTTACGATGGCGTGATTGATTTCGATGCCGCTGTGCGCGCCCCGGCGGACGCGACGAAGTTCGAGGCAGTGTTTCACCCCGGCGTGAATGCCAACGATTGGTTGCACCTGAACCCGCTTGGTTACAAAACGATGGCGGATACGATTGATCTGAACCTGTTCACTCATTAACCCAATGACGTCACGATTTTCAAAGCTGCGTTTTAGTTTCATCTTTTTGCTCGCCATCACCGCCGGATTGGCCGTGGCGGATATGCCGCGCGAACGGATTTCCCTCAATGACGACTGGCGTTTTACGAAAGGCGACCCGACGAACTGCGTCGTGAGTTTGCTTTACGATGTGCGCGAGCAGAAACAAATCCGTCGGCTCGCGGAAGCCGAGGCGGATGGCAATGCGGCCACCAATGCCGGGACGAATTTGCCCGCTGCGTCGAATGCGCGCGTAAAAATTATCAAGCAATGGATTCTGCCGACGGGAAATAATTTTATCAAAGATGCCGCGCAGAAATTTGTCAGGCCGGAAGGAAATCTTGGCGACGGCGTGGCGTATGTGCAGCCGGATTTTGATGACCGCGCTTGGCAAAAAATAAATTTGCCGCACGACTGGGCCATCGCCGGGCCGTTCACACATTCGGGTGGCGGTGGCATGGGTCGATTGCCGAGCGCGGGCATTGGCTGGTATCGAAAAAATTTTAGCCTGCCCGCCGCCGCCGCGGACAAAAAAATCTTTCTCGATGTGGATGGCGCGATGTCTTACGCAGCGGTTTGGCTGAACGGTCAATTTGTCGGCGGTTGGCCGTTCGGTTACGCGTCGTGGCGGCTCGACCTGACGCCGTTTGTGAAACCGGGCGGCGAAAACAAACTCGCGATCCGCCTCGATAATCCGCCCAACTCCTCGCGCTGGTATCCGGGCGCGGGAATTTACCGCAACGTCTGGCTCGTGAAAACTTCGCCCCTCCATGTGGGCCAGTGGGGAACGCAACTTACGACGCCGGAAGTTTTACGCGAACGCGCCACGGTGAATTTGAAAGTGACAGTGGATAATGATTCCAAGCAGAACGTCAACGTCAGCGTGGCAACGGAAATTTTTGCACTGGCTGCGGATGGGAAAAAACCTGGTGCGGCGGTTGCGAAAATTGCGCCGGTGGATTTGCAGATTGCGCCCGGCCAAAGCTTGGTCGTAGCCGGCAACGCCTCCATCGCCAATCCAAAACTTTGGGGGCCGCCGCCGACGCAACAGCCGAACCGCCATGTCGCAGTCACGACGGTTTCGCAAAACGGAAAAGTTTTGGATGTTTACGAAACACCGTTCGGCATTCGCTCGCTGAAATTTGATGCGGATAAAGGCGTGTTCGTCAACGGCGAGCGCATTGAATTGAAGGGCGTTTGCAATCATCACGATCTCGGTGCGCTGGGCACGGCGTTCAACGAGCGCGCGGCGCAGCGGCAGTTGGAAATGCTGATGGATATGGGCTGCAATGCCATTCGCATGAGCCACAATCCGCCCGCACCAGAGCTGTTGGAGCTGACGGACAAGCTGGGTTTCCTCGTCATGGACGAATCGTTCGACGTGTGGCTGCGCCAGAAAACGCCGCTGGATTTTCACCTGATTTTTCCCGACTGGCACGAGCCGGATTTGCGCGCGGAGTTGCGGCGAGATCGCAATCATCCTTCAGTCATTCTGTGGAGCATCGGCAACGAAGTCGGCGAGCAATACACCGGCGCGAGCGGCGCAGCGGTGGCGAAAGAACTCGTCAACATCGTGCGCGAGGAAGACCCGACGCGCCCGACGACGACGGCGATGAATTGGGCGCAGGCGACGAATGATTTGCCGGCGACGGTGGATGTCATTGGCCTGAATTATCAAGGTGCGGGCGTGCGAAAAGCTCCGGGGCGTTATCCTGAATTCCACGAAAAATTTCCGACCAATCTGATCATCGGCAGCGAAACGGCGTCGGCCTTGAGTTCGCGCGGCGAATTTATTTTTCCTGTCACCACGAACCACAGCGCTGCCGTGGGGGCGAACTCCGGGCTGGATTCGGCTCGGCATCAGGTGAGCGCGTATGAATTATACGCCGCGCCGTTTGGCTCGTCCGCCGACCGCGTGTTCGCGGCGCAGGAAAAATATCCTTACGTCGGCGGCGAATTTGTGTGGACGGGCTGGGATTATTTGGGCGAACCGACGCCGTTTGATTCGTCGCGTAGTTCTTATAGCGGCATCATTGATTTGGCGGGATTCAAAAAAGATCGTTTCTATTTGTATCAAGCGCACTGGCGACCGGATTTTCCGATGGCGCATATTTTGCCGCATTGGACGTGGCCGGACAGGGCAGGGCAGGTGACGCCGATTCACGTTTTCACTTCCGGCGACGAGGCGGAACTTTTTCTTAACGGCAAATCACTCGGTCGAAAAAAGCAAGGTGAGTTTGAATACCGTCTGCGTTGGGACGATGTGGTTTATCAGCCCGGCACGCTCAAAGTGGTCGCCTACAAAAACGGTAAACCGTGGGCAACGGATGAAGTGAAAACCGCCAGCGAACCGGCGAAAATAAAATTGCAAGCGGATCGCGACCCAATTCGCGCGGATGGAAAAGATTTATCCTTCATCACCGTGACGGTGACGGACAAGAGCGGCTTGACTTCGCCGCGCGCGGACAACCGGATTCATTTTGACCTCGAAGGGCCGGGCGAAATCGTCGCCACGGACAACGGCGATGCGACGAGTTTTGAATCGTTTCAGTCGCATGACCGCAGGGCGTTCAACGGACTTTGCCTGGTGATTATTCGCGGCCAAGCCGGACACCCGGGAAATATCAGGCTTACGGCGACGGCGGATGGTTTGAGGGCTGGAGAAAAATCCATTGAAACCGCATTGAAAGCAAATCAAGCGGGGCGATAATTATTGCATCCGCGTGTCATGTTGAAATCTTTTTTAATAGTCATCTTGTCCGCCGTATTTGCCGCCACTTCGGTTCGCGCGGCCTTCGTTTCCGTTGAAGCGGAATCTGGCGCGCTCGGTTCGGAGTGGGCTGTGAGCAACAGCGCCAGCCCGGCTTACATCACCATCACCTCCAATGGCGCGGGGAATAATCCGGGCACCTCCAATCGCGTCGCAACGTATTCAGTCACGTTTCCGACCAGCGGCACTTATCAGCTTTACGCGCAGCTCCGCGTTGGCGCGGGCGGGTTCAACGATGACAGCATGTTTTACGGAAATGGCTTTGGCACAAAATCGCCGACCAATAATTCCGACTGGATTTTTGTGAACGGCTTGGGCGGCGTGGGCTTCACCAACAGCACGAATGTTGTCACCGGCGGCGGCACGCTCGGCAGCGGGATGTGGAAATGGATCAACCTTTCTGTGTTCGCCTCCGGCGCGACGTTCACGGTGACGACGAACACTCTGACGCAGACGTTTCAAATCGGTGCGCGTGAGGACGGCTTGGACTTGGACAAATTTGTTTTCGGCACGGCGAGTTACACGTTCACTGTTTCCAATCTCGATAACGGCACTGACGGCACGCCGCCACCGCCGCCGGTCGCGGGCATTGATTCGACAAAAACTTTTCAGACCATCGAAGGTCTTGGTGGCGCGATCTGTTTCTATAACGGATGGGTCACCGCGCATCCCTACAAGCTGGAGATTTACACGAATGCTTTCGCCGGACTGAACCTCTCAATGCTGCGCTTGGGAAACTGGTTTCGCTACACGAACAGTCTGGACGCGGACGCACCGGATTTCGTTTCCAACGCCAATCGCGTCTTAGGCCGTGCCGTTCCCATCTACATGAGCTCGTGGTCGCCGCCGGCGTTTATGAAAAGTAACGGACAGGTCGGCAACGGCGGCACATTGATCACCAATAGCAGCGGCAGCTTTGCCTACACGAATTTTGCGAACTACTGGTATGACTCGATCAAGGCGTATCAGTCGAACGGCGTGAACCTCACCTGGGCCAGCATCCAAAACGAACCCGACTGGGTGGCGGGTTACGACTCGTGCATTTTTCATCCGACCGAGGACACGGTGAACGGCACGAACTACGCGAGCTATTCAAAGGCGCTGGATGCGGTTTATCAAAAACTTACCAACCTGCCGTCGCCGCCAAAACTGCTCGCGCCGGAAGTCGTCCACATTTCCTATAACGATCTGAACAACTACGCCGCAACATTGAACACGAACAGTTTTTATGGCGTGGCTCATCATCTTTACGGTGACGGCGGCTCGACGGGCGATTCATTCCTGCCCGCCATTAGTTCGGCGACGAATGTATTTCCCAACAAGCCGCGCTTCATGACCGAGTATGGCGATGTGTTCGATATGATTGAATGTGCGGTGCTGATCCACAACTCGCTCGTCGTCGAATCGGTCAGCGGCTACAACCATTGGAATTTGATCTGGCCGGGAACCAACGGCGGGCTGATCCAGATTGAGAATCCGTTTGCCTCGCAGTCCACCTGGACGAATGCGCCGCCCGGCACGCCCACGCAATCGCACGGCTGGTGGTATTCGCCGAGCTATTGGTCAATGAAACATTTTTCCTATTTCATCCAGCCCGGCTACCGGCGCGTCGCGGCGACCAACAGCAGTTCCCTCGTGCCGACCTCGGCGTTTCTCTCGCCGGACGGGCTGCGCCTCGTCGCCGTGTTCATCAACAAAGATGTCGCCGCCACTGCCGTGAACGTGAACTTCGGTTCGTTTCCGTATTTTCTTTCCAGCGTTTATCAGACTGCCGGGACAAATAAATTTCAGCCGCTTGGCTCCGTCGGTTCCCAAATTGCGCTGCCAGCGCAATCGCTCACCACGGTCGTGCTGGATAAGTTTGTCGCGGTTGGCGCGGCGTCAAACCCTTCGCCCGCCAGTGGCGCAACGAATGTGCCGTTCAGCACCGCGCTCGGCTGGACGCCTGGCAGCAACGCCGTGTCGCACGCAATTTATCTGGGGACAGACTCCAACGCCGTCGCGCAGGCCACGACGTTGTCGCCGCAATTTATGGGTGCGATCACGAACAGCAGCTTCACTCCCGCGCTCACGCTGGCGACGAATTATTTCTGGCGCGTGGATGAAATCGTCGGCGCGAACACCAACGTCGGCGCGGTGTGGTCGTTCACGCTCGCACCGTTGCCGACGCTGGTTCACCGCTACAGCTTCGGCGAATCGAGCGGCACGACGGTTGCTGATTCTGTTGGTGGCACTGCGTGGACAGGAGCGCTGCCGGTTGGCGGAAGTTTTTCCGTCGGACAGTTGACGCTCGCGTCTGCGTCGTCGCAATACGCGACCCTGCCAGCGGGCATCGTCAGTGCGCTGACGAATTTCACAATTGAGGTGTGGGTGAAATTGAATTCCACCGCGAACTGGGCGCGCATCTTTGATTTCGGCAACAACACCACGAGCTATTTGTTTCTCACGCCGCAGAACGGCAGCAACACGCGGCTGCGCTTCGGCATCACGACGAACAGTTCCGGTGGCGAGCAGCAGATCACCGGCACCACCGCGCTGACCGCAGGCGTTTGGCATCACGTCGCGGTGACGCTCAAAGGGACCAACGCCATTCTTTACCTGAACGGCTCCGCCGTCGGCACCAACGCGGACATGAGGATCAAACCTGCAAACCTCGGCAGCACGGCGAACAATTATCTCGGCAAATCGCAGTGGCCCGATCCTTATTTCAACGGGCTGCTGGATGAATTCCGAATCCACAGCGTTGCGCTTTCGGCGGCGGAGATCGCGGCCAGCTATGCGCTCGGTGTGAATTCGCTTTTGAGCACGAATAGCCCGGCCATCAGCCTTACGAATTCGCCAGCCAGCCTGACGTTGATGTGGCCGCTCGCATCTGCCGGGTTCACTGTGCAGTCGCGCACGAACCTTGGGGCGGGCAACTGGATCAACGTCGTTTCACCTGCACCGCAAATCATCAGCGGCCAGTGGCAGGTGACGATTCCCGTCTCTACCGCTACGAATTCAATTTTCTACCGGCTCGTAAAATAATTTTGATGCCACGAATCCAACTGCCATGACCAAAAAATTGAGGCTATCTGTATTGACGGGATTCCTTTTATTGGGAATGAACGCCTTCGCTCAAGACACGAACCGCTGGATTTTCGTGTGCTTGGGACAATCCAACATGGAGGGCTTTCCGGGAATCGAAGAACAGGACAGGACGAACGTGGATAATCGCTTCGAGGTTTTTGCGGCGGTGAATTTTCCGAAACAAAACCGCACCAAGGGCAATTGGTATCCGGCCGTTCCGCCGTTGTGCCGGCCATCGTCGGGCATCGGCCCGGCGGATTTTTTTGGCCGGACGCTGGTTGCCAACCTGCCGTCTAACATCAAGGTGGGCGTCGTCAATGTCGCGGTGGGTGGCTGCAAGATTGAACTGTTTGAACTGGCCAACTATCAGGCCTACGCCGCGACCGCGCCGTCATGGATGACCAATATCATCCGGGGATACGATGGAAATCCATATCAGTATCTCGTCGCGACGGCGAAACTGGCGCAGCAGGATGGCGTGATCAAAGGAATCTTGTTGCATCAGGGCGAGTCCAACACCAACGACAAGGAATGGCCGAACAAGGTGAAAGGTGTCTATGAAATGCTGCTCCAAGATTTGAACCTCAAAGCCGAAGACGTGCCGCTCATCGCCGGTGAAGTTGTGAACGCCGATCAGCACGGCGCGTGTGCGAGCATGAACCGGATCATTGACGATTTGCCCAGGACAATTCCCACGGCGCACGTCGTTTCGTCGGCGGGCTGTCCGAGTCGGCCGGATCATCTGCACTTCACGCCTGCGGGTTATCGTGAGTTGGGTAGACGCTATGCTGAAACCATGCTGCCGTTGCTCGGCTACAAAATGGCCAACTACGCCGCCGGCGACACCGCGCACAATCCCGTCCTTCACGCCGACGTGCCGGACCTGGCGATGATCCGCGTGGGCGATACCTATTACATGAGCAGCACCACGATGCACATGAGCCCGGGGTTGCCGATCATGAAGTCGAAAGATTTGGTGAACTGGCAGCTCGTGAGTTACGCCTACGACATTCTTGATGACGCGGACGCGCTCAATCTCACCAATGGAAAAAACAGTTATGGCAAAGGCTCGTGGGCAAGCAGCCTGCGGTTTCACGACGGAATTTTTTATGCAACAACTTTTTCCGGCACGACTGGCAAAACGTATGTCTATACCACGAAGGACATCGAGCGTGGCCCGTGGAAAGTTTCGTCCTTCAAGCCGATGCTTCATGATCACTCGTTGTTCTTCGAGGACGACGGGCGCGTGTTCATGGTCAACGGCGGTGGCAACATTCGGTTGACCGAATTGACGGCGGATGTGACGGCGGTGAAACCCGACGGCATCAATCAAGTCATCATCACCAACGCCAGCGCCGTGGCCGGGCCGAACATCGGCCTCAACGCGGAAGGCTCGCAGATGTTCAAGCACGACGGAAAATATTTTCTTTTCAACATCACCTGGCCGCGCGGCGGAATGCGCACCGTCATCATCCATCGCGCCGACAAAATCACCGGGCCTTGGGAAGGTCGCGTGGCGTTGCAAGACAAGGGCGTGGCACAGGGCGGATTGATTGACACGCCATCGGGCGAATGGTTCGCATATCTCTTTCGCGACTCTGGCGCAGTCGGGCGGATTCCATATCTCGTGCCCGTGAAATGGGAAGACGGCTGGCCGGTATTGGGCGTGGACGGAAAAGTTCCTGACACGCTGAACCTGCCCGCGAGCAAAGGACTCATTCCCGGCATCGTGGCATCCGATGAATTCAACCGTCGCGACGGCGAACCCGCGCTCCCGCTGGTCTGGCAATGGAATCACAATCCCGACAACGCGCTCTGGTCGGTCACGCAACGTCCCGGATTTTTGCGGCTTACCACCGGGCGCACGGACAGTGATTTTCTTTCCGCACGCAATACGCTCACGCAACGCACCATTGGGCCGGAATGTTCGGGTGTGACCTGTGTGGACGTCAGCAACCTGAAGGACGGCGATTTTGTCGGTCTCGCGTTGCTACAAAAAAATTACGGCCTCGTCGGCGTGAAGGTGGACGGCGGCACGAACTTCATCGTGATGGTGAACGCTGCGTCCGGTTCACCGATTGAGATGCAAAAGATTCCGCTGGCACAGCCGACGGTATTTTTGAAGGCCGACTGCAACTTCAAGGAGCGGGCCGACACGGCGCATTTCTTCTACAGCTTGGATGGCAAATCTTGGACGCCGATTGGCAGCGCGCTGAAGATGAGTTACACGTTGCCGCATTTCATGGGCTATCGCTTCGGCCTGTTCAACTATGCGACCAAGACGGCGGGCGGTTTTGTGGATTTTGATTTTTTCCATATCAGTGACTCCG
This sequence comes from Limisphaerales bacterium, assembly GCA_025360325.1. GTDB lineage: Bacteria > Verrucomicrobiota > Verrucomicrobiia > Limisphaerales > UBA11358 > UBA11358. Next base: position 7,175 of record JANYCI010000013.1, on the reverse strand, counting down.
TCTCTGGAAGCAAATGAAACAAAATGATGAGCCTAAAAATTCACAGCTTGAATTTAGCGTCGCGGCGGCCTCGATATGCTTTTCCGAGTGGCTGGGTTGCCGCGCTGAATCGCAGACGCCAAAAACTTATGGCAGTCGTTTGCCTGCTGGTTCCAACAATGCTCACGATGGTTGTCGCCGATTCGCTGAAGGTGGATTTCAACGGGTCATCCGGGCAAACGATGGCCGGATACCAGGCCTATACTGCGCAAAACGAGGTGACCAATACATTTGGCTCAAGAACTTACAGCGCCTTCGGCACCAACATTACCGTCACTCCAACCTGGACTGGTTCACCCGCAACTAACACTGCGCAGCAGGCGCAGGCGCGTTCTTTGGGCAACGGGTATTTGACAGATTCTACGAATTTATTCGACCTGATGGTTGACTGGATCGGCACCGACAAACGCGAAAGTCCGGGCAATCCAATGACCCTGACCATCAAGGGGCTTCCGGCGGGAACTTATGGCTGGCTTTCTTATCACCACGACACGCAGGACCAGCATGGCGACTTCAATGTGACGGTGAATGATGCGAACGGTTCGGCGACGACCACGGGATTGCACATTTCAAGCACGCAATCCTCCGTCCCGCCGGTCACCAGCCTTGCCAATGTGACGAAGTTTTCCACGCCGCTGATTTCCGATGGCACCAATCCGGTCAGCTTTGTTTTTAACCTGACATCAGCAATTAGTCCCGTCAGCACGGCGTTCTTTGTGATCAACGGATTTGAAATAACGAACTCGGCGGCGACTGGCAACACGAACATTGTGGTGGTTGTCCCGCAGCAAACGAACGCGCCCTTGCGTCGGCCGGTTTCGCCGCAACAGCCGATGTGGCTCATCCATATTGATTCGTGGAACTATCCCGATCCGCAGAAGATCATTGATTTGATTCCGCCCGACATCCGGCCGTATGTGGTGATGAATATTTCGTTGTCCATCAGCCACACGGCAACGAACAGCCAGTTCCACGTTTCGGAATACGGCTATGAAATTGCGAAATCCTGGATGCGAGTTTGCGCCCAGAACCGGATGTGGGCGATGATCCAGCAGTCCAGCGGCGGGTTCCACCAGTTCTCGGAATTTGATCTTTCGGTCTATGAAGAATTCTACCGGGATTATCCGAACTTGATCGGGTTCAACTACGCCGAGCAGTTCTGGGGATACGATGATCTGACGGACCCGCTTTCAGCGTCATGGACAGATCGCATCAACCATTTCGCCGACCTGCTGAAACTAAGCTCAAAGTATGGCGGCTATCTGGTGGTCAGTTGGTGCGGAAACCAGTATGACCCCAACATCAATCCGATCGCCATGTTGAAGCGCAATTCAACTTTTGCGGCGGCCTGCCAGCAATACACAAAAAATTATATCTCGGAGGAGAAATACACCCAGCAATCCTATCAATCAGACATGGAGAGCGTCTGCCTGGGCGCATACCTTTCCGGCTATTGCGGGCAATACGGCATCCGATACGATTCGACCGGATGGACGGATGCCAATGGCAGCAATGCCAACTTCACGCTGTCGTCGGGCGGGGCAGCCCATCTCGAACATATCCTGCTGACCGGCGAAACGGTGATTGATGCGCCCGAGTTGATCTGGCTCCAATGTTTCAGGGAGCTTGGCACCGGATCAACCTCCAATAGCTACACGATGCGGCGGTTTGATACCTTCCCGCAATTCCCCAACGTCAACATTGATCTGTTCCGAAAAATCCTGGACGGAACGGTTCGCATCCCCAGCCGCCAGGAGGTCATTGACCGCACGAAAGTCGTCATCGTCAACAATGTCAATTCCGGCACGGTTGACGATGTCTATAGTTCGCCCACGACGTTGTGCGAGGGACTTTATCGCATGGATGGTGACGGCAATTTACTGAACAATAAAACCTTCTTCAAGAAGACGGGACGTTATCCGACCGTCCCCACCGTTTATCAATTGAACGACGCCGTTGCCCAGTCATTTCAAATCAAAGTCAACAAGTCGGCCTATTCAAGCCGCTGGCCAACCATCACGGCCAAGACGAACGAATTTAACTCTCTGTTCCCGCAGGAATACACCGGCGATCTCTACGCCGGACGACACGAGAATGCGTGGGTGGTTTACAATCCCTACAAGACGGCGCAGATCGCCAGCAACTCCATTCCGTTCAAATATAATACCTGCTCGAATGTTGACCTGACCTTTTCACAATACACGTCCGGTGTGATGAAAGAATATTCCAATAGCGTGACTTTCTATCTCGCCAACTATGATAACGACCTCGGCCTGGGTTTGCGGACGGACACGATCAAGATTTACGGCAGCTCTGCGGAGCCGTCCTATTCTTACACGGACAGAGCCAGCCATCAGGCCAGCGTCGTCGCCAAAGACTGGTCGGGCGGGGTGTTCGCCTTGACCGTTCAGCACAACGGCGCGCTCGACATCACCGTGAATTGTTCCGGCACGGCCACCGGCCGTTTGACCGCCTACACCCCCGCAGTCCTGACGCCACCTGACCCACCTTTGGTTTATACCGGCCCGCTGCAATTCGAGGCCGAGTGTTTTGATTTCAAATCTGTCGCTGGAAGAGTGACCAGCGGATGGGACCAGCCCGTCCGCAACTATCGAGGGCAGGGGTATGTGCAATTTGGAACCAGTTCCTCCGCTGCGGTGAGAGATTCGGTCACCGTCTTGAAGTCCGGCACTTATCGGCTTGAAACCAGATATTCCGTCACCGGGGCGAATGTGAGCACCATTGACCTGTATGTGAACGGAGTCAAAATGGCCACACCTGTATTCACCCAAACCGTCACGCTTAGTGACTGGGCCACCAATAAGCAAAACGTAACGCTGAACGGCGGCGGCAACACCATCGAGTTCAAGGCCAATGCCACTGCAGCCAGCTCCGTTTATTTTGACAGCCTTGTTGTCGTTCCCACGGCTTACGGCGATGGGCTGGTGATCCAGGAAAATAATTCCGGTTTCCGGAGCGTGGATGGGACGATTGACAGCAACTACGCCGGCTACACCGGCAGCGGATTCGCCAACACCACCGACACCAACGGCGCGAGTATTTTTTGGGATTCGTATTTCGATTCGTCCGTGGTCAAGTCATTGACGTTTCGATACGCCTGCACCAATGACCGGACGGCCAGCTTGATTGTCAACGGCGCGGATGTGGCTTCCAAAATTCAATTTCCCGCCACAGCATCATTGACGAATTGGGATTACGTCACCGTCTACGCAAATATCACCAACGGATCCGCCGAGGTGAAACTGCAATCCCTCTCCGCCGCCGGCCTGCCTAACATTGATTCCGTGGAGTTGATCGGCGGCGGACCGACGAACACTCCGCCGACACTGACGGCCATCACGAATCGAATGATCGGCGCGGGCATAGTGTTGGCCATAACCAATTCGGCGTCGGACAACGACACGCCCGCACAAACGCTGGCGTTCAGTTTATTGGTGTCTCCGACCAACGCGATAATCAACACCAACAGCGGCGTATTAAACTGGCGGCCACTCGTATCGCAGGCGAATTCGACAAATCCATTTACGGTCCGGGTGACGGACAGCGGCACGCCGAACTTGAGCGCGACACAGAGTTTTGTGGTGACCGTCAAACCGTTGCTGCCACCGCAAATCTCATCGGCTAGATTGAATGGTGGCCAGTTGGTGCTGCAAGTCGGCGGCGACAGCGGGCCTGACTACCAGATCCAAACCTCAACCAACCTGCTCAACTGGAGCGTGCTCCTCACGACCAATTCACCCGCGATGCCATTTGTCTGGATCAACAGCGCCTTGGGTTCGCCGAAACAATTTTTCCGGATTTCAGCCGGACCGCCGTTTTGAATCCTATGGCCGCAAAAAAATTAACCATGAAAAAAATACTGGCCGCTTGTCTGCTGATCGCCGCCAACCTTACTGCGACGGCACAAACCAACTCAATCGCATCCAGCCCGGATGAGAAGCCGGCGGATGACTGGAAACCGTCGTCCATCAATCAATCCGGCAAACAATATCCGCAGGTGAATTCCGAGCGGCGCGTGCGCGCCCGCCTCGTCGCGCCGTCCGCGCAAAGCGTGCAACTCGACATCGGCGGAAAAAAATATCCCCTCACCAAAGGCGACGACAACGTGTGGACGGGATTTTCCGCGCCGCAGGACGAGGGCTTTCATTATTACCAGCTCAACATTGACGGCGCGGCGGTTCCCGATCCGGGCAGTTTGTATTTTTACGGCGCGAGCCGCTGGGGCAGCGGCGTTGAAATTCCTGCGCACGACGAGGATTTTTATGCGTTGAAAAATGTTCCGCACGGACAGCTTCGTGAAGTTTTCTTTTTCTCCAAGAACGCGGGCAAAAATCTCCGCTGCTTCGTTTACACACCGCCGGGTTATGAAACGGAATCCGCCGCGCGCTATCCCGTGCTCTATTTGCAACACGGCGGAGGCGAGGACGAAACCGGCTGGGGCAGCCAAGGGCGCACGCCGTTCATCATGGACAACCTTATCGCCGACGGAAAATCCAAGCCCTTCATCATCGTGATGGCAAACAGCTATGTGCCCGGCGCGGATTTCGGATTTGGCTCGACGAATCAACCGGCGCAGTCGGAAAAATATTCTCGCGGCATCGGCGGACCGGGCGGACGCCGCTACAATCCCGCCGCATTCGCGCGCGTGCTCATCGAGGATTTGATTCCGTTCGTGGACGCGAATTTTCGCACGCTCGCCGACCAACCGCATCGCGCGATGGCCGGGCTTTCGATGGGCGGCATGCAGACACGCTCCATCGCGCCCGCCAACCTCGATAAGTTTTTGCACATCGGCATTTTCAGCGGCGGCAGCATCGCCACGAATGACGTGGCGGATTTCGGCGCGTTCAAGGAAAAGATGAAACTCGTCTTCGTCAGCTATGGCAGTCGTGAGCTGGGCAACAACCGGATGGGCGGCGATCCGAAAGCAAGCGTCGAAGCGTTGAAGACAGCCGGCGTGAACGCGCAGTTTTATGTTTCGCCGGACACCGCGCACGAATGGCAATCGTGGCGGCGCAGCTTGCATGAATTCGCCCCGCTGCTGTTCAAAGATTAAACGTCGTCACGGAAAAACATTAAAATGAAAAAAATCATTCTAGTCCTGGCGGTTCTGCCGTTTTCAATTTTTGCCGCCGATCTCACCGGCACTTGGAAAACGGAATTCGATTCGCAGATCGGCCAGCAGAAATACACTTACACGTTCAAGCAAGACGGAACGAATTTGATGGGCAAGGCCAGCTCGGAGGCCAACGACCAGAAACGCGAGGCCGAGTTGAAGGAGGGTAGGGTGGACGGTGACAAAGTTTCGTTTGTGGAGATGCTTAACTTCAATGACAGCGAAATCCGCATCGCCTACACCGGCAGACTTTCGACGAACGAAAATGAAATCCGCTTCACCCGCGCGGTCGGCGATTTTGCCAAGGAAGAAATCGTCGCCAAGCGCGGAGCAGCGGTGGCCGCGTCAAATCCCGAAGACCCCAGCCGCCGTCCGCGCGGTGGGTTTGGCGGTCCGATCGTGCTCGGCCCTGACGACAAGGCTGCGTTCGAGCCGGCGCCAGCCAGCTTTGACAAGGTGCGTGCCGATGTCGCGCACGGCAAACTGGAGCGCGTGGATTACGATTCGACTACCATCGGCGCGAAACGATGGATGGAGGTTTATACGCCGCCCGGTTATTCGCCGGACAAAAAATATCCCGTGCTGTTCCTGCTGCATGGCATCGGCGGCAACGAGGTTCACGAGTGGACGCGCAACGGCGCGGCGAACGTGATTCTCGACAATCTGATCGCGGACAAAAAAATCCAGCCGATGATTGTCGTGTTCCCGAACGGCAATGCCTCGACCAACGCTCCGCGCGGTGGCGCGCAGCGGCGCGGCCCCGGCAACGGTGGCGACCCGGCGGCGCTTGCGGGCGATGGCTGGGGAAAAAGTTTCGAGAACGATTTGTTGAACGACATCATTCCGTTCATCGAGTCGCATTACGCCGTTCAAGCCGAACGCGAGCATCGCGCGTTGGCGGGACTTTCGATGGGCGGCGGGCAGTCGCTCGATTTCGGACTCGGGCATCTGGAAACGTTTGCGTGGATCGGCGGATTTTCTTCCGCGCCCAACACGCGTGCGCCGGAGCAATTGGTTCCCGATGTCGCGAAAGCGAAACAACAGTTGAAGCTGCTGTGGGTTTCCGCCGGCAACAAAGACGGACTCATCAACATCAGCCAGCGCACGCACGCGTTTTTGAAAACGCACGACGTGCCGCACATTTATCATGTGGACGATCACGCGCATGATTTTCAGCATTGGAAAAACAGTTTGTATTGGTTTGCGCAGAACATTTTCAAATGAACCATAATTTGAAACGCCGGACGATAGCTGACATCAGTCGCCGCAAGTTTCTTACGCGCACCGCCGCCGCCATCGCGTTGCCGACGATTGTGCCGTCCTCGATTTTCGGCGCGGATCGTCCGTCGAATACAATCACCGTTGGCATCATCGGCTGGGGGATGCAGGGGCCGCAGAACACGGAAAATTTTCTCGCGGAGAAAGATTGCCAGGTCGTCGCCGCGTGCGACGTGGACAAAAATCATTTGCAGGGCGCAGTGGACACTATCAACGGGCATTACCAGAACAAAGACTGCGCCGCGTTTCACGACTGCCGCGAACTGCTCGCGCGCAAGGACATTGACGCGGTGATGATTGCCGTGCCGGATCACTGGCACGCGCTGGCCTACACCGAGGCGGCGCGGCAGAAGAAGGACATTTACGGCGAGAAGCCGCTGGCGAAAACCATCGCCGAGCAGCAGGCCATCGTGCGCGCGGTGCAGCAAAATAAAATTATTTTTCAAACCGGTTCATGGCGGCGTTCGCAGGCGTCGTATCGTCGCGCTTGCGAAATCGTCCGCAACGGACTCATCGGCAAAATCACGCGCGTCGAGGTCGGACTGCTCGAAGGACACATTGATTTCATCGCGCAAAACGACGGCGTTGATCCGAAGCAGGAGCCTTCGACCCCGCCGCCGGAACTGGATTACGAGACGTGGATCGGGCCGTCGAAGCTGGTTCCTTACATCCAGTCGCGCGGCCACATGAACTGGCGCTGGAACTACAACACCGGCGGCGG
>JANYCI010000364.1 GCA_025360325.1 Limisphaerales bacterium | reverse complement strand
GGACAAAGCCGCCATTTTTGAAATCGCCTCAAACAGTCCGGCGGCGCAGATGGGTTTGCAACCGGGCGATCAGATTGTGAAGTTGGATGGTCAGAAAATTTATAGCTTCATGTCCGTGCTTTCCGCCGAGAAGGCGATGAGCAACAGCGTGGTGAAACCGCTCACGCTAACCATTCGCCGTGGCGCGGAAAAATTTGACCGCACGCTGCTCGCGGTGAAGCCACTCACGCCGACCAACACGCCGCCACTGTTGGGCATCATGTCCTGGCAGGGCGAAACCAATGTTACCCTCGATCATCCGCTGCCCATGCAGCAAATCAAAGACAGCGCCGGACAAATTGCTAACACCTTCAGCGCGCTCTTCGCCCGCCACGGAGAAATCGGCGTGCAACAACTCGGCGGCGCGGTGATGATCATCCGCGTTTACAGCAAACTATTTCAAGACGACGATGGCTGGCGGCGCGTGTTGTGGTTTAGCGTGATTTTGAACGTGAATCTCGCGTTGCTGAATTTGCTGCCGCTCCCGATGCTCGATGGTGGACACATTTTGCTCTCGCTCATCGAAGCCGTGCGCCGTCGTCCGAGCAGCGCGACGATTTTGAATTACGTCCAAAACGGTTTTGCTATTCTGCTCATCAGCTTCATGATTTACATCGCGTTTTTTGACATCGGCGATTGGTGGCGCAGCTCGCGCGCCGACCGCGATGTGCCGGTGGTCTTCGCGCCCGCAACCAAATAATTTTCCATGCGTTACTGCGACTCTCCCTTTTTCTATAAGCGCCGACAGACCCGCGAGATCGTCATCGGCGATCCCACAAATGGCGGCGTCATCATGGGCGGCAATCATCCCGTCGTGAAGCAATCCATGCTGACGTGCGACACGATGGACACGGCTTTGTCTGTCAAGCAGACGCTCGAACTCGTCGCCGTCGGTTGCCAACTGGTTCGCATCACGGCGCCGACCGTGAAGGACGCGGCGAACTTGCAGAACATCGTTGCCGAACTCCGCAAGCAAGGTTGCAACGTGCCGATTGTCGCCGACATCCATTTCAAACCGGATGCCGCGATGGAAGCGGTGAAATGGGTCGAAGTCGTCCGCGTGAATCCCGGCAACTACGCGGATTCAAAAAAATTTGCGACCAAGGAATACACCGACGAGCAATACGCGGAAGAATTGAAACGCATCGAGGAAAAATTCACGCCGCTCGTTCTCGAAGCGAAAAAATTAAAACGCTGCCTGCGCATCGGCACGAACCACGGCTCCTTGAGCGACCGCATCATGAACCGTTTCGGCGACACGCCGCTCGGCATGGTGGAGAGCGCGTTGGAATTCGCCCGCATCGCGCGCAAAAACGATTTCCATAATTTCAAGTTCTCGATGAAGTCGAGCAACCCGAAGGTGATGATCGAGTGCTATCGCCTGCTCGTCGCGCGTTTTTATGAACTCGGTGCGGATTGGAATTATCCCATCCACCTCGGCGTCACCGAAGCTGGTGAAGGCGAGGACGGACGCATCAAATCCGCCATCGGCATCGGCTCGCTGCTGTGCGACGGCCTCGGCGACACCATCCGCGTTTCGCTTACCGAAGATTCGCCGCGAGAGATTGAAGTCTGCACGGATTTGCTGGCGCAGATTCCGCTGCTGACGAATCACGAATCACGAATCACGAATCACGATTTTCCCTTTGACCCGTTCCACTTCGAGCGCCGCGAGACGCCAGAAATTTCGCTGAACGAAAACATTAAGTGTGGCGGAGAGCAACTCATCCGTGTCGTCGTCACGCGCGCGACGTTCGATAAAGTTGCGCCGAAGATCCGCCCGAAAGACGACGTGAAACCGGAAGCGGTTTACGAAGACCTCAACATTTTTGAAATTGATCCCACGCAAAATTTTGAAATCAACTGCGACACGCAACTCGTCACGGTGAAGGACGGAGTGAATCTTCCCGCCATCACCGCGTTTCGCCTGCTCGCGGCGAAATTAAAAAATCTTGGCCGCAACAATCCGATTTTGTTGAAGGATTGCCTCGCGTTTGGTAGCGGGCCAGGCGTCTCGCCTGTCTCGGACGATTTTCGGCACGCGCAGACAGGCGGGACGCCTGTCCCACTGGAACCCAAAATCGCTTTGCTCCGCGCGTCCGTTGTCATCGGCTCGCTGCTGGCGGATGGGATCGGCGATGCAATTCTCGTGCGTGGCGAAGCGGGCGGCGGACAGAGTCTTCGACTCGCTTATAATATTTTACAGGCCGCTGGTTGCCGTTCTTTCAAGACCGATTACGTCGCGTGTCCGAGCTGCGGACGCACGTTGTTTAATTTGCAGACCGTCACCGCGCGCATCAAGGCGCGCACGGAGCATCTCAAGGGCGTGAAGATCGCCATCATGGGCTGCATCGTGAACGGCCCCGGCGAAATGGCGGATGCGGATTTCGGCTACGTCGGCGGCGCGCCGAACAAGATCAATCTCTACGTCGGCAAAACGCCCATCAAGTTCAACATCCCCGAGGCCGAAGCCGTCGAACGCCTTGTGGATTTGATTAAGGAACACAACAAGTGGGTGGAGCCGGAGGCGAAAGAAACGGCGGCGGTTTAATTTTTCGTAGGCTGACTTTATACTTCGCCTTGACGCGGCGGGCAAACCGGCTTTTCATTCTGGCATGAAACGAATTTTACTTTTCATTTTTATCGCGGTGTTTTCCGTCTCGGTATTGCGAGCGCAGGAATCGGCCACGCAACAACAGATGGACCAGTTGAACGGGCGTATCCAGGATTTGCTCGAAGGCCAGGCGGCGCAGGGCAAACGGCTGGATGTGATGGCACGGGAAATTTCCGAACTGCGCGAGAAGGTCAACGCGCCGCCCGTGAACACCGACAGCGTGACTCACGACGAATTGCGCAAACTTGCCAAGACCGTTCAGGAACTCGCCGACAAACAGCAGGCGGACAAGGAACTCATCGTCGAAAACATCAAGCAGTTGGGCAAGACCATCACCGATGTGCCGCCCGTGCACAACGGAAAGAAACCCGGCAACAAAAAAACCGAGGCCAAGACGGATCCAAAAACCGAAGACCCAGCGCCGCCCAGCGGCCCGCAGGTCGGTCACGAATATAAGGTGCAGTCGGGCGATTCGCTCGGCGTCATCGTCAAAGCCTTTCGCGACAAGGGTGTGAAGGTGACCACCTCGCAAGTGCTCAAGGCGAATCCAGGACTCGATGCGGACAAACTTTACGTCGGCAAAGTGATTTTCATTCCCGATCCGGCGGCGAAATAAATGCTGCGGCAGGCATCAGCCAGCGCGGAGTTTGTTGGTGAAGTAGCGCTGCGGGAAGCCGGAGAATTTTTTCAGCGTGGTGTCCGTGTGCCAGAGTTCCACTTTTTCAATCTTCGCGGTGGCGGCCAAGATGCGGTCGGCAGGATCTTGATGCGACCAGTCCCATAAAACCGATTGCCGCGCAATGGCGGTGTTGATGGAAATGACCGTCCACGATTTCAGCGCGTCGTCGAGCCACCCATCGGGATTGAGCGGAATCTTCCCTCCCTTCCACAGCCGGAACATTTCAACAACGGTCACGGCGGAAATAAACCGCTCCGCCACGCCCGATTCTAAAACGGTTTCAATTTCCACCGACAATGGCAGGCGGCGGTTAAATTTGATGAAGACATTCGTGTCAGCCAGAATTTTCATTTCCACGGCTCCATCACGGGCGACTGAAGATCGCCGTAATTTTTAGGATCGTCCGGTATAGCCACGCGCCACGGTTTACCTTTTTTTTCCACGGGCACAATCATGGCGGCGGGCTGGCCGTGGCTGGTGAGGGTGACGCGCGCGCCGGCCTGGACTTTTTTCACGAGGTCGCACAGTTCGCTGCGCGCCTTGCCGATGGGGAGAACCAAATCTTTCATGGGCATAATTTTGCCCATTATTTTATCGGTGTCAATTTTCTGATTATGCTGCCGACGTTCAATTTGGTAGGGCGGCGTTGCTGCGCCGCCTTCCCGGCACCAACTGCGGTTCACGCCAGCGTCGCGGCAGCGACGCTCTACCCTGCACCTTTATTTTTGAATTTGTATTATTCCGCCGGTTCCGCCGGAATTCTCATGTGGTAGAACGAGCGATAGACAAACACGAGCGCAACGAAGAAACACACAGAGCCGATGATGAGGGAGAGATGCGAGTCAGGATTTTTCTTTTTTAACTCTACCGCGATCTCCACGGCGAGCAGGCCGAAGAGCGTGGTGAATT
>JANYCI010000328.1 GCA_025360325.1 Limisphaerales bacterium | reverse complement strand
GTGGGCTTAACCCGGATTGATGGACACCTTGGCGGCGGCGGGTTAAAAGAAAGCGCCCATGAATAAGAACCAGCCGACCGAACCCACTTCGACCGTGACCGCGCCTGCGGCGCCACAGCGCAAACGCTACGACGCGGCCTTCAAAGAAGCCGCCGTGGAGAACTGGCTCAAAAGCCGTAAACCCGGCACCCAGATTGCCGCCGAACTGGGCATCAGCTATCCGAGCTTGAAAGAATGGAAACGAAATTACAGCGGCACCGCCATGCCGGAACACGGCGACCTCGCCGCCGAGAACCGCACCCTCCGAGCGGAACTCGCCCGCGTGCGCGAGCAGCGCGACATATTAAAAAAAACGGTGGGCATCTTCAGCGAACCGTCGCCCAACGCTATCAAACCATTGAAAGCATGAAAGCCGAACATTCCCTCACCGACTTGTGCGCCGCCTTCGCGGTCAAACGGAGCGGCTATCACACCTGGGTCCAAGCCGCCGCCAGCGAACGGGAACGCACCGATGCCGCCCTGCGGGTGCAGATCCGCACCGTGCATACGCAGCACCGTCAGCGCTACGGCGCGCCACGCATCCAAGCGGAACTGGCGGCGCAAGGCCAGCGGCACGGGTGCAAACGGATCGCCCGGCTCATGCGTGTGGAGGGACTGCGCGGCCTGTGCGCCCGGCGGTTCGTGCCGCAGACCACGCAGAGCGACCACGACCAACCCATCGCGCCCAACCGGCTGGCCACGCAACCGGTGCCCACGGGCGCGAACCAAATCTGGGTGACCGATTTGACCTATGTGTGGACGGCGGAAGGCTGGTTGTATGTGGCCGTGTTGTTGGATCTGTGGAGCCGCTGCGTCGTGGGTTGGGCCACCGGCGAAACGCTGCACGCCCGGCTGGCCACGCAGGCCTTGCAGATGGCCTTGCAGCATCGGCAACCGCCCGTTGGCCTGTTGCACCACAGCGATCGCGGCGTGCAATATGCCAGTGCCGAATACCGCGCGCGGCTGACGGCCGCCGGGCTAACGCCCAGCATGAGCCGGGCGGGCAATCCGTATGACAACGCCGCGATGGAAAGTTTTAACGCGACCTACAAACGTGAGTGTGTGGGCTTGGCGGCAGCGCGCGGCGGCTATGGCACACGCGCCGAAGCCGCCAACGACTTTTTCGACTACGTCGAAAAATACTACAACCGGGTGCGGCGCCACAGCGCCCTCGGCTTCAAATCACCTGTGGACTTTGAACACCAAACCAACTAAACCATAACCATGCCCGCCGCCGCCACAAGGTGTCCATCAATCCGGGTTAAGCCCATTAGGGAAACAATTGAACGCCGCCAGGCTATTGTCGAAAGCGGGATTGACGAGTTTGGAGGCGGCCGAAAAAAAGGGGCCGACCGATTCACAGAGGTCAAAAATCCGAACCCTAAAAGAAAAACGGGTGACGCACCATTTATCTCAGCTATTTTTTATGGACAATTCCGTGTTTTGACTCAAGTGCCTTCATTGATGCGGACCATCCTTCAATTTGTTGCGCACCTCCTTCCCTTACTTTTACTGCTGCCTGAAGGCTCTCGCTATTGTCTTGTTCTATTGCTAAAACCATTCCACGCCAGCCAGCGAGTTGAGCTTGGGCACCATCCAAGAATTGACGATGCAATGTCTGCACTTCCGCCGTTTCTGGATGAACTGATTCAAGTTGTCCGTAAAAAGTCTCGTAGCTTGGAATAACTGTGTCGCGCAATATCGCTTGCACCTCCTTTGGTGATGAATTGTCATCTATCTTCGACAACGGGGCAATCGCAAGGTCTTCAGCGATAGACAATCTGCCAACAACATCTTCATAATGCATAAGGTCCACCGATTCTCGATCAATGTTCTTAAATCCGATTAATGCACTTATAGCGACAACACAAGCAACCACAATGGCACCAACCATGGAAGTATAACGGCGACAAGCTTGCTGTATTACCGACGCAAAGCAAAGAAGCGCAAACAACGCCTGAACTGCCATCCACGTCATTACTTCGTTGCTTTTAATGACCCAAAATCCGTTGTAGCTCAGCAGATAGGTGTTATATCCGCCGAGTGCGGCTGAAACGACTATTGTAGTCAACGGGGAGCTGCCACTTAATTGAAAGGACTTCACCGGCTGTTCTTTTTTTGGCTCAATAATCCGGTTCATTGGTGTTTCTCCCCAGCCTTCTGGAACTTCTACCCCACCTTCCCATTTTTTGAAGTTTGCCTGAGATTCCCGACTTTGGCGCGGGTTCGTCTTCGGCTCTGCTGCACCAGTAATGGGCGGTGGTGGTGGCGATGGTTGGCTCATGGGCTTCGTTGCTTGGGGAACAACAAATGAGTGATTGCACGCCGGGCAAGTAATTTGAATGCCGCGATAGCTATCATCGCACTGGATGTGCTGACCACAATGTAAACAAAACACTTTTATTTCTGGCATAAGGTTGATGGGTTGTTTTTTCTTATGTGTTATCTCTTGGAACCAGCCAAACAATTGCAATCACAGCAACAGAACAAATGGAAACCCAGATCCAGGTTGAGGCGGCGAATACCGCGAATATGATGGCTAATGACCCAATGAAGGCTGCGAGATCCTTTTGTGATCTGGCGTAGGACAGTAAGCCTAAAGCGACCGCCAGCCAAAGAACTGTGGCAGTAGGATTTAAATGAGGAGATTCATTGGGCTGTATGAGGCCATAAATGTTAGCTCGGGGATGCTTTTGTAAACGCTGATAAAACGGAGTTCTTGCGGGCAATTCAGCGGAATTATTTATTGGGGTTCGCAAGTCGGTTTGAGTTTTGGGTTGGATTTTCCACAGGAATTTCCGGCCATCAACCGTCACGTCCACGTCCACCGACTCAGTTTTACTGCCAGTTCTTGCGATAAGAATCCCACTGTATTTGGTTCCGTTCTCGTGAACCAAATTAAAACTATCAATGTGTGTCCCCATGGTGTCCGCATTTTTTAGGAGGGTTTCTTGAATGTCGTTTCTAACTTGGGCTTCCAATTCATCTTTTGTAATTGGCGAAGCTGGAGAAATGAAGATTAAAACTGCCACGGCCACGCCACAGCAAACTAACACGATTGATAACGGCACTACCCAGGACCGCTTTTGCCATCCTTCTGGAACGTCTTCACCTTCCCATTCCTTGGCCTCAGCCAGATAGTTTGGTTTTATGCGGATTCTCTTTTTTGGGGCTGGCGGTGCCTCCGGTGAAGGTGCTACGACAGGCGGGGATACGGGCACCGTTGTCGGCGCGACTATCGGTGTAGTTGTGGGTGCGGGTGTCTGCGGCGGCTGAACTATGGTTTTCTTCGCTTGCGGAACCAGAAATGAATGGTTGCACGACGGGCAATTGATCTGCGTCCCGCGACAGCTCTCCTCACACTGGATGTGATGGCCGCAATGCAAACAGAAAACTTTTATTTCAGCCATAGGATGATTATTCGGTTTCGATCATCATTGAGGTTTAGGCTTGTAGCCATGCCCGTGCGTGAAACTAAGTGGGCCATCGGCTATACGTTGAAAATCCAAACCGTAGGATAGACCATTTCTAAGAGCAATTTGTTTTGCCTGGATGAAGGCCGGAAAGGAATCTTCAAAAACATTGAAGGCAAAATAAACATCTTCGCCAGCTTGAAACCCGAAATAACTACTCATCGCGCCGGGATTCTGAATCGGATCAATTCCACGCCCTGGAATCGGCTCGGCAATTTCATTGTCCAGCAGCGTTGTCCAATTGATGTCGGTTTCGTTACGGGTTAAGTCGGTATTGCGGCACGGATAGATGTGACCGTAGCGGGCAATAAGCCAAACAACTCGCTTCCCGGTTTCGTGTTCTTTGGGCAAACGCAGCGGCCTTTGCAAATCATTCAGCTTCGCCGTGACTTGGCGTTCCATGTCGGACAGGCGTTGTTTAAGACGTTTGATGTTTTCTTCGGCGGCAGCAAGACTGTTTTTAACTTCCAATTTGTGGGCTTGCGCGGTGGCGAGTTCCGCATTGAGAAATTTCAGACGCTCCGCCGGATCGGCAGCGCTGGCTGAATCGAGTTCCTTGCTGTTCCGGGCAACGGTGTCACGGGTTTGTTGTATCGCGTCTTGAAGGTCTTTTCGGGTTGAAAGGAGGGATAATTGCTGTTTCCAGCGTTCATCACCGGCCTTTGCTTTAAGCGACGCGGCAAGTTGAAGTGATTGCTGAAGGTTGGTTTGGGCCAGAGCAAGACGACGCTGAAGCATTTCCTGTGAATCAGATGAAGCTGTGGGCTGACTCTTTTCCTTGCTAGTAAGCAATACCACAAGCACCGCCAACAGAATAATACCCCCAAATGCGTTGCACAGTGTATCGAGCAACAGATAGAGGCTGTCGGGCGGTGTTTTTCGGCGAAGATTCATATTATCCTAGACCGGCCCATTCGAGCAATTTTTGCAACCAGCTTTTATCTTTTGGCGTCGCTGGTCCACCGGTAGTGGCGGCTGGTTGCGGTTTGCCAGGCTTCGGGGGTGCCGCAGCCGGTGCCGCGTTAGCCGGAAATGCAGGGTTGGCGTTTGAAACAGACGAATTTTGGCCCAGCACGCTGGTAGGTGTCCCGGCCGGCGGTGTGGAATCATCAACCGGCGGGGGTGTAGAAAAATGAATCTGCCGATCTTCTTCCAAGGCGTCAAAGCCAACATCAAATCCTAGATCACGAGCAGATTTAACAATATCCTGAAAAGTCCCGATGCCTGATGGTCTCACCAGAAACACCACATATTGATCGAGTGATTTGGCTTGGCGAAGGTATGATTTGAACGCGGTATCCGCGTCTAATGTTCCCAACTGTTTACGTTGCTCAGGATGATCAAAATGCTCAATCGCCACGCCAGTGCCAGCCACAGTCGCCAGTATCGGCTCTTTGGTCGTAGAGCTTTTATCGGGAATGAGCCAAAGTTGCCCATCCCTCTGGCGGAGTTTCAGGAGTTTAGATTGCTGTTGTGCAACTTGTTGATCCAAGGTTGCCATTTCGCCGCGAGCTTTGGCATCCTGCCGCGCAATAGTTTCCACTTCTTGAATCACACGTTGGACCGTGGCTTTCAAATCGGTAAGTCCAAGAACTTTGTCGCGCGCGGCAATGGTCGCCTGACTGTCGGCCATCTGGTCGGCGACCGCCGCCTGTTTTTTTTGTTCTTCGGCCAACTGAGAACGCAGCCGGGAAATGTCGGCCTGCAATTTTTCCGAGCTGGGGGCGGTGTCCGCCATCGCCAACAATTCTTGTAGCCGGCGGTTTTCCACATCCGCTTCCGCTTGTTGCGCGAGCGTTTGCTGAAGTTGCTGCTCAATTTCGGAATCCGCAGCTTGGGAACTGCTGTTAGTTGGCCGGCCTAAATCTGTTGCCAGCAGCAAGGCGACGAAAATAAGCACGCCGCTGACGGCGGTGATGATGTCAGCAAACGCGAAGAAACTAATCTTCGAATCAAGGCTTCTGAGCCGACTGCTCATGACTTGGGTTCGGTGGCAATTGTTGCTAAAGGCGCTTGTTTGCGATCTGCCAGACGGAGTTTGGCAATAATATGTGAATGGCAGTAGTCGTTACATTCATCAAGAAAAGCCATCTCGCGTTTCTGTTGAAAGGTAATCACCAACTGCAAAATTAAAGTAAATACCAGGGCGACCAAAGTTGACTCGAAAGCCGTGGCAAGCCCGCCGGTGACGCCCTGAAGTGATGCGCGGATCAAGGTTAAGTCGCCAGCAGCCTGCAATGTTTGAGTGAACCGCCCGATGGCGAGAGATAATCCTAAAACCGTTCCGATAAATCCCAACACCGGGATCGCCCATACCAGACCATTGACGACGGTGTAACTGGATGCCACCTGATCTTCGTCATTCTCCGCCTGGGCGCGAAGAATCGCGGATACATCGCCAACTTGGCCAATGTTCTTGAAATTGGACAAGGCTCGGTCAAGCCGATTGAGCAAAATAAAATGTCGCGGATGATCAACCATTGAATGAATACGAGCCAGAACCGTTGCGGCAGTGGTTTCTGTCAGGATGAATTCTGGTTCGGTGGGGACGGCAGCCAAATCCAGAGCCCGGCGTTGAAATTTTATTTTTTTTCCTTTCAAAAAAAGGATGGTGAGTCCGCCAAAGCAGAAAAAAGTAGCTGGAATCACGGCGAACTGGTTACTGGGGCGCATGTAAATATTAGCCACCACCGATAATCCTGGCACATGAACGAAGACAAACAGCATCAAGGCATAAAGAATTCCGGTCGCCAATGCCCCGATGAGAAATGCGAAACCATGATTGACGCTGGTGTAACGTCCGCCTTTGAAGCCAAAACGGTTTTCAATGTCTCCTTGCGACCACGCGAGCAAAGCTTGGTTGTCCGCTCCGCTGCCAGCGGCCTTTGGTGAGATTGGGAATTGTGCCATTAAATTTTGTTGTTTTTTAATTTTCTAAAATTGGATAGGGGTTTGTTACCAGCCAGCGACAAGAAAAAACACAAATCCAATAATCCACAAGATGGTTCCAAGCATCCCGATATTTCTGCCGGAGCTGGTGCTGGAACGCCCACTCGCATCCATCATATTGGCATCCATTTCATGCAAATCACCACTGCCCATAACCCAAGCCGCTAAAGATAATGGGCCACAAACAAAAAGACCAATCAATCCAAGGGTGAGAATTAGCCCACCCCTGTGGGGCTTTAGTGCGAACTGTGGTGCGCCTTGAACATGGCCTGTATGGCTTTGGCGTTCCAATCCCGCTGCCATCAAATCATTTTTTCTCCGCTCCTCAGCGAGTGTTGCGGTGCGATGTTGTTCTTCCCGCTCGCGTGTCTGCCTCTCTGCTTCTTGTCGCGCTCTTTGCTCCTGCTCCACTCTGGACTGATTCTCCACGCGTAAAATCATTTCTCGTTCCGCGATATAGTCACGAATCGTAACCCACTTGCCGTTGTAAAAAATCTCATGCAACAACCCGATTTCATTCGCCGCCAATTTCACTTCGATCACGGTGGCGGGATACGGACCTTCCTGCCGGCCGCGCCAGCGCACAAGAAATTGCGCACCCGCTCCGTCGGATAGTTCGGCAAAGTTGTTCATCGCTGTGCCGTTCCTTGAAACAGTGGTGGCAACGCGCCTTGAAATGAAATGTCACTTGGATCCACATTTGCCTTGGTCAAAAGTTCCTGGCACGAAACGGTGATGACAAACAGCGGGGATAAGGGGAGCGCCGGTTCTTTAAGCTGATGTCCGGCGGCAATTGTCGCAGCCAAATACACCGGCAGTTTGCGGGCGGCGTTGTAGCCGAAAACCTCTCCTGAAATGGTGTCGTCAATGAAATTAGGTTTGCCATCCAATCCCACGAAGCCGACATACTGCAACCTGCTTTTTGATGCTGCGCGAGCGAGCGCCAGCAGCCCGTCCGCCTGTTTCGCGTAGGAAATTGGTTTTGCGGCGGCGAAAAATTGCCCCAATTTATCCGACAGGGCATTGACCTTGGCCGGCACAAACCAATCTCCGCTGCTGAATTGTTCGCCCACAATGCTTCTGATGGCAGCTTCATGCGTCCGGGCTGCCGGACAGAATGAAAGTCCCCAAGCGTCTGGCTGCAATTTCATCATCTCCATCAATCGTAAAAATAAATATGCCCGAAAAACCGGCGAGCCTTCGTTTGAATCTTTGACAGAATCCAAAACTTCCAACAACGGCTTCGCGTAAGCATCACCGCCGGTTAAAACTTTCTCCAATCCGACAGAACTAAACGAGGCCGTTTCATCGCGATGATCCAATTCCTCAACGCTATACAGAGGTTTGGTCGGACTAAGTTTGTATTGGCCATCGAAATACCCATATTCACGCTCATCAAACGTGGCACTGGTCGCGGAAGCAGATGGCGTCCAAGCTGTGATTTTCTTCCACCCCATCGAAGGCTCAAAAGAGCCGGCCGTAATCCACTCGACAACATTTTTGCCTTCCGCATCAAGCGCAAGCCGGTATCGCTGATGAAATGCACTCACAGCGGGGTCGTTGTTGAGTTGTTGGAAAATTTGCCGTTCGCCGGGCATCACTACTTCAGGGACTAGGCGGGGAGTCCGGGTTTTTCCGATGAATGCCCAAGTGCCGGCATTCGTCGAACCTAGCAAGCTGCGAAGAACTGTCTCGTCGGTCGTGTTCAAGGATTGAACCAGCGAGGCAGCGGCGGCGGTGGGCGAAGTTGAGAATTCCGAAGAAACTATCACGTTTATGCCATCGGAAAATTCTTTGACCGTGTGGGCTTTTCGGATTGCAGCGGTGCCTTCATCCAGTTTTTTGAGTTCGCCGTCATAAGCTGTGAACTTGGCCCGCACCGTGGCCGCGCGTTGCAACAGGTCACTACGCAAGTTCAAATGGTTGGTGAAACCGGACTCGGTGTCGGTAATTTTCTGCACGAGACTGGCGAGCTCGGCAATTAGCGCCGTGGTTTTATCCAGCGGTGCGCGGTAATCGAGTTCGGCACATTTTCCTTCAGCGGACGAAACCCACTGATCAAACAAGACGTTGACCGCCGCCCCGCGCTCAGTCAGAAAGTTTTGCCACTGTTTTTCAAACGCCTGAATACGCGGCTCGTTTTCGGTTTTCAAATCTGGCGCGAGGGCATTCAAGGCAAGGTGTGTCAGAGCGAGTTGGTCGGCTACACTTGCCAATCGAGTTGCGTCCGCCTCGCCGGTGAGTTGCTGCGGCAGTTTATTAAAAGAGGCTTCAAAATTTGATAGCAGCGCGTGTTCCTTGGCAGAAAATGTTTCTGCGGTGGCAATTGTATTGGCTCTGCCTACTTTTTCGGAGTGCGCTCGGTCCAACAATTTGTCTGCGGTGTGGACTTGTCGTTGCGCGATGGCTTCTTGAAGTTGTTTTGAGAAATCACTGACTTTCATTTGTCCAACCACGATCCACGCAATGATTGCGCCCGCCACAAGGACGGCGGCACTGCTGGCAAAAATAATTCGCCGATGAATCGCGGTGCGCCGGGTAATCTCGGCTTCGAGCAAGGCGGTGCGCTTGCGAAAGTTGGACGTAGCGTCCTCTGGAATTGGCCGGGTGAAATCCGTCAGCAAGCGCCAAAGCTTGTGCATCGCCTCATAATCATCCCGGAGTTCCGGCAATTTAACAAATCGAGCCGAGGTGTCCTTTTCCTCACTCTGGTGAATTTGATGATCCAATTTGCCGAGCAGGGATTGAAACTCGCGCTCTTTTTTATCCTTTTCCTGTTCGCCACGCGCCCAAGATTCCAGCGCGGTGAGTTTTGCCAACGCGACGGCGGGCAACTGTAGTTTGAACTCGGCCTGCAACCGGTGGATGAAATCCAGCTTGGCAAGGGCATCCAGCCAGCGGGAAGCATCTTTGAGTTTGGCCGCGTCCTCCAGCAAACACTCGCAACGAACAATTTGCGCTTTGCGCCAAATTTCGCCATCCGGTTTGTTTTTGAAACCAACAGCTTCGATGGTTTCAATTTCTGCAACCAACAGCTTGGGTTCTGCGCCTTCCAACGAACTGCCAAGGTGCTGCAACCTAGCCGTCAAAACCTTCGCGTCCAGACGCGACAATTCGGATGCCGCGTTAGTGTCCGCCGGGTTCAATCGCACAATGCTTTGCAGTGTTTTGAGCGCTTCCTCGTCGTTTCGGCTCAACACTGCGCTGCGATAAGTTGCGTAAAGCGGATGGTCGGTCGCGATGCCTTGGGCATAACATTGATTGAGAATTTGGACAGAACGGGAGTCAATTCTGTCTGCGACCGGCAGTGAATTCTGCTGGCAATAACTGCGCCACTCATCTGAACCGCGAAATTCCAGCGCCGTCACCAAGTCGAGAAGATTGGGGGTGGTTTCTGCTAGTTGAATCGCTTGGGGGCGATCTCCAGCTTTTACCATCGCTTCACACTGCTGCAGCCGGAGATTTGCGGCATGACAGACGGTGGCGTAATCTGCGGCCAGCTTCGGCGCAATTTCGGCATTGCCGACATGCTGAAGCAGTTCAGAAATCTTTCGCCCAAGTCGCTCGGTTTCGAGGATAGTCATGACTTTTTCGATGCGGGTTCAGCCTTAGGGTTTGATTTAGGTTGGTTCGTTCCACCATTTGCGTTGTTTGAATTATTGTATTCACCCGCTTGCAAAGGGGGTCGAACTGCACGGTTCGTTTTTGTTTCAGCCGGTGGAGTGATTATCGGCGCAGGTATGGCAAGTGGCGCAGTTATATCCGGCCATGAAATATCCGAGCTTTTTACTGATCCAATGGAATTTGAAATTATCACATAATATGAAACAGAATTGCTGGGCGTATTTTTGCTCAGAGGTAAAATATTATTTGTTGCAGATTCAATCGGCAATCCGTTTGAACACCACTGAAAGAAAAGTGGTGTTTTTCCGTAATATTCAACGCTCAATTGGTAATTGGTGATATAGCCACCGTCTTCTTTGTTTAGTTCGGAATTAGTCACTATTCGAGGCGAACCCTTAATTTGCGGAGGTTTTCCTTTTATTAAATAAACGGAAATACCGACTATCAAGACAACTGCCAGAATAGTAATAATTTTAATGTTCCGTTGCTGCTTCTGCCGAATATTTTCAGCCTCAAGCCGCCGCCATTGTCTATCTTTAATTTCCTGATAATCGTCATTATCGACGACAGGCTGTGAAGCGACCCTCAACTTTGGCTGGGGCACCGGTTTTAATTTTTGCTCAACTGATAGCGTGGCCACTCGGCTTTGCGCATTACCCAAGGAGTTGGATACGCTTACTACATAGCGTGAAATTCCAATCGGCGGATTTAAAAGAGTCAGTTCCGGGTTGGTCTGGCCTGGCAAAACTTGTCCGTTGTTGGCGCGATCAACCGAGAACCATTGGTAGGTTGGGTTGGGAACACCTTGCGCTTTTGCCCGGAATTGCGCTGATGATCCTTCAGTGGCTCTAGTATCTTGTGGCTCTTCAACAAATTGTGGCGGCTGCCGCCCTGTGCGCGCAAAGCCCGTTTCCTCAGCAGTCAACTTGGTTGCCCGCACGGCTGAAAGAGCGCGGTAATCAGGTGTGGCAAACCGATTTGCGGCCGGATTATCGGAGTGAATGCAACGCCAGCGAAAATCAGCCGGATTGTCCTGCTCCTGCATCGAGGTGGTAAAGGTGTAATTCCATGCGGCCGTGCGAAAATCCCGGCGCGGGTCTCGGACTTCCAAAAGCTCCAAACTTTCCGCGATGAGTTCTAAAACTGTTTCATCAGCCTGATCGTCCACGCGAAATGAAGCCCCCGCGCGGGCTTCGAGCAAACCATAGCCATTCACGGCGTCGCCAGTGACCCGTTGCCAAGTTTGCGCGGGCACATTTGATCTGCCGGCGAGGGCAGCGAGATCCGGCAGATCTTCATTTTCCAGCATCTGCGGGTCTTTGGTCCACGACTTCACCCAGCCCGGCCACTCGCGCAAAATTACCGGCGGTGTGGGAAACTGCCGGATTTCTTCCGGCGTGAAAACCAAATGATGCGCGATGAAATTCGTCCGCCCGGTAAAATCCAAGCCGGCGTCCTGAATCCGGCTTAAAACATGGAAACGAGTTCCGCGAATGTCCACGATGCGACAGGAATAAATCGGACGCTCTTGGCCACCAGTCAACGAAAGGTGCTGATAGTAACAAAACTTTTCCAACTGAAGCATGAGCGGCTCACGCATCTTGGCGCTGCGCGCAACGGTGCAGTGCCCCGACCGGCCGGCAACAATTCCACGCGGCGCGCTGGTATAGATTAGTTGTTGAGGCATGGTCTAGGTGATTGCTTGGCCAATAGTTTAAGGCGAGAGAGTTGATTCGCTTATTTTACCATCAACAAATAAAGCCGGGCAAACGTAGGACATAATCCATAGCAAAGGAACTTCAACAAACGATGGCTGAAGTTTTGTCGGATCAGGGGCATATTCTCTCGGTCCGATTTTAATGGGCGAATGACCAAATGAGCTTGCCGCAAAAAATACGACATTGCTACTCAAGGCTTCTGCATTGGCAACCACTGCCGGACAATGCTGATACAGGAGCGCACGAACAATGCCAGAATTTTCCTCAACAGTGGCGATGTCCAGCCTGCCATTTTGAACTGGATTGCGAAGTGATTTGCCATTCAACAAATGTAACCACACATCGCACTTGCCGACGATGAAAGCCACCGGCGTCTGAATATTTTCACCGGAGCGCAAATTTCGGATTACTTTGATTCGGGCGCGCATCTCGGCTAGAATGATGTCCTGTGAATCAAGAATGGGCACTTCATGCTGGGGATCTTTGGTGTCACTGATACTTCTCCGAAACTCCGGGCTATTGAAAGGATCAAACAAATACATGATGCCAGCAGCGCTAGCGACGTGCTGGGCTCCTGGTTGCTCCACAATATT
>JANYCI010000307.1 GCA_025360325.1 Limisphaerales bacterium | reverse complement strand
TTTTGCCGCCGCTGCGCCGGCGCGTGAATTTTTTATTTCGCCGACGGGCGACGACGCGAATCCTGGAACAAAGGCAAAACCATTCCTCACCTTTGCCCACGCACGCGACGCAGTGCGAACGGTGAATCAAAAAATGCCCGGTGACATTGTGGTGAATCTGCGCGGGGGAAATTATCGCGTCACCACGCCGCTTGAATTCAGCGCGGCGGATTCCGGGCACAACGGCTGCAACATCATTTATCGCGCCTACAAAAAGGAAACGCCGGTCATCAGCGGCGGGGTGCTGGTGACGAACTGGACGCTAGATCATGCCCGGATTTATTCCGCAAAACTAAATTGGGACGGCAAGCTGCGAAGTTTGTTTGTTAACGGCCAGCGCGCGGCGATGACGCAAAAAGAATTCATGGGCAGGGGAACGTGGGGTGAATTTATCATCGCTGGCACTGAACCGTGGGCGGAGACGCCGGGGAAAACACTGGACGGAATTCAATTCAATCCGGCGGAAGTTCCGGTGCTCACAAATCCATCGGATGTGGAACTCTTGCAGCATCGCACTTGGAATTTTCTCGTGCTGTGTGCGCGCGATGTGACGCTGGAAAATAATTTTCGCGTTATCAAACTTCAGCAGCCGTATGGAGCAATCGCGGCAACGATGGCGTGGGGCTGCAACATCGGCCCTACGAATCAATTCACCATCCGCAATGCTTTTGAATTCTTGAACTCACCTGGACATTATTATTTCAATCGCGTCACGCACACGCTTTATTATTTTGCCCGCGACGGTGAAGACATGAGCAGGGCCGAAGTCATTGCGCCGTTAAGCGAAGGGCTGCTAAAAATTTCTGGCAACGCGACGAATGACCGCGTGAAAAATCTCGTCTTTAGCGGAATCACATTTACCTACGACCACTGGCTGCTCGAAAAAGTCGGCGACTCGCGCGGCATGGTGGGCGTGCAGAGCCTCGGCCTCTACACCAAGTTTCGTGCGGACGGCAACTGGCACAAGACTCATTACGACATCTGCGATCTGCCGCAGGCGACGGTGGAGATTCGCAACGCGGAAAACATTCGCTTTGAGCGGAATCATTTTACGCATCTTGCGAGCGGCAGTGCGGTCAGCCTCGCGAACGACGTGGTGGACAGCGCGATCATCGGCAATGTTTTCAATGACATTTCTGGCAACGCGGTGAACATCGGCCACCCGCAGCACTACGTCATCGGCGACGGGCAATTGTTCACGAATGGTGTCGAAGGCGTTTGTGCGCGCGACAAAATTTCCAATAACTTTATCCGCAAGGTCAGTCTGGATTACAAGCAGGGTGAAGCCATCAGCGGATTTTTTACGGAGGCGGTGGAGATTTCGCACAACGACATTCGCGGCGTGCCTTACGGCGGCATCGCGCTCGGTTGGTGGTGGGGCAATGCGGAAATTCCCGCGTCAACGGTGCCGAGGAATAATTTAATTTTGTGCAACAAAGTGTTCGACACGCAGCAGGAGTTGCCCAAGGACGGCGGTGCGATTTACGTTCTCGGCGAGCAGCCGGGCGGACGTATTGAAGGCAATTATGTTCACTCGTTATCGCGCTTGATCTATCCCGACGACGGCTCGGCGGGCTGGAACATTTCACGCAACGTCCTCGACCCGCAGCCGAATGGTAAGTGGCTTTTTGTGTGGACGGATCGCATCCACGATTTGCAGATTGAAAATAATTTCACGACCAGCACGAACTTGCAGAACATGGCGACGAACAACTGCATGCCGTTCAAAACAGTGGTGATGGATAAAAAATTTTCGCGCGAAGCGAAAAAAATCGCGGGCGGGGCTGGGCTGGAAAAAAAGTATCGGGACATTGGCTGGTAGGGCGGTGCTGCCGCGCCGCCTTTCCGCACCAACTTGGGATTCACACCAGCAGCGCGGCAGCGCCGCCCTACCAAACACACTTTCAGCTCTGGATGAAGTAGCTCAAGTTTTCCAGTTCGATCGCGAGGTTCACGTTGTTTACCATCACGTCTTCCGGCACGGCGAGGACGATGGGTGCGAAGTTCAAAATACCCGCGATGCCCGCATCCACCAACGTGTTGACGACGTTTTGCGCGACGGCGGTAGGCACGGAGAGGATGGCCATCTTCACATTTTTTTCGTGGATAAATTCCAGCAGTTTATCCATACCAAAAATCGGTTGAGCAATTTCCTTGTCGCGCTTGCGATCTGGCACGGCGTCGAATGCGGCGATGATTTCAAAACCTTCTTTTTCAAAACCGCGATACGACAGCAGCGCGAGGCCAAGGTTGCCGACGCCAACGAGGATGACGGGTTGCAGGCTCGACGTGCCGAGTTCGTCGGAAATTTTCTGGGAGAGTTCCGGCACATCGTAGCCGAGGCCGCGCGTGCCGAACGTGCCGAAATACGCGAGGTCTTTGCGAAGTTGCGTGGGCTTGACGCCAGCGGCTTTGGCGAGCGCTTCGCTGGAAACGGTGCCGATTTTATTTTCGCGCAGGCGCGCGAGGCAGCGTAAATAAATCGAGAGACGATACACCGTCTTGCGCGGGATGATTTGGCGGCTGGATTTTTTCAACGGCGCAAAATTAAGCCACGAACCTGCGGGCGGCAAGTGTTTGTGAATTTGGGTGGTGAATCGGGCGTGTTTCCAAAATCAACATTTGGGCGTTTTGTTTCCCCTCACCCCGGCCCTCTCCCCAGCGGAGAGGGAGAATTGTTCCCAGCGGCTGGGCGGAATTACGGCTGGCTTCGATTCGTTTCAGTTCAACAGACCCGCACCACTAGGGCCGTGGTGTTGTCGCGACCGGAATTATTCACGGCCGCTGCCACGATTCTTTTGGCTGCATCATCGTCCGCCTCGGCGCGCAGGAGGTCAACGAGTTCGTGATCGTAAAGCCCGTCCACCAAGCCGTCGGAACAAAATAAAAAAATGTCGCCGTGGGCACATTTCACCGCGCCGACTTGCGGATTCACAAACTGGTTCGCGCCGCCGAGCGCTTTTTGCAGCACGTTGCGGCGCGGATGCGTGCGCGCCTCGCGTTCGTTGATCTGCCCGGTGCGAAAGAGCCAGCCGACGTGCGTGTCGTCGGCGGTGAGTTGAGAAATTTCGTTTTTATTCGCGGGCAAAAAATAAATCCGGCTGTCACCGAGGTGGGCAAAAATCAATTTTCCCGGCGTGAACCAGCCGAGGCTCATCGTGGTTTGCATTCCCTCAATCTCCTCGTAGCTGCCGCCGAGATACACGAGTGCGCGGTGAACTTGCGCGAACAATTCGTCTAGGATCGCGGCGGCCTTTTTGTCGTCGTCCATAAATTTGCGGAACGTGCGTGGCAGCAGCTTGGTGATTTTTTCCACGGCGATGTTACTAGCGTATTCGCCAGCCTTGGCACCGCCCATGCCGTCGCACACGGCGAAGGCGTAATCATTTTTCTCCGTAGTGGCCGCGCCGAATTTGCCGAGGCGGAACACTTCCTGCGCATCGAATTGCAGGCCGAGAAAGGCGTCCTCGTTGTTTTTACGAAAGCGCCCCACGTCGGAGCAGCCGGACCAGTGCAGGGCAGTGCAGGTGTTTTTAATTTTTTTCATGGGCGGGAATTTGTGGCCGCGAGATACACGAAATACGCGAAAGGAGAAATTTTTTGGTCGGTATATTTTGTGCGTTTCGCGGTTGAAATGAAATGAGGTCGTTCACAAAATTTGTCCGCAGATGCCGCGGATGTTCGCAGATTAAAAACTTTTCCATCTGCGTCAATCGGTGGAATCTGCGGATAAAATCAGTTCGGTTTGCCAAGTGCATAATTTCAGATTAAAAAAGAAATTGGTCGTGGCTCATGCAGAATTGTTTTCCGGCAAAATGGTGGCGAACTCGAAATCTATCAAACAAAAGCGTCCGTCGCGGAGGCGGTAGGTGACGTTACGAATGTCCGGGTCGTCGTGGCGCACGCCGAATTTTTCCAGTTCGCCGAAAATTTCCGCGCACCGTTTATCATCGAGCCGCTCGACGCGCTGGCCGCAGTTGGTCGTGATGATGCGGGGAATGGTTTCATCGGCTTCGAGCAATCGCGGAACAAAATCACAGCCGCGCGCTTCGAGATGTTTGAGCACGCGCACCTCGTTGGCGAAGCGTGTCGCGGCGTCCGGCCCGTGGTAAGCCTTGAACACACGTCCGTCAAAGGCCAGATGCACCGTGGCGCGGAGCGTGTCTTTGACTTTGAGCATGACGCGGGACTATCGCCGATGGCGGCGGGTTTTGTCCACGTTGAAAAAAAAGCGACAGGCGCGACGGTGGTTTTTATTTTACCGAAAAAAAAGTTGCTCGCAAAAACCCTTGTCGGCCGTGGCAAACGCAAATTTTCAAACGAAAGGATTGCAGTCTGGCATCCGCCCTGCTAAAAAATCCAAATCACAGGTTTGCCGCGAATCACTGGCGACGCCGGGCGAACAACCTGTTTTTCAAACGACAAAACCAACAACACGCACATGGCAAAATATAAATTAGAATACATCTGGCTCGACGGCTATGAACCCGTCGCTAACCTCCGTGGCAAAACGCAGATCAAGGAATTTGCAAAATTTCCCAAACTCGAAGAACTCCCGATGTGGGGTTTCGATGGTAGTTCGACGCGTCAGGCCGAAGGCCGCACGTCCGATTGTATGCTCAAGCCCGTGGCGCTCTATCCTGACACCACCCGCAAAAACGGCGTGCTCGTGATGTGCGAAGTCATGATGCCCGATGGCAAGACGCCGCATCCGTCCAACGCCCGCGCCACCATTCTTGACGACCCCGGCGCGTGGTTCGGTTTCGAGCAAGAATATTTTCTCTACAAAGACGGCAAGCCCTTGGGCTTCCCGTGCCACGGTTATCCGTTTCCGCAGGGGCTTTACTACACCGGTGTCGGCTACGACGCCGTGGGTTGCATCGCCCGCGAAATTGTTGAGAAGCACCTCGACCTCTGCCTCGACGCTGGCATCAATCACGAAGGTATCAATGCCGAAGTGGCGAAGGGCCAGTGGGAATTTCAGATCTTCGGCAAAGGTTCCAAGCACGCCGCCGACCAGATGTGGATGGCGCGCTATCTTCTCAACCGTCTGTGCGAAAGCTACGGTGTGGATGTGAACTACCATTGCAAGCCGCTCGGCAAAGATGTGGACTGGAACGGTTCCGGGATGCACTCCAACTTCTCCACCACGCACCTGCGCGAAGTCGGCGGTAAAGATTATTTTGAAGCGCTCATGGCCGCGTTCGACAAATACAAAAACGAACACATCGCGGTCTACGGCCCCGACAATCATCTCCGCCTCACCGGCCTGCATGAAACGCAGTCCATTGATAAATTCAACTACGGCATCGCCAACCGGGGCGCGTCCATCCGCGTGCCGCACAGCTTTGCGAACAACGGCTACAAAGGCTATCTCGAAGATCGCCGCCCGAATTCGCAGGGCGACCCCTACAAGATTGCGAGCCGCATTTTGCAGACCATTGCGACGGTGCCCACGGGCAAGAAAAAGAAATAATTCTTTACCTTGAAATCAAAACGGCGCGGACTGAAAAGTTCGCGCCGTTTTT